>JAIPDC010000238.1 GCA_021737865.1 Rhodoferax sp.
GCCAGCGCACCCGGACAATGCGCGCGCAGCCTGAACAAAAATGCGTGATGACCACCCACGCAACTGCACATGCCTGAACCGCTGATCCCCCTGCTGGAAGACGAGATCGAGTTCACCGCCATCCGCGCGCAGGGTGCGGGTGGGCAGAATGTCAACAAGGTCTCCAGTGCCATCCACCTGCGCTACAGCATTGCGAACTCATCGCTGCCCGATGAGATCAAGCAGCGGCTGATGGCACTGAACGACCAGCGCATCACCGCCGATGGCGTGGTCGTCATCAAGGCGCAAACCACGCGCAGCCAGGAGCAGAACCGCCAGGATGCGATAGAACGACTGCAGGCCCTGGTCGACAGTGTGGCCGTGCTGCAAAAGCCGCGCAAGGCGACCAAACCGACGCGCAGCTCCAAGCTCAAACGGCTGGACAGCAAGTCCACCCGGGGTGAAGTCAAAAAGCTACGCGGACGGGTTTCGGGCGGCGAGCACTGACGCCGGCCCGGTCAAGATCCGCGCCTTGGTCGTTTCATGCGCTGACAGCAGCGCATTGCCCACGCCGCTGGCAGCAATAACTGCAATGCCGACCCAGGCCAGGGCATCCGGCACATGGTTAAAAACCACCCAGCCTGACAGGGTGGCGAAGGCGATCTGGGTGTACAAGAAGGGTGCTAAAACCACAGCCGATGCGCGCATATAGGCCCGTATCAGCATCAAATGGCCAAAGGTCCCCAGGAAGCCGACCAGCACAAACCAGGGCCAATAGTTCAACAACGCGGAAGTGTTCCAGCTGAAGACTGCCAAAGGCGTCATGATCACCGCACCCACCAGGCCGGTGTAAAAATGGGTGGTGTAGGGATTTTCTTCACCGCTCAGTCGACTCGTCAGCACTTGAAACGAGGCGTAGGTGCCAACCAGCAGGACCGGAAACAATAGCGCCCAGCCAAACACCTGGCCACCGGGGCGAACCACCAGCAACACGCCCGACAGGCCGATGACCATCAGCACCCAGCGCCGTGCGGACACCGAATTCTTCAGCGCCCACGCAGCCAGTGCGGTCGCCACCAAGGGCGACAGCATCACCATGGCGGTGAACTCGCCGACCGGCAAATATTGCAGGCCGAAGAACGAGCAAGCGCTGGTAACCAGCAGCAACAGGCCGCGCAGAGCCTGAAAACGCGGGTTAGGTGTGCGCAGCAGAGTCTTTCCCTGCACCGGAAAACGCAGGGCAAAGGTCACAACGGCCTGAAACAGGTACCGAAACCACAAGAGCATCAGCACCGGAGCCAGGGTTGTGGCGTGTTTGGTAGCAGTGTCGAGCGAGGCAAAGGCCAGGGTGGCCAGCACGATCAGCAAAATGCCGCCGCCCTGGTGTGAGCGCCAATACGAACCCGGTAAAGTGATTGACTTGATCACTCCGCGAACACGCCGTCACCGGTAGTCTTTGGCGTCACGCCCAGATGCCGGTACGCCGACAGCGTGGCGATGCGCCCACGCGGTGTGCGCTGCAAATACCCTTGCTGAATGAGATAAGGCTCGATCACGTCTTCAATCGTTTCGCGCTCCTCTCCAATGCTGGCGGCAATGTTGTCCAGCCCCACCGGGCCGCCGTCAAAGCGCAGGATCACGGCTTCGAGCACCTTGCGGTCCATGATGTCAAAGCCCTGCGCGTCGACGTCGAGCATGGCCAGCGCGCGATTGGCGATGTCCAGGCTGATATGCCCGCTGCCCTTGACATCGGCAAAGTCCCGCACGCGGCGCAGCAAGCGGTTGGCAATGCGCGGCGTGCCGCGCGAGCGTCGGGCAATCTCAAAGCCACCTTCGGCATCCATCGGGGCATTGAGCAGGCCGGCGCTGCGTTTGACAATACGGGCCAGTTCGTCTGCGGTGTAGAACTCAAGCCGCGCCACGATGCCGAAGCGGTCGCGCAGCGGGTTGGTCAACATGCCCGCGCGCGTGGTGGCGCCAACCAGGGTGAAGGGCTGCAGGTCGAGCTTGATGGAGCGCGCGGCCGGGCCTTCGCCAATCATGATGTCGATCTTGTAGTCTTCCAGCGCGGGGTACAAAATCTCCTCAACGACCGGCGATAGACGGTGGATTTCATCGATGAACAGGACGTCGTTTTTTTCCAGATTGGTCAACAGCGCGGCCAGATCCTTGGGTTTTTCCAGCACCGGGCCACTGGTCTGGCGCAGATTGACGCCCAACTCGGCTGCAACAATGTGGCTGAGCGTGGTCTTTCCCAGGCCGGGCGGACCAAACAGCAGCACATGGTCCAGCGCTTCGCCGCGCATCTTGGCGGCGCTGATAAAAATCTCCAACTGCTCACGGATCTTGGTCTGACCCACGTATTCGTCGAGCAATTTGGGTCGCAGGGCACGTTCAATGGCCTCTTCCTGGGGTGAGGTCGACGCTGTCGACACCATGCGTTTGGGCGGCGGGGCGGCAAAATCGTCGGTCTGTATGCTCACGGTGGGCTATCGGTGCAGGGGATGATGGAGGCCCACTATAGCGTGCAGCGGCGTTACCGAAGCCGCCCGCATTCAAGTTGAAGCGACTTTTGGCCGATACGATGGATAGGCCCAATTCATTTTTGTACGCACCCGAGGCACGCCAAGCCATGACCCACTACCCTGTTTCCCGTTCAGCCCCTGTGCTTCTCCCGCTGGTCTGCGCCTTTGGCATGGCAATCAGTGCAAGCGCGTGGGCCGCCGATCCGGCCGCCGACCATGGCCCCGCTCACGCAGCCCCTGCCGCCACCAAGTCCGCCAAAGCACCCTCTGCACCCGACAAGGCTGCCACCCCGGATGCCCACGAAGCGCCAACTGCAAAAAAGACAACTCCCCTTGAAGGCCTTCCGCCTGCCAGCGGGAACCCGATGGCTGAAAAAATTCGCGCCGCCATGGCCGGCACCGTGGTATCCAGCAAAAAAATGACCGTGACGGTGGAAGACAAGAGCGCCCCTGAGGCCAGACCGACCAGCGCACCGGCACATTCGAGCGCCGGCAGCCACAGCATCTCTCCGGCAGCCAAAGCCTTGTCCAGCCAACGCTATGCCCAGGCGCGCGCCGCCGCGGTGTCAGGCCACGCTTCAGGCAATGCGCCAGCGGCAACCCACGCCACATCCGGCGGTTCCCATGGCGCCGAGGCACACTGGGCCTATGAGGGTGACACCGGCCCGCAGGCCTGGGGCACGCTCAAGCCCGAGTTCAACGTGTGCGCCATCGGCAAACGCCAGTCCCCCATCAACATCGAGAATGGTGCCACACTGCAAGGCCCGGCCGAGCCGGTGCAGTTCGCCTACTCCGCCAGCGATGCGACCGTGGTCAACAACGGCCACACGATTCAAGTGGATGTACAAGGCGACAACTCCATCACGGTGCGCGGCTCAAACTACCGCCTGCTGCAGTTTCACTTCCACACGCCATCGGAAGAGCAGATCAATTTCAAGCGGTTCCCCATGGTGGCGCATCTGGTGCACAAGAACAGCGAAGGCCAGCTCGCCGTGGTCGCAGTGCTGTTGCAAGAGGGCAACGCCAACCCCATGGTTGACAAAGTCTGGACCTATATGCCGCTGGACAGCGGCGACCGGGTTCGCATGCCGCAGGGTCTGCTCGATGTGAACGAGTTGCTGCCCAAAGATCAGCGTTATTACCAGTTCATGGGATCGTTAACGACGCCCCCATGCACTGAAGGCGTGCTGTGGATGGTCATGAAGCAGCCTGTTACCCTCAGCAAAGCGCAGTACAAGCTGTTCACCCAGATCTACCCCAACAATGCGCGACCAGTCCAGCCCGTGAATGGCCGACCGGTTCGGGAAGCTCAGTAAGCGTGGCTCCCTGCCCCACGAGAGGGTCGCGTTTCGTCGCCTACTTCGCCAGGGCGCGTAACGCCAGCTTGATGCCTTCGCTCACCCCCACTTCGGCCGGAAGGGCCTTGAGGGCGGCGGCGGCTTCCTTGTCGCTGTAGCCCAATGCCAGCAGCGCCTGCAGAATGTCGGCCTGTGCATCGTTGACCAAAGTCGCCGCAGCCCCGATGTCTGCGCCGAGTTTGCCCTTGAGCTCCAGCAGCAGACGCTCGGCGGTCTTCTTGCCAATTCCGGGCACCTTGATCAGCCGCCCGGCCTCTTGCAGGGTGACAGCCTGCGACAGCTCGCCCACGCTCATGCCCGACAGCACCGACAGCGCGGTGCGCGGCCCCACGCCGGAAATCTTGATCAACTCGCGAAAGGCCGCACGCTCCACCGATGAAGCAAAGCCGTACAGGATCTGCGCATCTTCGCGCACCACAAAGTGGGTCAGCAGCGACACGGTTTCACCCGCCGTGGGCAGGTTGTAAAACGTGCTCATGGGAACCTGAACTTCGTAGCCCACACCGCCGCAGTCCACTATCACCTGGGGTGGGTTTTTGTCGCTCAGAATGCCTGTGAGTTTGCCGATCATTGTGTGCCCTGGGTTGCTTTGGCGTTTTGTTGCCTATGATTGGGGCACCTGTACCTTAGCCACCCCTTGATGGAATTATCAGCTTGATTCTCAGACACACCTTCTCGCCACTGAACAACCACCGTCTGTCCCACCTGTGTGGCCCCACCGATGAGCACCTGCGAACCATCGAAGTGGCACTGGGCATCCGCATCGCCCACCGCCACGAGCAATTCAAGATCGACGGCCCCAAGGCAAAGGCGCAGCGCGCCATGGACATGGTGCAGGCGCTGTACGAACTGGCGGCCAACCCCATCAGCGCGGCCACCGTGCAACTTATGCTCTCGGGCGATGGCTCAGGCAATGACAGCGATGGGCCCAGCCTGGCCACACGCAGGGCCGACCTGAAGCCGCGCAGCAAGAACCAGGCGCTGTACCTGGACAACATCGCCGAGCACGACATCACATTCGGTATTGGACCGGCCGGCACCGGCAAGACTTACCTGGCCGTGGCCGCCGCAGTGGACGCCCTGCAGCGCAGCGCTGTGCAGCGTATTGTGCTGACCCGCCCGGCGGTCGAAGCCGGTGAACGCCTGGGCTTTTTGCCCGGCGACCTGAACCAGAAGGTCGACCCCTACCTTCGCCCGCTGTACGACGCGCTCTATGACCTGATGGGTTATGACCAGGTGCACAAGGCCTTTGAGCGCCAACAGCTGGAAATCGCGCCGCTGGGCTTCATGCGCGGGCGCACGCTGAACAACGCATTTGTCATTCTGGACGAAGCGCAAAACACCACGCCCGAGCAAATGAAGATGTTTTTGACCCGCATCGGTTTTGGTGCCAAGGCGGTGATCACCGGCGATGTAAGCCAGATTGACTTGCCCAAGACCCAACTCAGCGGCCTGGTGGATGCCGAGCGCGTGCTGCGCCGGGTCAGCGGCATCGCCATCACGCACCTGACCAGCTTGGATATCGTGCGCCACCCGCTGGTGGCCCGTGTGGTTGACGCCTATGACGCTGCCCGGTTGACCGAGTTGCCGTCCATCGCCATTCCCGAAGAGGCGCCAGAGCTGCCCCGCGTGGGTCTGCCCAAGACCCGCACGCCTAATCGACACAACGTCGTCAAACCCTGAGCAAACAAACGCATCCATGCTGCCCGACCTCACACTCTCCCTGCAATTCAGCTCAGTCACAAAGGCCGAAAAGCACCGCGCCGCCCTGCCCCGCCACATGGTCAAGAAATGGATTCGCCACACGCTGCAAACCGATGCCGAAATCACCGTGCGCATTGTGGATGCCGAAGAAGGCCAGACACTGAATCGCGATTACCGCAAGAAGGACTACGCGACCAACGTGCTGACCTTCGATTACACCCAGGAGCCTCTGGTCA
>JAIPDC010000239.1 GCA_021737865.1 Rhodoferax sp.
CCGAACATGCCAACCAGGGTTTCGAGCTTGTCGGCTAGCGCAACGACACTGCCGGTATGGTTGCGCGGCAGTGCATCGCCGGCAAATCGGGGTTTGTAGTGGTCTTCAATGGCAATGGCAACGCCATCGCGCAGGCCGTCATGGCGCGCGTAGTAGCCACCCATGATGCCCTGCAACTCGGGGAACTCGCCCACCATGTCGGTCAGCAAATCAGTTTTTGCCAAAAGGGCTGCCTGGCCGACTTTACTGGCCAGCACATCCAATTCATCTTTGGCCAGCACGCTGTAGGGCACCGTGGCCTTTCGCAACTGATCGACGATTTGCGCTGCGATATCGGCTACCCGCTGCGCACGTTCGCCCTGGGTGCCGAGCTTGTTGTGGTAGACCACTTTTGCCAGGCCATCGACACGCGATGCCAGGGTTTTCTTGCGGTCCTGGTCAAAGAAAAACTTGGCATCGGCCAGACGCGGACGCACCACGCGCTCATTGCCGCCAATCACAAAGCTGGTGTCCTGGGGCGAAATATTGCTGACCACCAGAAACTTGTTGGTCAGTTTATTCGCGGAGTCCAGCAGCGGGAAGTACTTTTGGTTGGCCTTCATCGTCAGGATCAGGCACTCTTGCGGCACATCCAGGAATTCTTGTTCGAACTGGCAGATGAGCACATTGGGACGCTCCACCAGGGCGGTGACTTCATCGAGCAGCGCATCATCTTCGATGGGTCGGCACCCGCCGCCGACTTTGACTGCGGCCGCGGCGAGTTGCCGGGCGATCTCGGCCTTGCGCTCGGAGAACGATGCAATCACCGCGCCATCCGTGCGCAGCGTGGCGGCATAACTGTCGGCATCCAGGATCATGACGGGCGACAGGGCCGCTTCAAAGCGGTGCCCCTGCGTGGTGTGACCTGCCGTAAGGCCCAATACCGTAACCGGGACCACGGTTTTTCCGTGCAGGGCGACCAGACCGTGCGCGGGTCGGACAAAGTTGACGCTGGTCCAGCCCGGCAGGTCGCAATCACGCTCCAGTTGATAACTCATGACCTTGGGTATAGGCAACTTGGCAATGGCTTCTTCCAATGCTTTTTGCAAGCCGATATCTAGCGTCGCACCCGTCACCAGACTGTCATAGAACAGGGCCTCGGCCTTCCCATCCGGCGCGCGCTTGAGCGAAGCCACGGCGGCAACCGGGTCACTGACATCCGCACCCAACGCCTGTAGCTTTTTGAGCAGCGCGGGGCTGGCGTTGCCGGTCGCGTCCAGACCAACAGCCACTGGCATGAGTTTTTGCTGCACCGCTTTGTCTGCGGCTTTCAGCCAGACGTGGCTGATGTGTGCGGCCAAGCGGCGCGGTGATGCATAGGCAGTCGTGACGGAGTCGCCGTTGATGAGGCCAAGCGATTTGAGCTGTTCGGTCAGTTGGCTGGCGAAGGCATCTCCGAGCTTCTTGAGTGCCTTTGGCGGCAGCTCTTCGACAAACAGTTCAACGAGAAGGTTCTTGGTTGTCATCATGCGGCTTTCTTCGTCGTCATCTGTTGCACCCACTCACGCGGGGCCATGGGAAAGCCCAATCGTTCGCGGCTCTCGAAATAGCTTTGAGCGACCCCACGCGCGAGATTACGAATGCGACCAATGTAGGCGGCGCGTTCGGTCACGCTGATAGCGCCCCGCGCGTCCAGTAGATTGAAACTGTGTGCGCACTTGAGCACTTGCTCATAAGCGGGCAAGGCCAGTTGTTGGTCCATCAAATGTTTGGCCTGTTTCTCATGCGCACCAAATGCGGTGAACAGGAAATCGGCATCACTGTGCTCGAAGTTGTAGGTGGACTGCTCCACTTCGTTCTGCTTGTACACGTCGCCATAGGACAGTCCCTCGGTCCATTTCAGGTTGTAGACGTTGTCCACGCCCTGCAGGTACATGGCCAGGCGTTCCAGACCGTAGGTGATTTCACCGGTGATCGGCTTGCAGTCGATGCCGCCGACTTGCTGGAAGTACGTGAACTGTGTCACCTCCATGCCGTTGAGCCAGACTTCCCAGCCCAAGCCCCAGGCGCCCAGCGTCGGGTTCTCCCAGTCGTCTTCAACAAAACGGATGTCGTTTTTCTTCAGGTCAAAGCCCAAGGCTTCCAGGCTACCCAGGTACAGCTCCAGAATGTTGCTGGGCGCGGGCTTTAGGACCACCTGGTACTGATAATAATGCTGCAGCCGGTTCGGGTTCTCGCCATAACGTCCATCCTTGGGGCGGCGGCTGGGTTGAACATAAGCGGCCTTCCAGGGCTCGGGGCCAAGGGCGCGCAAAAATGTCGCGGTATGCGAGGTGCCGGCTCCGACTTCCATGTCGTAAGGCTGCAAGAGCGCGCAGCCCTGATCGGCCCAATAGGACTGCAACTTCAGGATGATTTGTTGAAATGTGAGCATGCGCTCATTTTACAGGGGCGAAACCGTCACCGTGCCCCGATGCCCCTTGCACGGATAGCTATAAAAACAGTAGCAAGCGCCAGGATCCAGATTGGCCAAAGCCCGAAACGCGCGACCCACCAGGCGAAGGGTGTGGTGCCCGTGCGGCCCTCGACATTCGCCACCAGCACACCACGGACCAGTCGCGGCAGGGAATGGGTCACATGGCCGTGGTGGTCAATGACCACCGTCGCTCCGGTGTTCGTTGCGCGGATCATGGGGCGCTCAAACTCCAGCGCCCGCATGCGGCTGATCTGCAGATGCTGATCGATGGCGACGCTATCACCAAACCAGCCAATGTTGCTTGCGTTGACGAAGATCGTAGGCGCTTGCGCTGAATCGATGAAACGCGCGCCAAGCTCTTCCCCAAACAGATCTTCATAGCAAATATTAGGTGCCAGCCGCTGGCCCATCCATTCGAACGAGGCCTGCCCTACGGCGCCGCGATTGAAATCACCCAGCGGAATATTCATCATCCGCGTAAACCACTTGAAAAGAGGAGGAATGAATTCCCCAAACGGCACCAGGTGATGTTTGTCGTACTGCCATACCGCTGTGCGTTGGGGCGCGAATGCCAAAACCGAGTTGGTGTATCCCTGCGTAAAGTTTCCCATGGGAACACCCACCAGCGCGGCCTGGGAACCAGCGGCAAAGCGCTCATTCAGTGCGCCCCAATACTCTTCGGGCAGATCCTGCGGTAACAGAGGAATAGCGGTTTCCGGTGCCACGACCAGGTCGGTGCTACTGCGTGCAAGTTGCTCACCGTACCATTGCAATGCCAGTGGTACGCCGGAGCCCTGCTGAAACTTCTCATCTTGCGGAATATTGCCCTGCAACAAGGTGACCGACAGCGTACCAGCGGACGTTGACCAAGGATGCGACACATGCGGTAACAGCAAGCCAATGCTTATGACAAGCACGACGGCAATTCTTAAAATGGCATTCCCCTGGACCGCAAAGACAGCCGCAATAGCCATCCAAGCGGCGAGGGCGCCGACTCCATACGACCCGACCCATGGGATGTATGCTGCGAACGGCCCGTCGGCATGGGCATACCCTATTGCGCCCCAGCCAAAACCAGTGAACCAGGTTCCGCGTGCCATTTCGGCGATGGTCCACAAGGCAGCGAAAAGCAGACTAACCAAGACCGGGTTTCGCCCCCGCAAGCGCCAAAACGCCCCGCAGGCGAGGGCATAGTAACCACCCAGCGCCATGGCCAACGCGCCGATGGCCAATGCCGTCAGGTACGCGTTCAGTCCCGCATAGGTGTGCATGGAGATGTATAACCACCAGAATGTCGCGCAAAGCCAGGCCGCAGAGAACACCCAGCCCAGGACTGCTGCCTGACGCCAGGTCGTAGAGGCATGAACCGTGAAGGGCAGCACAGCCAGGGCCCCGCACTGTAGCCACCACACTGGGGCACCACTGGCAAAACCCATGTTCAGCGGCCATGCCACCCCGGCCGATTGCGCGCAGCCCGCGATAAGAACAATAACTACTCTGAGGACGTCATTGCCTGCGATGCGATGTCCCATTTCCAATTTGCGCGTCAGGCTAGCGCGCCTGTGGGACCGCAGGCGAGACCTTGAACCACTTAACCGCACCGCCTTTGGCGTGAAGCACAAGAAAATTCAGGCCACCAAACGCAAAACGCTCTCCGCGCTTGGGCACATGACCCATCTCATGTGCGATCAGGCCGCCGATGGTGTCAAAGTGATCGTCAGGGTCAGAGCCGGCCAGGTTGACGAAGAACGCATCGTTGACGCGCTCGATCGACGTTGCTCCACTGACCCGATAGCTGCGGTCTGCCAAGGCAAAAATGTCGCCGGCATCTTCCGCGATGTCAAATTCGTCTTCGATCTCCCCCACGATTTGCTCTAGCACGTCTTCAATGGTGATCAATCCCGCGACACGGCCAAACTCGTCAATCACAATCGCGAGGTGGTTTCGATTACCCCTGAAATCACGCAACAGATCATTCAACCCCTTGGTCTCAGGTACAAATACTGCGGGCCGCAGCAACGCGCGGATATTGAGTTCGGGCGCCCGCTGCAATTTGAGCAGGTCTTTCGCCATCAGGATGCCAATCACGTTTTCGCGCTCACCTTCGAAGACCGGAAAGCGCGAGTGAGCGGTGTCAATAACGGTGTTGATCAAGGATTCCATGGGCGCCTGGATGTTGATCAAGTCCATGCGCGTCGCCGCGACCATGACATCACCCGCCGTCATATCCGCCATCCGGATAACACCCTCAAGCATGGCGCGTGATTCCGCGCCGATAATTTTGTTGTCCTCTGCCTCTGCCAGAGTTTCTATTAGTTCGGCAGTTGAATCTGGGCCGGGATGGAGGAACTCGGCGAGCTTGCGCAAAAATGTGCGCTTGTCTTCTTTGTCGGGTGGGCGCGCAGGATGTGGGTCTGACACTGACGTGGGAGCAGGGACTGCCATTGTTTCGGACCCTCAAGGATAGCGGATTTGTGCGACCACCCCGTCGGCAGTCAAGTTGAGCTACGGTGGAGCGGTGGCCTTCGATTCATTTTCAACCTCTGCGAATTGCTTTTACCCCAGCCAGAAATCTCCAGAATCGCTTGACCTGCACTTTCATTCGATAGTCTGTCTGAGCCACAGCCTCCTCCACCATCTCTGCTAATCGACTGTCAATCGTTGATGCTGGCAACTCCAAATAGGCCTCGCTGTCACTGCCTTTGCGAACAACCTGCGCTCCTGCCTTGCGCGCAATCGTCAGCATGACTGCGTTTTCGCTCAACGCGTGGACAAGCATGTGGCGTATCCCATCGTTGGCGGCGTGCATTGCAGCGCGTTCAAAAAGACGGGCCCCATATCCACGCCCCCTGGAGGAAGAAAGTACCGATACACCGAACTCCGCGCAAGATTCGCAACTCGCAACGTCTGCGTAAGCCAGGTGGGCCATGGCGATGAGGTGCAGTCGCCGGTTGTAGATCCCAAATATCTCGTCACGCTCAAAATCCAATCCATATACATATCGCTGAATCTGCTCGTCATGCGCGATGTACCCAAAGCGCAAATAGCGATCATTCGGGTCCAATGACAATAGGTGCGCGGCAATCCTTTCGCGGTGATTCGTGCCCAACGAGCGGATCGGCACCATGAGCGCAGGTGCTCGCGGCAACAAAGACTTCGCCGCGCTTTGAGGCGGAAAGCTCAAGCGTCCACGCCCCGCTTCCAAGGAACCATTCGGCAGATCGGCATCTGGTAACATTGTTGCACTATAAGGGT
>JAIPDC010000240.1 GCA_021737865.1 Rhodoferax sp.
ATAAGACAATCCACCAGTCCCACATTGCGATGGGGCCGATTTCCATAAATTTCAGGGTCAAAAAGACCAATCCCAAGCCCACTAAATACATGGCGATCTCCTGTAATCCGGTTCCACTGTAACCCAATCCACGGCGTGCACCACCAAATGGCACCACCGTAAAAAAGCCCGCTACTGCGGGCTTTTTTTCATTGGCGAGCGTGCGCCAAATCAATAGGCTTGTCCCAGCTGGTCCAGGATGGCCGGATTTTCCAGAGTCGAAGTATCTTGCGTGATGGCCTCACCCTTGGCGATGGAACGCAGCAGACGGCGCATGATCTTGCCGGAGCGCGTCTTGGGCAAGTTGTCACCAAAGCGGATGTCCTTGGGCTTGGCAATCGGGCCGATTTCCTTGCCCACGTGGTCACGCAGTTGCTTGGCAATGGCTTTGGCTTCGTCGCCCACCGGCAGTGGCCGCTTCAGCACCACAAAGGCACACACGGCTTCGCCGGTCGTGTCGTCAGGACGGCCGACCACGGCGGCCTCTGCCACCAGTTCGGTGCAGCTCACCAGAGCCGATTCGATTTCCATCGTGCCCATGCGGTGACCCGACACGTTCAGCACGTCGTCGATACGGCCGGTGATGGTGAAGTAACCGGTCTTCTCGTCACGGATGGCACCGTCGCCAGCGAGGTAGTACTTGCCCTTGAAGTCATCGGGGTAGTAGCTCTTCTTGAAACGATCAGGGTCACCCCAGATGTTGCGGATCATCGAAGGCCATGGGCGCTTCACAACCAAAATACCACCCTGGCCATTGGGTACGTCCTTACCGGTCTCGTCCACGATGGCAGCCTGGATACCTGGGAACGGCAGCGTGCAGGAACCTGGAACCATGGGTGTTGCACCCGGCAAAGGTGTGATCATGTGGCCACCGGTCTCGGTTTGCCAGAAGGTGTCCACGATGGGGCACTTGCTGCCGCCCACGTGCTTGTAGTACCACTCCCAGGCAGCGGGGTTGATCGGCTCGCCCACCGAGCCCAGCAAGCGCAGGCTGGACAGGTCATAGCTCTTGGGGTGCACAGCATCTTTTGCTTCAGCGGCCTTGATCAAAGAGCGGATAGCAGTCGGTGCGGTGTAGAACACGGTGCACTTGTGGTCCTGAATCATTTTCCAGAAACGTCCTGCGTCCGGGAAGGTGGGGACACCTTCAAACACAATCTCTGTTCCGCCCAGGGCCAGCGGGCCATAGGTGATGTAGGTGTGACCGGTCACCCAGCCGATATCGGCCGTGCACCAGAAGACGTCATCGGCCTTCAGGTCGAATGTCCACTTGGTGGTCAGCGCTGCGTGCAGCAGGTAGCCGCCAGTGGAGTGCTGCACGCCCTTGGGCTTGCCGGTGGAACCAGAGGTGTAAAGCAGGAACAGGGGGTGTTCGGCCTCGACCCACTCAGGCTCGCAGGTGGTGGACTGGCCAGCCACCAAATCATGCATCCACTGGTCACGACCGGCGGTCATGGCGATTTCAGAACCGCTGCGCTTGACGACCAGCACGTTTTTGATGGAATCGCAGCCACCCAGTGTCAGGGCTTCGTCGACGATGGATTTCAGGGGCAATTGCTTGCCTCCGCGCACCTGATGGTCGGCAGTGATCACTGCCACAGCGCCGGTATCTTCAATGCGGTCACGCAGGGATTGGGCCGAGAAGCCGCCAAACACCACGGAATGGGTTGCACCGATGCGGGCGCAAGCCTGCATGGCAGCCACACCGTCAATGGACATGGAGATGTAGATGACCACGCGGTCACCCTTTTTGATGCCCAGGGACTTCAAGCCATTGGCGATCTGGCTGGTCTTGGCCAGCAGGTCTTTGTAGTTGATCTTGGTCACTTCGCCGCCATCGGCCTCAAAAATGATGGCGGTCTTTTCTCCCAGACCTTTTTCGACGTTGCGGTCCAGGCAGTTGTAGGAAGCATTGAGCTTGCCGTCAGCAAACCACTTGAAGAAAGGCGCTTCGCTTTCGTCCAGCACCTTGGTAAAGGGCACTTTCCAGCTCAGAAATTCCTTGGCCAGACGACCCCAGTAACCTTCGTAATCAGTTTCTGCCTCCTTGCACAGCGCGTTGTAAGCGTCCATGCTGGGGATAGCTGCGTTCTTGACGAACTCTGCGCTAGGCAAATAAGTAGGCAATACGCTTGCGGTTTCGGTCGTTGTGCTCATAGGGGTTGTCTCCTCTGTTAAATCAAAACTGGGCGAATATTGGTGCCAAGCACTTACAAATCACTGACTTACAGCAACAAATGGCGCAGCACTCGCGGAGCAACCTGTTTAATGACCACGGCCCGCGGGTACAGGCTTTTACAATGTCCGCTTGTGCCACGAAAACCCAATCACCCCATGAGCCCCTCCAAGCCCTCCAAGCAAAACGCCCAGCACATGACCCTGCTCGCCAAAGTGATTTTTTCGAGCCGTTGGCTGCAGTTGCCGCTGTATCTTGGACTGATTGCGGCCCAGACGGTGTACGTGTACCACTTCTGGGTCGAACTGCTGCACCTGATGGAAGCGGCCTTTGGCAATCAACATGCACTGGCACTTCTGGTCAAAAGTATTGGCTACAAGGACACGGTAGAGGTCACCGGACTGAATGAGACCATCATCATGCTGGTGGTGCTCGCCCTGATTGACGTGGTGATGATCTCCAACCTGCTCATCATGGTGATCGTGGGCGGCTACGAAACTTTTGTCTCGCGCATGAACCTGGATGACCACCCCGACCAGCCCGAGTGGCTCAGCCATGTCAATGCTTCGGTGCTCAAGGTCAAACTGGCAACCGCCATCATCGGCATCAGCTCCATCCATCTGCTGAAAACCTTTATCAACGCAGCAAATTACGAAGAGAAGGTACTGCTCTGGCAAACCGTCATCCACATCACGTTTTTGCTGTCAGCAATGGCCATTGCCTTTACCGACAAGCTGATGTCACAGCCCAAAAGCGATCAGCACTGATCAACCCCATCCCAACTTTCGAAAGACACCCATGAGCACCATCCGCCAGGCTGACCTGATTGAATCCGTGGCCGCAGCACTGCAGTACATCAGCTACTACCACCCGGCCGACTACATCGCCCATCTGGCGCGTGCCTATGAGCGCGAGCAAAGCCCGGCAGCCAAGGACGCCATCGCCCAGATCCTGACCAACAGCAAGATGAGCGCAACCGGCCACCGCCCCATTTGTCAGGACACCGGCATCGTCAACGTGTTCCTCAAAGTCGGTATGGATGTGCGCTGGGAAGGCTTCACCGGCAGCCTGGATGACGCCATCAACGAAGGCGTGCGCCAGGGCTACAACCACCCCGACAACACGCTGCGCGCCTCCGTCGTTGCCGACCCCGAATTCCTGCGCAAGAACACCAAGGACAACACGCCTGCGGTCATCTTCACCGAAATCGTTCCCGGCAACACGGTGGAAGTGACCGTAGCGGCCAAGGGCGGCGGCTCCGAGAACAAGAGCAAGATGTATATGCTCAACCCCGGCGACTCGGTGGTGGACTGGGTGCTCAAGACCGTGCCCACCATGGGCGCAGGTTGGTGCCCACCCGGCATGCTGGGCATCGGTATCGGCGGCACGGCCGAAAAAGCGGTGTTGATGGCCAAGGAAAGCCTGATGGACGATCTGGACATGTACCAGTTGCAGGCTAAGGCCGCCAGTGGCACCGTACTCAGCAAGGTCGAGGCACTGCGACTGGAACTGTTTGACAAGGTTAATGCGCTGGGCATTGGCGCGCAGGGTCTGGGTGGACTGACCACCGTGCTGGACGTCAAGATCAAGATGTATCCGACCCACGCCGCCAGCAAGCCGATTGCCATGATCCCGAACTGTGCCGCCACCCGCCACGCCCACTTTGTGATGGACGGCAGCGGCCCGGTCTACCTGACGCCGCCTTCACTGGACACCTGGCCCGACGTCGCCTGGGCACCCGATTACGTCAAGAGCAAAAAGGTCGACCTCAACACCCTGACACCGGCCGAAGTCGCCAGCTGGACACCGGGCCAAACCCTGCTGCTCAACGGCAAGATGCTTACCGGGCGTGACGCAGCGCACAAACGCATCAAGGACATGCTGGCCAAGGGAGAGAAGCTGCCGGTCGACTTTACCAACCGCGTCATTTACTACGTGGGCCCGGTCGACCCTGTCAAGGGCGAGGCCGTCGGCCCCGCCGGCCCCACCACCGCCACCCGTATGGACGGATTCACCGAAATGATGCTGGCGCAAACCGGCCTGATCAGCATGGTCGGCAAGGCCGAGCGCGGCCCGGTCGCCATTGAAGCCATCAAGAAGCACAAAAGCGCCTACCTGATGGCCGTGGGCGGCGCCGCCTACCTGGTGAGCAAGGCCATCAAGGCGGCCAAGGTGGTGGGCTTTGCCGACCTGGGCATGGAAGCCATTTACGAATTCGATGTCGTTGACATGCCGGTTACCGTGGCAGTGGATTCGGGTGGCACCAGCGCCCACATCACCGGCCCGGCCGAGTGGCAAAAGAAAATTGCCACCGGCGAGTTCAAAAATATCCCGGTGCAGTCGGCCTGAGCACTGTCAACACGATGCCCTCCAAACATGCCGCCTAATGGCACACCGGTCGGTGACCGATCGACCGATGCCATAGGCGTTTTTGACAGTGGCGTCGGGGGCTTGAGCGTGCTGCGGGCCCTGCACAGTGAGCTGCCGCTGGAAAAATTTGTTTACGTTGGCGACAGCGGCCACGCCCCCTACGGCGAACGCGATGACGCTCACGTCATCGCCCGGTCCCACTCTATCGCCCGCTACCTTATCGAGCTGCACCACATCAAAGCCTTGGTGGTGGCATGCAATACCGCAACCGCCGCGGCGATCAAGTTGCTGCGCCAGGACTTCCCCGACCTGCCCATTGTGGGCATAGAACCGGCCTTGAAGCCCGCAGCCCAGTCGAGCCACACCAAGGTCATCGGCGTGATGGCAACCCGTGGCACGCTGAACAGCGAAAAATTTGGATCGCTATTGGCATCATTACACGGCCAGGCCACGTTTGTACTGCAACCTTGCGACGGACTGGCGGACGCCATCGAACACGCAGACGCTACAAAAACGATAGCTGCTTGCGCATATTCCACGGGGGCTATGGGCCAATTTGGCCATGAAAGTGGTGCCATTGACACCTTGGTTTTAGGATGCACGCACTACCCGTTTGCAACCGACATCTTGCGTTCGTTGGTAGGCCCAAACGTGACCTTTTTGGAAGGCGGGGCACCGGTTGCACGACAGACACGGCGACTACTCGCCGAGCGGCACTGGTTGGCGCCGGCTGCAACGGACGCCGACCCAGCAGCCCTGTTCCGCCGCATGCCCGCTTTCTTTACAACCGGCAACGCCACAAACTTGCACACAGCGGTGGAACGCTGGTTGCAAGTTCAGGCCGATGTTCAATTCATCCGCATTGCATAGGTTTGCACCATGAACCCTCTGTCCAGTTTTCTCTGCGCCGCCATGACTACTTTTGCGTGTGCAACCGCATCGGCCGGACTGTGCGAAAGCGGGCAACGCCAATCACCGATTGACATTCGACAAACA
>JAIPDC010000021.1 GCA_021737865.1 Rhodoferax sp.
CACTCGATATGCCAGCCCGGCCGGCCCTTGCCAAAGGTGTAACCCAAGGCGTTGCTGTCCCACTTGGCATCTTCAGGCTCACTATCTTTGGCCGCCTTCCAGAGCACAAAGTCCAGCGGGTCTTCCTTGCCATCCTGCACCGCCACGCGCTCGCCAGCGCGCAATTCGTCGAGCGACTTTCCGGATAACTTGCCGTAGCCCGGGAATTTGCGCACGGAATAGTTCACGTCTCCATTGGAGGATTGGTACGCCAACCCCTTGCCTTCAAGGGTTTTGATCAGGCTCAGCATCGCCGGCACATACTCGGTTGCACGGGGCTCCAGAGTGGGCGGCTCAATGGCCAGGGCGCTGATGTCGTGGTGCATGGCGGCGATCATCTCGTCGGTCAATGCCCGAATGGTGATACCTCGCTCCACCGCACGTTTGATGATCTTGTCATCAATGTCCGTGATGTTGCGCACATAGGTGACCCGCATGCCACTGGCCTTGAGCCAGCGTTGAACGACATCGAACGCCATCATCATGCGTGCGTGGCCGATGTGGCACAAGTCATAAATGGTCATGCCGCAGACATACATCCGCACATGACCTGGCTCAATCGGGGCAAACGGCTCCAGCGCACGCGATAGCGTGTTGTAAATGCGCAAACTCATGGGTTTTCCATCACCATCGCGCAAGGATTCGGGCTCCGGCAATGGTTTCTCTCATACTCATCTCGTAAGGGTAAATCTGGGTCTTTCACCAACGGGCACTGCTACCCCTCAGCTACAATTCACACCAGTATAAAGCCCTTGCCAGAGGGCCCATTCAACGCCGGAAAATCTGAAAGCTTTATGACGCACTCCCGTTTATCAGTACTTGCCCCCCTGCGGCTGTTGGGTCTCACAGCCGCTCTGGTGTTTTCCGTAGCCCACGCCGATGAGTACGCCGATGTCTCGCAACTGGTACGCGCTGGCAAGTTGCCCGACGCACTGACCAAAGCTGATCAGTATTTGACCGCCAAGCCGCGCGACCCGCAAATGCGCTTCCTGAAAGGGGTCATTCAACGCGATTCAGGCAAGACCACAGACGCCATCGCAACATTCACCCGACTGACAGAAGATTTTCCTGAGTTGCCTGAACCCTATAACAATCTGGCCGTTCTGTATGCCGGACAGAGTCAGTTTGACAAGGCGCGCACGGCGCTCGAAATGGCCATTCGAACCAACCCCAGCTACGCCACTGCACACGAAAATCTGGGTGACGTGTACGCCAAGTTGGCAAGCCAGGCGTACAACAAAGCACTGCAGCTCGATGCATCCAACTCTGGTGTTCCTCCCAAGCTGGCGTTGATCCGTGAACTTTTCAGCCCAGCCGGTGCAAAGGGGCAGCGCCCCAGTGCGGCTCCTGCGCCCACTCAGGTTGCACCTGCGCCCGCGCCAGTGGTCGCAAAGCCTGCACCATCGCTTCCGGGCCCTGCGATTGCCAAGGCACCGCCGGCAACTAGCACGGCAGCTGCAGGCACCGCAACCCCTTCCCCGACGACTGCATCGCCTGCCGTGGCAGCGCCCGCGCCTGCAACAGCGACCATTGCTGCGGCCCCAGTGGCTGCGGTTGCGGCCCCCGCAACCGTCGGTGGCAACAACCACACGAAAGACGCTGAGGCGGCGGTTCAATCCTGGGCCAAAGCCTGGGCCGCAAAAGACGTCAAGTCATATCTCGCATCCTATGGCAAAGACTTCACACCACCCGGCTCACTCAGTCGCAATGCTTGGGAAGATGAGCGTCGCCAGCGTATCACCAGCAAATCCAAGATCAGCGTAAAGCTGGAAAACCTCACGGTCACCACATCCGGCAATACCGCCACTGCGAAATTCCGTCAGGACTACAAGGCCAACGGGCTATCCGTGTCGAGCCGTAAGACCCTGGATCTGGTCAAAAGCGGTGACCGCTGGCAGATCGTCAAAGAGTCAACCGGAACATGAGATGGGGGTGGCGCACTGCGGGTAAGCACAGGTTCGTCGTCGGCGCCCTTGTGCTGATCTTGGCGCTAGCCGGCACCACTCCAGTCCACGCACTGAACCAAAAGCGCACTGGCAAATCCAAGGAGCCACGCCAGGAAGTGCCGGTAGTCAAGGACTCGGATGGTGTGGCCGAGGCCCGGCTGATAGAAATTTACAAGCTGGTCGGACAGGGCAAGAACCGAGATGCACTCGCCAAGGCGGATCGCCTGGTGGCAGATTTCCCCAGCTTTCAACTGGCACAACTGGTTCACGGCGACCTTCTGGCGGCCCAGACCCGCCCCATAAAGGCCTTTGGCGATGTGCCCGACACGGTTGCCCGCACTGCTGGCGCCGCACTGTCCGAACTGCGTGAAGAGTCGCAGCGGCGTGTGCGAGCCCTACGTGAGCGGCCAAAGGAAGGCAGCATCCCTTCGCAGTTTCTCGCACTGTCCCAAAGGTCGAAACATGCCATTGCCGTTGACGCTTCGCGGTCACGCCTCTACCTGTTCGAGAACAGCTCAAGCGGGTTGAATTTGGTGGCGGATTACTACATTTCGGTTGGAAAAGCGGGCACCTCCAAGACCAAGGAAGGTGACCAGCGGACCCCCTTGGGCGTGTACTACATCACCAGCAACCTGGACCCCAAGTCGCTAAAGGATTTCTACGGTTCTGGCGCACTCCCCATCAGCTACCCAAATATTCTCGACAACAAGCGCGGCAAGACTGGAAGTGGCATCTGGCTGCACGGAACCCCACCCAACCAGTTTTCGCGCCCGCCGCAGGCCACTGACGGCTGCGTCGTGCTGGCAAATCCTGATCTGCAGCACATCATCCGCACGGTCGAGGTCAGGACCACGCCTGTTGTCATCGCGTCGCAGTTGAATTGGGTCATGCCGCAAAGCACCCGGGCGGAAAGCAAACCATTTGAGGATGCCTTGCATGGTTGGCGCAACGCCAAGACATCGGGCAATTTGCAGCAGGTGCTAACCTACTACACGCCAGACTTCAACAGCAACGGCAAAACGCTGACACAGTGGACACCAACCCTGAAAACCGAGCTTGACCAGACTCAGGGGCGCACCATTCAGCTCAAAGACCTGTCCTACCTGCGCTGGGTTGATGCGGCAGACACGATGGTGGTCACTTTTGGCGAGGTAGCCGATGGAACCCGCGTTGGATCAACGAAACGGCAATACTGGATTCGCCAGGAGAACCAGTGGAAGATTTTTTTTGAGGGAGTAATTTGATGATGACGATGCAATGGAAACGCTGGACACGACGTGCAATGGTGGCAGGTCTCACCGCCACGCTGCTGCCAATGGCGGCAATCGCCGAGGTGGCACCACAAGTAAAATTTCAGACCAGCATGGGGGACTTTGTGATTGAGGTCTACCCCGACAAGGCACCCAAGACGGTCGAAAACTTTCTCCAGTACGTCAAAGACAAACATTACGACGGCA
The DNA here is from genome assembly GCA_021737865.1 of Rhodoferax sp. Lineage (GTDB taxonomy): Bacteria > Pseudomonadota > Gammaproteobacteria > Burkholderiales > Burkholderiaceae_C > Allorhodoferax. The sequence continues at coordinate 3,443 of JAIPDC010000021.1, forward strand.
CCATTTTTCACCGCGTTATCAACAACTTCATGATCCAGGGCGGCGGCTACACGGCAGCAAATGGCGAGCGCCCCACCCGCCCACCCGTACCCCTGGAAGCACTCAACGGGCTGAAGAATGACCTGGGCACCGTTGCCATGGCGCGCACCAGCAACCCCAACTCCGCAACCGCACAGTTCTTTGTCAATGTAAAGAACAACGATTTCCTGAACGCCAAAGGGCCCGCCGACGGCTACACCGTGTTTGGCAAAGTCACCAGCGGGATGGAAGTCGTCAACAAAATCAAAATCACGCCCACCGGCGCGGGCGACGTACCCCAGACACCCATCGTTATCAACTCCGCCACTTTAGTGAAATAAGTCATGAGCAATCCACAAGTCGAACTCCACGTTACCAACTACGGTGTAATTACCCTTGAACTAGACAACGACAAGGCACCCCAGTCGGTGACCAATTTCTTGTCGTATGTGAAGAAGGGCCATTACGACAACACCATTTTTCACCGCGTCATACCCGGCTTCATGGTCCAGGGCGGTGGCATGGAACCGGGCATGAAGCAGAAGACCTGCGACGAGCCGATTCAAAATGAGGCCAACAATGGTCTGAAGAACAACAATTACACGGTGGCCATGGCCCGCACCGGTGACCCGCACTCTGCCACGGCACAATTTTTCATCAACATCTCCGACAATGGTTTTCTCAACCACACCGCGCCAAGCGCGCAGGGCTGGGGCTACGCCGTGTTTGGCAAGGTTGTGTCGGGCACCGACGTGGTTGACAAGATCAAGGCGGTAAAAACCGGGCGCAGCGGCTTTCATGACGACGTGCCAAAGGAAGATGTTGTCATTGAAAAAGCCGTCGCGCTGTAAGCGGACCTGATTCGGGATGGAAATTGAGGCCCCTTCCCGCTGGGGCTGCATCGATTTCATCTCAGACTTGCATTTGCAGGCGCGTGACCCGCTGACCTTTCAAGCCTGGAAAGACTATTTGCAAGGAACAGTTGCCGATGCCGTCTTCATACTCGGCGACCTGTTCGAGATTTGGGTCGGCGACGATATGTTGTCGCTGGAATCGGGCTTTGAGCGGCAGTGCGCAGAAGTTCTGCGGGCTGCAGCCGACCGCGTTGACCTGTTCATTGGCCGCGGCAACCGCGACTTTCTGATGGGGCAAGAGCTATTGGCGGCGTGCGACAGTGTGGGGCTTGCAGACCTGACCATACTGTCGTTTGCCAACCAGCGCTGGCTCTTGACCCATGGCGATGCCTGGTGTGTTGACGATACCGCCTACATGCAATTTCGTTCACAAGTTCGCAGCCAACACTGGCAGCAGTCTTTTTTAAACAAGCCACTTGCCGAACGCACGGACATGGCGCGTTCCATGCGCGCGCAGAGTGAGGCACGCAAGCAGACCAGTGCAAGCTATGCGGATGTAGACGCCGCGACCGTAGCCATTGAACTGGAGTCTGCAGGGGCGCGCCACGTCATTCACGGACACACCCATCGCCCTGCCCGACACACATTGGCTAAAGACTGCGAACGTTTGGTTCTGAGCGACTGGGATTTAGCTGCAACACCGCCGCGCGCAGAGGTACTGCGCTTGCGCCGTGCATCCACCGGCAGCACCGAATCCTTTACCGTGGAACGCATACCGCCCACCATGGCAACGCATCCTGTGTCTACTACGCCCAATCCTGCTCATTGACCGCGTCGATCTGCCACGGGTCCAGAAACTGGTGGGCATAGCGCAGATAGACGCCCTGTTGCACGAAGATATCAAACAGATCCGGGTCGATGTGCCCGCCCATGCGGAACTTGTGCATGATGCCCATCGCCTGCGACAGCTTCATTCCCTGCTTGTAAGGACGGTCGCGTGCGGTCAGTGCCTCAAAAATATCGGCAATCCCCATCACACGCGCCTGCACTGACATCTGTTCACGCGTCAGACCCTTGGGGTAACCTTTGCCATCCATGCGCTCATGGTGTCCCCCCGCATACTCGGGGACATTTTTCAAGTGCTTCGGCCAGGGTAATTGCTCCAACATCTTGATGGTCGCCACAATGTGGTGGTTGATCACGTCGCGCTCCGCGAAAGTCAGCGTACCGGCCCGGATGGTCAGGTTTTCAATCTCGTCGGCGGTCAATAACTCCGCCTCTAAACCATTTGGATTGCGCCAGGTTCGCTGGTGGCCGATATCACGCACGCGCTGCAGGTCAGCATCGCGCATCGATTCCGCGCCTTGGTTAACGACACGCAAGAACGCACGATCGGCATCCAGGGCATCAATCTTTTCTCGGCATCTGGTCCACAGTTGCAATTCTGCCGCTGCGTCTTTGGGTTCGCGCAGCGCCAACTGAGCGCGCAGCGCCGCAATTTCCTCATCCCGCTTGACCACTTCAAAGCGAGTATCGATCAGGTCGATGCGATCAAACAATGTTTGCAGCTTTGAGGCCTTGTCCACCACATGCACCGGCGTGGTGACTTTGCCGCAGTCATGCAACAACCCGGCAATTTTGAGCTCATAGCGGTCCCGGTCATCCATGGCGAACACCGCCAGCGGCCCCTGTTTGTGCGCATTAACCGCCTCGGCCAACATCATGGTCAACGCGGGCACGCGTTCGCAATGGCCGCCGGTGTAAGGAGACTTCTCATCAATGGCCAGGTTAATCAGCCTGATGAAGGATTCAAACAGCACTTCGAGCTGTGACATCAGGTTTCGGTTGGTGATGGCGATCGCCGCCTGTGACGCCAGGGATTCAGCCAGACTCTGATCCGAACTGGAAAACGGCACAACCTGCCCGCTCCCGGGCGGCATGGCATTGATCAGTTGCAGCACCCCAATCACATCACCTTCGTGGTCCTTCATGGGCACCGCGAGGAACGACTGTGAGCGGTAACCGGTACGCGCATCAAATTGTCGCGTACCCGAAAAATCAAAATTTGCCTCGGTGTAGGCATCGGCAATATTGACCGTCTGGGAGTGAATTGCCGCATAGGCTGCAACCAGCGAGTCATTGGGCCTGCCCTGATCGTCGTGCAGTGGAAGGTTAGGAAAGTCAATCGGCTTGCCCGATGTGCCGCCCATGGCAATATTGAGCGAGTCCGTCTTGAGAATCTCAAAGCGCAGGGCCCGCCTGTCCTCCGTCACCCGGTATAGGGTTCCGCCGTCGGCATGGGTAATGGTCTTTGCCGCCACCATGATGCTTTCCAGCAGGCGGGTGATATCGCGCTCTTTGGACAGCGCAGCACCAACGGCATTGAGTTGCTCAAGCCGCCGCAGCAGGTCTTCGATGGAGTCCACAAATTCCCCCTTGTACAAAAACCACGGCTGCGCACGGCCTCGCCGGTAACGCCTACTTTTTGAGCAGGACCTTCAACACATTTTGCACCCGCCGGGCAGCCGTCGGATTAAATGGTCCCGAAAACACTGCCGCCGCATCTTGCCCCCAGGTCTGTGTGGGTGGCGGGTCATTGCGACGTGTCAGCAACTGCAACTGCAGGCTGCGCCTTGCATCCAGATCGTCAGCCGGTGTGGGCAGCTCGGCAGCCATCTCCAGCCGCAACAACGCCACATGGGGATCACTGGCCTGGGTCACTCCTTTGGCGTCACCCCCCAAGGCTTGCACCCAAGACGTACGCGTAGCCGGAGTGGCCCGATTGCCAAGCTCTTGTGCGCCGGGCACCAGAGCGGCATCGCGCTTTTCCCAGGCCGTCAACAGCTGTGTCAAGGCCTCGCCGTGTGCCTGGACCGCCAGCTTGCTAAGGGCCATCTGCGCATGCTCCAGGGCATCACGCTGGGCTCGAAATGCAGCGTCACCCAGACGGGGCGCATCCTGCCACCCCTCGGGGCGGCCGCGTCCTTCGGCGCCAAAGCGTCCTGCAGGGCGACCAGCATCACGGCCATCCGCTCGGGCAACGCCCCGGTCACCCGGTCGCTGAAACCCCGGGGCTCCGGGTTTGGAGTCACGCGAGCCACGGGACGCATCGCTGCGGTCCCCCCATTTGCCGCCTCGGCCACCAGCTGCGGCGGGCACGTCTTTCTTCGTCCCGGGTCGGTCATCACCGCGAGCGGCAATCACACGCTTGGGCGCAGCTTTTGGTGGCGCAGCCGGCTCCGCCACGACTTCGGGCGCAGCATCGGCGGCTGAACCTTCTTCGCTTTGGGTATCTTGTGCTATAGATTCAGTAGCATCACTCACTGATTCTACGGGGGCTACAGTCGAATTTTGCTCGGAATCGCTGGCTTGCGATGCAGCCTTGGCAGCCACCTCCTGGGTACCGGCAGTTTGCACGTCAGCCTGCGCTTGGGCTTGACCTTGCAGCGCGGCCTCAAGACCGGCCATGGCAGCACGGATGGTCTGGGCATCGCCACTGGCGTTTGCTGCGTCCAATGCTTTGGCAGCTTGCAGCACCATGCGGTCACGCGCACCGAGTGCCGCCTCCGCCTTTTCGCGGTCGGCAGTTTTGCGGTTGAAGGCGTCGTCAATGGGTTTGCGAAAGGCATCCCACAACTTTTGCTCGTGACGACGGTCCATCGGCACCCGGTGGGCCTGGGCTTGCCAACGCTGTTGCAGTGCCTTGACTGCATCAATGCGCAACTCGGCTGCTGCGCCCAGGATCTTGGCCTCTTCAATCATGGCGTGGCGCAGGGCCAGGCTCTCAGCTTGCAGGGCTTCTAGCGGAGCAGCTGCATTGGAAATGGCAGCCTTCCACAAGGGCTGCAACTCGGCAAATACCTTCTCACCAAGATGACCGGCGTCACGCCAACGGTCACCGAACTGGTGCAGGATGCGATTGAAACCTTTCCAGTCGTCGTCGAGTGCCGTCTGATTGGCAGCAGCCCAGGCATTGACCTCTTCGATCAGGGCCAGACGCTGGGCCTTGTGCTCTGCCGACTCGGCGCGAACCTTATCCAGCCAGGCCTCGACCACCTTGTGCGCTTCATTGCAGGCTTCGTCAAAGCGCTTCCACATGGAGTGGTTGGGGGCTCCGCCTTGATCGGTCTGCTTCCATTGCTCGCGCAAATTGCGCAGGGTTTCCTGCATCTTGCGTCCGCCAATGGCCTGCCCTTCAGGGCGCTTGAGCAATCCCTCGGCCTGCGTGACGAGGGTTTCGCGCAATTGGTCAGCGCGCCAGCGTTGCCAGCCCTCCAGTTCGCCCGCTGCAGCCAGCGCGGCATGGGCCTGGTTCTCCAGCTTGTCGTCAATCACACGGCCAAATTCTTTCAACGCGTGGCGCAGGGCATTGGCCGCGCCTGCGCTGGCCTTGCCGTGTCCTTCCGCAATTTCCAGTTCAAGAGCCGCCAGCACCTCACGCACCGTGGTGGTGGCTTGGGCCCGCACTTGCGGATCAATCTTGGGCTTGGCCTGTTTGGCAGGCATTTCGGCCGGAACCCCGCGCGCCACGCGCAACTCGTCCGCCCAAACCGGAACCGGTGGCAGCGGGGCGGCGGCGTCCTGGGCCGCTGCCACGGCCAGCGCCAATGCGCCCTGAAAGGCATCTCGCACCACGAGCAGCTGGCCTTTCGAGGCTTCCAGCAGCGGTGGAAATTTCGCATCCACGCTAGCCCAATTGGTATCGGCGACGATCTGTGAAGCCTGTGCTTGCCACTGCTCCACATCCACACGAAGGGCATCCATCGCGGCTTGTGCCACTTGCCAAGATTTGGTGGAAAGAACTTCGATGCGCTGCGCCAGCAGCACGGCGGCTTCCCGCTGCACCTGAACCCGCCGTTGCAGGTCTTCAATGACCCGCACGCGTTCGGCCAGCTGGATTTTGAGTGCGGCCAAGGGGTCGCGGCTCAGAGGGGCACCAGCTTTTGCAGCATCGCGTTGCCACGCCAGGGCGTCGGCAATATTGAGCTTGACCATGTCCAGCAAAGTCTGTGCCTTGGTAGCCCAATCAGCGGCAAGCGCTTCCTGACCCTTGAGGCGGCGGGCTTCGTCAATTTTCTCGCGCACCAGTTTGGCAGCGCCCTTGTCCTTGATGCTGAGTTCCTTGAAGACATCTGCCAGTTGATCTGGCGATGGGCTGCCCAGCAGCCACTCCCGTACACGGGCGGCGCGCTCGCCGGACGTCGGGGCTGTAAAAGCGCCACCGGTCAGACTGTCTAGATGGGCAATATCGTTGTTTTTAGCGGTAGAGGGCGACGTCACAGTGAGCTCAGAGGTGGGTTGAAAAGGAATCTGCAACGCGTATTTTCGCATGACCAACGCTACGGGGTCTCATATATAGATCGCAAAACGCTGCGGTATGCGCTTTCTGGGAAAAAACAGCAAGAAAACCGGAGGGTTCCAAGCCGATGGATTCGGCCGTCAGCGTTGGCGCTGAAAAGCCGCATCAAGCCTCACTTTTCGACGTCATACAATCAAAATTAGAATAACAAACCTATTTGATATTGTTGACTTGGTATATTCAAGCCCATAGAATCCGCCCATTCCTAGTTTGCCTAGGGATAACCCGTAACCGCTGCCGAACCCGGCATATTCAAATCGCTGCACATGTCGAATCGACGCCGCAGGATATTGATAGCGTACCAACCCAAACGAGGTGTCTGAAGTCACCGCACTGCTTGCAGCGCACGACCCCGGAGCCCCCGCCTAAGAAGGAAGAGCTATGACAGCGACCGAAAAATTCACCAAGGGTATGGCAACATTTGCCAGCGATATCGCCCAAGGTTTCTTTGAAATCACACACAACGGTTTTGCCCTGCTGGGCTTGGCCGTCATGTTTGCAGTAATCACACTGACCGCAAGGCCAGAAATCCGCCAGGCAGGCGAAGTCGAGCTGATGGGCTGGCTTCAAACCCGCCAGGCATCCCTCTCTGGCATGACCACAGACACCGAGGCCATTGACCGTGCAACCGCCACCAATCCGCAAAGCCTGCCCAAACAGCAAGCTGCAGTGGCTTATTGGCTGAGCAAAAAGTACAACGTTGCGCCCGAACCCGTCAGCGCACTGGTAGCCGAGGCATTCGAGAGCGGTGGCCGTGCCAAACTCGATCCGACGCTGATTTTGGCCATCATGGCCATTGAATCTGGTTTTAACCCGTTTGCCCAAAGCGCCGTTGGCGCCCAAGGCCTGATGCAGGTGATGACCAAGATCCACAGCGACAAGTACGAAGGTTTTGGTGGCAAGCTGGCAGCGTTTGATCCGATTTCAAATCTGCGGGTCGGCATCAAAGTACTGCACGAGTGCGTTGTCCGTGCTGGATCCGTTGAGGGTGGCCTCAAGCTATACGTCGGTGCCGGTAACCTAGAAGACGATGGTGGCTACACCGCCAAGGTCCTGGCCGAACACAGCCGCCTGCAATTGGTGTCCGCAGGGAAATCTGTGCCACTAACCTCACCGCAGGCCACACCAGTCAGCCATCCCGTCCTGCCAAAGCAAACCACAGAAGAAGCCACCAGCTATTTCAGCTCCTGATCGGGCTCGTAAGGTGGGTCGGGTAAACTCCCACCCGCACGCGACTGGCGATAGGCGCCCGACCGAACCGGTTTGGGACGCTGACGTGGGACCACCACCGGGAAGCGTGCCGCACCATCTGAGCGGGTGACTGCGTTTAGCCGTTCGCCTGGGCAGCCCTTGTCGCACTCCATGTGAACAAGGATCATTGTCTTAAAGGACTGCCATGTACAACCGCAATACCCTCGTCGAACAAACAGACCCTGAACTGTGGGCCGCCATCCTGGCCGAGAACGCACGTCAGGAGCACCACATCGAGCTGATCGCCAGCGAGAACTACGCCTCACCCGCCGTCATGGCGGCACAGGGCAGCCAACTGACCAATAAATATGCCGAAGGCTACCCCGGCAAGCGCTACTACGGTGGTTGCGAGCACGTGGACGTGGCCGAGCAACTGGCCATTGACCGGATCAAGCAGATTTTTGGTGCCGAGGCCGCCAACGTGCAACCGCATTGCGGCGCATCGGCCAACGAGGCTGTGTTTCTGGCCTTTTTGAAGCCCGGCGACACCATCATGGGCATGAGCCTGGCCGAAGGCGGCCACCTGACCCACGGCATGCCCCTGAACATCAGCGGCAAATGGTTCAACGTGGTGTCCTATGGCCTGAACGCCCAGGAAGCCATCGACTACGACGCCATGGAGCGCAAAGCCCATGAGGCAAAACCCAAGCTCATCATTGCGGGTGCCAGCGCCTATTCCCTGGCCATCGACTTTGAACGCTTCGCCAAGGTGGCCAAGGATGTGGGAGCCATCTTCATGGTCGACATGGCCCACTACGCCGGCCTGATTGCCGCAGGTGTTTACCCCAACCCCGTGCCCCACGCCGACGTGGTGACCAGCACCACCCACAAGAGCCTGCGCGGCCCGCGTGGCGGCATCATCCTGATGAAGGCACAGCACGAAAAAGTCATCAACAGCGCCATCTTCCCCGGCCTTCAGGGCGGGCCACTGATGCACGTGATTGCGGCCAAGGCGGTCGCTTTTAAAGAGGCGCTACAACCCGGCTTCAAGGAATACCAGCAGCAGGTCCTCAAAAACGCGCAAGTCATCGCCGAAACACTGACCGAACGCGGTCTGCGCATCGTCAGCGGACGCACCGAGAGCCACGTCATGCTGGTGGATTTGCGGGCCAAGGGCATTACCGGCAAAGAGGCCGAGGCGGTGCTGGGCAGCGCCCACATGACCATCAACAAGAACGCCATCCCCAACGACCCCGAAAAGCCCATGGTCACCAGCGGCGTGCGCATCGGCACCCCCGCCATGACCACGCGCGGCTTCAAGGAAGAAGAAGCACGGGCAACAGCGCACCTGATCGCCGATGTGCTGGACAATCCACGCGATGCAGCCAACATCGAAGCCGTTCGAGCCAAGGTACATGCCCTGACCTCGCGCTTCCCGGTTTACGGTTAATAGCCATGGAAAGCGCATCAGCTATGATTTTGATAGCTGGTTGCGCATATTACACGGGGGCTAGAGGCCTATTTGACCCATTAATCTGGGCCACACAACCATGAAATGCCCCTTCTGCAGCCACACAGAAACCCAGGTCGTTGAGACCCGGATTTCTGAAGACGGCGATTTCATTCGTCGCCGGCGCCAATGCGGCTCCTGCGAAAAGCGCTTCACCACCTATGAACGCCCGGAAGTCAACTTTCCGGTGGTGGTAAAGAAGGACGGGCGCCGCATTGACTACGATCCGGCCAAACTGCGCGGCTCGTTTGCGCTGGCGCTACGCAAGCGCCCGGTCAGCACCGAGCAAGTGGGTTCGGCCATCGAACGGATCGAAGAAAAACTGCTCAACCTGGGCCTGCGCGAAGTGCCGTCAGCCCGAATCGGCGAACTGGTGATGCGCGAACTGAAAAAAATCGACAAAGTGGCCTATGTGCGCTTTGCCAGCGTGTACCGCAGTTTTGAGGATATTGACGAGTTCAAGACACTGGTGGATGAGGTGCGGAGGTAGCTTGTATTTTTATCGTCCATAATGCAATCGAATGACACGATGGACGAAAGCAGCTTTATGACCACCGGCTACCTTACCCGCACCCTTGAAACGTCCATCGCCCGGGCGAACGTGCAGTTCCCGGTGTTGATGCTCTCCGGACCACGTCAGGTTGGCAAGACAACGTTACTCAAAACCCTTTGTGAGCGCACGATTATGGGCCAGCAACCCCGTCGCTATGTCACGCTTGACAACCCCATGCTGCTGGCACTGGCCCGGGATGAACCAAGTCTATTTCTACAGCGCTTTCCACCCCCTGTGTTAATTGATGAAATTCAATATGCACCCGGACTGCTACCTCTCATCAAGGAGATGGTTGATGCGGATGGCGGCAAGGGCTTGGTTTGGCTCACTGGCTCCCAACCTTTTCATTTGATGAAAAATGTGGGTGAGTCCCTTGCAGGCCGCGTTGCGGTGATGCAATTGCAGGGCTTATCCGTTGGGGAAAGTCTGGGGCGGGGCGCCGATGTGGGCCCTTTCCTGCCTGGCAATGCTCCCGTTTCCAGCGGTCTGCCTGTACAAGCCGCCTCACCTCTGACGTGGGTGTTTGAAACGATTTGGCAAGGTGGTTTTCCGGCTCTGCAGGGTGATGCCGTTGCCAGCCGAGACCTGTATTACGCGTCTTACCTGCAAACCTATTTGCAGCGCGACGTGCGTGATTTGGCGCAAGTGGGTGACCTTACCGTATTCACACGGTTCGTGCGCAGCGCCGCAGCACGCACCGCACAGTTGCTCAACATGGCAGATATGGCACGCGATGTAGGCATTGCGCCCAACACCGCCAAGCAATGGCTGTCCATATTGCAAGCTTCCGGTCTGGTGTGGCTGCTGGAGCCGTATCACACCAATGTATCCAAACGGATGGTGAAGGCACCCAAACTGTATTTTTTGGACAGCGGACTGGCCGCCTACCTGACGGAGTGGAGCAACCCGGCCACGCTGGAAGCCGGCGCCATGTCAGGGGCCATATTTGAAACCTGGGTGGTGGCGGAAATACTCAAAAGCTACTGGCATTCCGGCAAACAAGCACCGTTGTACTACTACCGGGACAAGGATCAGAAAGAAATCGACGTGCTGATCGTGCAGAACGGCACGCTGTACCCGATCGAAATCAAAAAGACTGGCAACCCGGGGCGCGATGCCGTGCGGCATTTTTCGGTGCTTGAAAAATTGGGCATTACGATAGGGCCTGGTGCAGTCATTTGCCTGGCCAATGAACGGCTACCCCTAACTGCCAATGTCGAGTTAATTCCAGCCTGGCAAGTAGCATGACATTTTTTGACTCCTGATGCGCGAACTTAATAAATCCACACAGTTGCTGATCTGCGGCGGTAGCCGCGCCGCTACTCCAAAACTGTGCTCCACTTATCCGCCCTCTCGCGCCGTCCATCAGATCCAGCTTCAAATGCCTGTGTGAATCGATCAAACTGAAAGCCTATGAACAAGTCTCGTGGATTTACGATGATTGAGCTAATGGTTGTGATCGCAATCATCGCGATCCTGACCACAATTGCGGCGCCATCATTCAAAGCTATGCTCCAGTCGAACAGCATGACAAGTACCGTGAACGGCTTTTTGGCCGATACGCGGTATGCGCGCAGTGAGTCCATTCGACGAGGTGGCGACGTGGTGATGTGTCGTAGCGACAATCCTGAGACTTCCACGCCAATTTGCGCAACAGGTTCTGGAACTAATGGCTGGGTCAGTGGATGGATTATTTACTTGGATCAAAACGGCAACGGAACAATTGAATCAACCGAGTTGCTCCGCGTTCAGGGGCCAATCACATCGATTGACTCAATTACACAAACATCTGGCAGTGCAAGAAATGAGTTGAAATTCACCGCGACTGGGCGATTGACTCTGACTTCTATGCTTTCGCTTCAATTTGGTGGGGGCAGCTTCGCCAATGAAGCTCAGCGAACGATTTGTTTAAACGTAGGTGGCCGGGCACGAATTGCAGGAGACGGCTATGCATCGTGCTAACACCCATGGTTCGGTCCCAAGGTTGACCGATTTTCATCGACAGAGCGGCGCTTCTCTAATCGAGGTATTGGTCGCCATATTGCTGCTGTCCTTCGGCATGCTGGCACTTGGTGCCATGATGACCTTTGCGGTGCAAGCGCCAAAGCTATCAGCCTACCGGGCTACTGCATCTAATTTGGCAGCGAGCCACGTCGAACGCATGCGTGCAAATCCGGAAGGTTTTGCTGCGAACAGCTATACCTTTGGCCTGAATGACACCAGTTGGTCTTTTGCTGACATCGCGTTATCAGACTGCTTCTACTCATCAACACCACAATGCGATATATCGACCTTGGCCACCATGGACGATAAAGCCACGCGGCGTGCGGTACGCCGTGAATTGCCGGCCGGCGACATGGTTATGTGGTGCAGCGCGCCTGCGGCACCCACAACGGCCACCGCATGCACCAAGGCAACTCAAGGCAATCTTTGGATTGTTTGGCAAGAGCCCAGCACCAATTCACTTCTAGGTGCGTCATCAGACTATTGCCCACCGACCGTGACCGCTACGTACACCGGTTATCCAACGGCGCCAACACCGGCACGCTGCCTGTACCTCCGCTTCAAAATTGAATGAAATGCAAGCTATGACACGCCCTCGTCGCCTACTTGCTAAACGCCCGGCTTTCGGGTTTTCATTGATCGAACTGCTGGTGTCTCTGACCATCGGGCTGGTGATTGCCATCGCCGCCATGTCAGCCTACCTGGGTACGGCCAGTTCCAGCAAGATGTCTGAGGCACAGAGCCGGATGAACGAAGATGCACAAGCTGCGCTCAACGTTTTGGTTCAACAGATCCGCTTGGCAGGAGCCAACCCTGCGCAACCTAATCGCGCCGATGCCTTTGGACGCAACCCGGTCTATAACCCAACCTATGTCGGCGGGTCTGTCACGGCCTACGCCAGTGGCACCACTACATACACGGTGACCGTCGCGCCATCCGCCTTCTCGATTCGGGGCTGCGACGGCACCTTCAGCAACATTACTAACGCAACGACAGTTCCCAACCTGGATTCCTTTGCCAATTGCGGCACGAGCACGCTGCCTGACTCCATTGCCATCAGCTACGAGGCGGACCGATTCAACACCATTCCGTCTGGCACAGCCCCCACAGATTGTGTTGGTAGCGCCATCCCCACAACCATCAGTGCAACATTCCCATCGGGCACGTCAACTACAGCAAGTTTTCGTGTGGCAGACAACCGGTTTTACATTGAAAGCTCATCTGGTGTTCCTAGTCTCAAGTGCAAAGGCATCGGCAGTGGTACTCAGCCGTTGGTAGAAAACGTTGAAGACCTGCAATTCATGTACGGTATGGTCAGCACCACTGCAACTGCAACCACTGCCACCGTTGCCGGCTATTTGACCGCTGCCGAAGTGGAAGCATTAGCTATTACCCCATCCACAGCTAACGACAACTCCGTTCGTTGGGGAAAGGTCATGTCGGTACGCATCTGTGTGGTAGTGCGAAGCGAAAGCCCGGTAGTTTCCGATCTTGCATCCGGACGGTATTACAAGTGCGACGGCACATTGGACTCTTCCCAAACCGACCGCAGGCTTCGTCGTGCTTACACCACCACGGTGGTGCTGCGTAACCGGCGTTCTTAGCGAAATGCACGCAGACTATCCATGATCCAATCAGCTCATCCTCCACGCCGATCATCACTACAAGGGTTGCAGCGCACATGCGCTGCCATTTCATCGGGCCGTCAACAGGGTGTGGTACTGATCATTGCATTGATCCTACTAGTAGTCATCTCGCTGATGGCCATCACTAGCCTGCGCAATGCAGGCTCGGCGGAAAGTGTGGCAGGCAACGTGCGTACCACCGAATTGGCAACCCAGGCAGCCGAAATCGCCTTGCGCCACTGCGAATCGTCCGCTATTCAGTTAGCGACAAACACCGGTTCATCGGAAGATACTTTTTACTCCACAAACTTTCCGATTTCATCGATTGCCCCAATCAGTTCTGCACTTTGGCAAAGCACCGCGACATGGGACAGTAGCTCGTCGAACACCGCTACGTACGTCCTAGCTACCGCGACTTTCGCAGTAGGTGGCACCACCACTTACAAACGTCCACCAGAATGCATGGTCGAGCTGATGAGCGGCGGTATGCCTACCGGTGCCGCTAGCGTAACGCCGTCGGCCTTTGTCATCACCGCACGTGGCTTTGGCCCGGAAGTAGCTGCTGGAACCGGCCGTCCACAGGGCACCGAAGTATGGTTGCAATCCACGATTGAAATTCAGTAAGGAGTCGACACCATGTTCAAATCTCTCTCGGTGATCAAGACAATTGTTGGCACAGCGATGCTTGGCCTCGCCTTAGCGTCACACGTGGCAGCGGGCATTTCGCAGACACCCTTGTTGACGCAAAGCGGATCCGTGTCACCGAATTTGATGTTCATCATGGACGATTCAGGTTCCATGAATGGGCAATACCTGTGCCAATACGGTGGCACCCCCGGTGGCTATGGTGTGCCGTGTCCGGGCGGCAGCGCTAGCAACAAGAATGCATCGTGTCCCACTACCCTCAACATTGACAGCACGTGTTCGTATAACTCCTACTCGGTTACGCTCAGTGGTGGTGCTCCCAAGGCCACTCCTCCAACCTGGACCGCAACAACGTACTCGATGAATGCCTATGTGTTGGGCTCGGATGGTAAGGTCTATCAATGCGAACTAAGTAGTGGTTGCACCGCCAGCTTCAACCCTGCCAGCCCCACAGTAACGCCCTTGCCACTCACTTGGGTAGAAGGAAATACTTACAATATTCCCGATCTTGTAACCTGGAACGGCGAGGTGTGGAAATGCACCTCCTCGAGAGGTTGCACTGCCTCTTCCTCAAGTCGAAGGGAGCCCAATTCAGGATCATCGCGCTGGACCAGTCAAGGGCTTACAAGTGATTGGGGTACCGACACGAATCCGTGGAGCGCTCCTGGTCAGACGCTTGCCAGCTACGTTGGCACCACGTCGGTTCTCACCGCGACCGGCCCGTTCGTTGCACTGTCGCCCGACGTCAACCGCATTACCTACGACCCGCGCGTGCGCTACCGCACACGCCTGACGGGAACCGACATCAACACGACCACTGCCGCAGCACCTTACACCGGTTCGTTCTTCGTATTTTTTTACGGCGCCGGCGGCTCGGTCACGCCCAAGGTTTCGCAGATCTGGAATGGAACCACGACCTATGGCGACGCCACCGTGTACGGCAGCTACTTTGCACCCTACACCGATGCAGCCCGGGCGGCATCGACCACTCCGACTTCCGCACTCGCAACGGATGCAACAACCGGTTTGTCATACCCGCAATGCGTTGGCCCTTGTGCTGGCGTGTCGTCTACGCTGACCAACAGCAGCGGGGAGTTTCCCAAGTTTGCAGCACGCTCGGATTGTGCTGGCACCTATTGCACGCTACTTGAAGAGCAGCAAAACTACGGAACCTGGCGGAAGTTTTATAGCAACCGCTCTGACCTGGCGAAATCCGGCCTGGGTTATGCCTTTCAGTTTGTCAATGCCGGTTTGCGTCTTGGCTGGGCCGAGATCAGTGACCTGGTTGACGGCGCCACCACCTTGGGCACGATGGGATCAGGCGTCAGTGAGCTGAATCAGACCAGAAAAACCGAGTTTTACACCTGGCTGTATGGACGCAGACCCAATTCCAACACACCGTTGCGTGAGTCGCTGGATGCTGCCGGGCAATATTTCAAACGCGCCGACAACAAGGGACCCTGGGCCGTCACGCCCGACCCAACGTCCAAAGGCCTGAGCACGTTGGCCACCGACACGAGCGACACCGTTGCGATCCGTGCCAAGCACCCATCCTGCCGGCGTTCCTACACCATGCTGCTGACCGACGGCTACTACAACGGTACGGACCCTGGAACCGGCTCCATCTCAAGTGGCGGCACCAATGACTCGGACACAAAGGCGATTACCACCATTACCGGGACCACGCCTGATAACAAACCTTTGACTTATTCCTACAACGGCACTACCAAGCCTTATGCAAAGTCGTCCACGATTGGTGAAATGTCCGACATTGCCATGTACTACTGGATCACGGATTTGCGAACGGATCTGACGAACAACGTGCCAAGGACTGTCAGCACGGTGTCAAAGTACCTCAACAACGATTCGTTCTGGCAAAACATGGGGTTTTATGCAATCACGCTGGGAATCGATGGAACCCTGCCGCAAACGAATGCAACGCTGGATGCCATTACTGCAGGAAGCCAGACATGGTCGGCTCCCGCGAGTGATTCGCCTAAGGCTGTGGATGACCTCTGGCACGCCACCGTCAATGGCCGCGGGCGTTTGCTCAATGCCAAAAATGCCGATGAGTTGAGCGATGGTATTGAGGGCATGCTGGCCGAAATCAACAAGACCTCTTCATCGCAATCCGGCGTGGCAACGTCGGCGCCCAATATTAAAGTCGAATCAGCGGGCGCCTCCTACAAATACACACCCAGCTACACCACCGGCTCGTGGATTGGCAGTGTGGTGTCGTATAAACTGGACGCTACAAGCGGTGCAGCCACTTGCATCAACTGGCAGGTGGGAGGCAGTATTGTGACCCTTGGTGATACCACGGCGGGTGCGGCGCAGCCGCTCCCACGCTGCTTCGGTGTCACCAGTGGCACGACCAGCGGTCTCAATACCACCTACAAGGGCATTGCGGCTTCGGGTTCACGCGCCATCTTCACCTGGAGCAGTACGGGCTACGGTAATTTCGACTCAAACAATAGCTTTGTCACTGGCAAAATTCCGGGTGGAACCACCAAGGCGCTTATTGACTACCTGCGCGGCGACCAGACCAATGAAGAGCCGAACGGCACTGCCAAGTACCGTCCGCGCGAGCAGGTGTTAGGCGACATCGTCAATTCGACACCGACATTTATCCAGGGTGTGTTGAACTCGCGTTTCGACCAACTGCCGGTTGGCACACCGGGGCAAGACAATTACAGCGCATTCCTTGCCAAAAAGACGGCCCGTGAAGGCGTCTTGTTTGCCGGTGCAAACGATGGCATGCTGCACGGCTTTCGCGATGGCTCCAGTGTGACCAACTTCACCAACGGCGGCCAGGAGGTATTTGCTTTCGTGCCCCGTGCTGCGCTGCCCAATTTGAACAAACTCGCCGGCAAGAGCTACGACCACCAGTATTTTGTCGATGGCCCGACCGTGGAGGCCGATGCCTGCTATCTGGACAATGACCCGAAGGGTGCCGGCTGTAAATGGACCAATATGCTTTTGGGTACCACCGGTGCGGGCAGCCCATCGGTATACGCCATCAACGTCGACTTCGAAGTCCCTACCGATATGAAGGCTTCCGACGTGAGGTGGGAAATTACACCGACCGATCGCAGTTACGGCAGCGCTTTGACTACCTCTACCGACTACAAGGATTTGGGCAACGTCCTGTCGGACGTGCAGACCGGTTT
The DNA here is from genome assembly GCA_021737865.1 of Rhodoferax sp. Taxonomy (GTDB): domain Bacteria; phylum Pseudomonadota; class Gammaproteobacteria; order Burkholderiales; family Burkholderiaceae_C; genus Allorhodoferax. Next base: position 20,372 of record JAIPDC010000021.1, read on the forward strand.
TACCATGAACGGCAAGTGGGTTGCCGTGTTTGGTAATGGATTCCATGGAACCGGTGACACCAAGGCCCATCTGTACATTGCCGACTTGGCCACCGGGGAAAAGATTGCCGACATCATCGCCGGCACCGACACCAATAATGGTCTGGGTGGTGTGATCCTGGTCAAGGATTCGAAACAGCGCATTATCGGTGCCTACGCGGGCGACCTCAAAGGCAGCATGTGGAAGTTTGACCTGAGCAGCACCACTTCTTCAAGCTGGGGTGTAGGGCTCAGTGGTTCGCCGCTTTTCAAGACCGCAACCACGCCCATCAAACCCATCACCGCTGCGCCTACCCTGGTGGCGCATCCCAAAGGCGGGGCCGTGGTGGTATTTGGTACCGGCAAACTTTTCGACGACGTACCAGACGACCTTCACAACACCGACTTGGAGTCCGTCTATGGCGTGTGGGACAGCGAGCCATTCGGTGCAACCAGTACAGCGGCAGTGGTGCCACAAACCGACCTGACCAATCTGGTGCAGCAAACGATTACGACAACGGCATTCACCGGACTGGCTGTTTCAGGTACGGGAACAATCGCTCAAGACTATTTCACCGTGTCAAAAAATGCGGTCGACTGGACCACCAAGCGCGGTTGGTATTTGAACCTCACTAACGCAACCGGACAGCGCGTGATTTACCCGATCTCCACGCTGATGGGCAAGTATGCTGCGGTAGACACCATGGCGCCGCCTGCCCTGGTCAACCCCGATGCCTGCTCGGTAGCTGGATCGGGCAAGGCATGGAACTATGTAATTGACATGATTACAGGAGGCGGTGCAGGTTCCACGGATCCGATTTTTGACACCAACGGCGACGGCATAGTGGATAGTAAAGATGCACTCGTCAGTGGCTACACAAATTCGGCAGACGGTCGTACCCGTTATGTAAAAAATGACACGCTTTCAACGTCCACCCAGCAGATCGGCTATGGATCAGGGTTCAGCTACGTTGAGGACCCAGTGACACATACCTTCGGCACGAAAATTAGCAGCCTATCGTCTAGCAATAGTAACAAAGTGACCGTTATCGATGCGCTCGGCGGAACCAATGGGGGAGGAGCAGGAGGTCTTGCTTCAACTCTAAACGACTGCAAAGCCGCGATAAATGGTTGTACAACACCGGGCGTTGTGAAACGCACCTGGCGACAGCTCTACATGCGCTAACATGCACGCCCAAACCGGAGACCAAACTATGCCATTGTCTGCGCATCACCACAAGCAACGCTCTGCTGGCTTCACCCTGATTGAAGTCATGATCACGGTGGCCATCATTGGCATTCTGGCGGCGGTTGCCTTGCCGTCTTACAGCAGCTACATCGCCAGGGCGCATCGTGCTGATGCCAGAACGCAGTTGGTTCAAGTGGCGCAGTTCATGCAGCGGTTTTATGCCGCCAATGACAGTTACAAAGAAGATCGCGCTGCCACACCCAATCAGGTGATTGATGTGGTGCCCGCAGGGCTTAAACAATCACCAGCTGACAGCACAGCGCTATACACACTCTCTATTCCCGCTGCGGATGGAGCCAGCTTCACCATTCAGATGGTGCCGGTTTCTGGAGGCAAGATGGCCAGCGATGAGTGCGGCACCTTCACCCTTACCTCCGCCGGCGTGCGCGGGGTACTGGTCAGTGGTTCAGCTGGCAGCACCGCTTTGCGCGACAAGTGCTGGAAGTAGGTCGCGAACAAGATTTACTAAAGATTGCGCAGTTAGCATTTAGCTATGTGCTCATATTTTTATAGCTGCTTACGCATGCCAGATAAGGGCTAGGCTCTGATTTCATCGGTAAGGTGCAGCGATACAGTTGCGGTGACGCGAACCAATTTTCTAAAAAATGCGGTTGTCATTCTGACAAAGACTGACAGGATCACCCTGTAAAAGGGTCACATGATTTTCCGACAGCAAAACTGGACAGCCCTACTGCTGTCACTGATGATATTCATGGCGCCCACCTTGGGGGTGCCCCATGAAGAGTTGCTGCAAGACACCTTAAAGTCGATTCTTGTGGCATTTTTTGCGCTTGCGTCGAGCTTTACTTTCTTCTGGTATCACCACAAACAAAACGAACCGCTGAACTGGCATGGCGCGATGCTGCTGCCATTGGTCCTGATGGCCTATGCACTGGGCAGCATGGTCTGGTCGCACACTTACTTGGGTGGGGTCGAAGCCATTCGCTGGTTTTTGTTTAGCCTGATCCTCTTTCTGGGTTTGAACGTCTTCACTCTGGAGCGTGTAACCGGTCTGGCGTGGGGCATTCACCTAGGCGCGGTCATGGCATCGCTATGGGCCGCGTTGCAGTTCTGGGTCGATTTCAAATTCTTTTCACAGGGCCCAAACCCGGCATCCACCTTTGTCAATCGTAATTTTTTGGGTGAGTTTCTGGTGTGCACAATACCTTTTTCGGTATTGCTGCTGAGTCGAATCAAGGACAAGACGAGTGTGTTTTTATTGACGTTTTCGTTTGGCTTCAACATCGTGGCCTTGATGATGACAGGAACCCGATCCGCCTTGCTGGGCTTGATGGTTCTGGTTGTTCTGCTGCCGATGATCTTGATTCTGTACGGCAAGCAATTTGTTTCCAGCGGTTGGCGCGGCAGCCACTGCGTTGCAATTGTTGTCTTGTTGACCGCCACCGTCGCCGGGATCGGCTCAATCAACACTGGGAATTCAAGGCTGCTTGCCGAAAAGAGTCGTGGTGATGCGATTGACCGGGCCTTCAACCGGGCTCTTTCCATGACGGAGGCTACGGAATACAGCCAAGGCTCGTTTTCGATCCGCTCGATGATGTGGAAGACCACCGGTCGCATGATCGCCGCCAACCCTGTCACAGGCGTGGGGGCCGGTGCATGGGAGGTGCAAACCCCTCTGTATCAGACTGCGGGGAGCCAGCTTGAGAACGACTACTACGCACACAACGAAATTTTGCAGTTGCTGGCCGAATACGGGCTTGTAGGTTGGCTCGTGTTGGTGTGCTTGCTGGCCTATCTCTTGGCGGCGGCATATAGAACCTGGTCGAACCGCTCGCCACAGGGTGAGAGTGAATCGCTGTTGCGAGCCTTAACGCTGAGCAGCTTGTTGGTATTTTTATTGGTCAGCAACGCCGGCTTTCCGTGGCGCATGGCGACAACCGGTGCTTTGTTTGCCCTAAGCCTCGCCGTTCTTGCAGCATCAGATATCCGCATCGGTGCTGGCAATCTCTTGTTAACACAGTCCATCCTATCGAAGCAGCACCATGCTGTGATCGCCTTGTGCGTCACCGCTATTTGTACCGGCGTTGCCCTGTATATCGCACAACAGGCAGTCATTTGCGAAGGCAAGATCGTGCGCGCGACCAAGATCGCAATGAGTATTACGGCATCGCGTCAACCCAATGACCCCGGTTGGGAGCCGGCCAAGTCGGAGATGTTGGCACTTATCCGGCAGGGCATAGCGATCAATCCACATTACCGAAAAATCACTCCGATGGTGGCCGACTCATTGGCGACCTGGGGCGACTGGAAAAATGCAACCTGGATATGGGAGTCAGTTCTTGAGTCGCGCCCAAACGTGGTGGCCATGCTGGCTAACGTCGTGCGCGGGCATATTCATGCAAAGGAATATGCAATGGCCCAGGGCTACCTGGACAAGGCTTTGCTTATTCAGCCCACTGCACCTGCCCTTGCTTCACTGCAGGTCATGGTGTTGCAACATGCTGGAAAGTACACGCAAGCTGCGACCCGCGCTAAAGACCTTCTGAAGGCCGGTGTAATCGAGCCCGAACTGCTGCACATGGCCTACGACCTGGGAAGAAATTATCATGACCCAGCGCTAGCAATATTGGCACTCGAAGTGCGCATCAAAACGTGGCCCGATCAGGCGGCGGATGGGTGGTTGGCGCTAGGCGATATTTACAATGAGCCTGAGACAAAGGACGAAAGAAAAGCCTTGGATGCCTACCGAGCAGCACTGTCGGGAACGCTGCCCGCACACAAGAGTGCATTAATATCGCGGATCCCATTAACTTACCGGCATAAGGTTGAATAAGCGCTCGTCACTGGCAACTGCCATAGGAGCACGAATATGAATCGGTATCAGCGTTGTACGCCAAATTAGTCGACCATTATTGTGATCTCCACTTACCTGTTCCCTTGCCGCACATGAATCCGTCCCCTTTCCTCAACCAGGCATTGGATTACGCCGCTCAGAGCCTCACGCTCAGTGCACCCAATCCGCGCGTCGGTTGCCTCATCGTGGGCTTGGATGAAACAGTATTGGGTCACGGCCACACCCAGAGCGTTGGCGGCCCCCATGCCGAAATCATGGCCCTGCGGGATGCAAAGGCCAAAGGCCATTCGGTCCAAGGTGCCACTGCCTACGTCACACTGGAGCCCTGCTCTCACCACGGCCGAACAGGCCCGTGCTGCGATGCGTTGATAGGGGCGGGCATTAAAAAGGTGGTTGCAACCAACACCGACCCCAATCCGCTGGTGGCGGGACAAGGTTTTACGCGCTTGCGCGCCGCCGGAATAGAAGTCGAAGTCCTTGCAAGCGATGATCCGCTGGCCACACAAGCCCGTGAACTCAATATCGGTTTCTTCAGCCGCATGGTACGAAAAACGCCGTGGGTGAGAATGAAAATCGCGGCGTCGATGGACGGGCGGACTGCACTCAATAACGGGGTTAGTCAGTGGATCACTTCGGATGTGGCGCGCGCTGACGGGCACGCTTGGCGAGCGCGTAGTTGCGCCATATTGACCGGGATAGGCACTGTGATTGCTGACAACCCCAGGCTGGACGTGCGGCAGGTAGAGACATTGCGCCAACCACACGTTGTCGTCGTTGACAGTAATCTTGATACGCCGTTGAATGCTCATCTTTTTATAGCGGGCCGCGCTTGCTACATCTACTCTGCCGTTGAAAATGATGTAAAAAAGAGGGCCCTGGAGGCATGCGGTGCAACCGTGATTCATCTGCCAAATGCGAACGCAAAAGTTAATTTGAGTGCCATGCTGCTTGATCTGGCAAAGCGCGAAATTAATGAACTACATGTTGAAGGTGGTCACCGCCTTAATGGGTCTCTGATGCGCGAAGGTCTGGTTGACGAACTTTTGCTCTACATGGCACCGAAGCTGATGGGGCAGGGACAAGGGATGGTCAACATCGGACCGTTCACCGAGATTTCGGATGCAGTTCAACTTGAAATTATCTCCACCGCACGCATGGGGCCTGACATACGCATCGTTGCGCGCGTTCAAGGTCGCGCGCCATTCTGACCGTTATCCGCCGCCAAGCCCCCGCTACGCAGCACCTTGGACTCCACCGCCCGCCAGAGAACGGATAGTTCAGGCACCACGAATGTCAAACGTGTCTTGCTGCGGGTGATCCCGGTGTAAAGCAGTTCCCGGGTCAGCACCGCGACAGAAGTGTTCGGCAGCACCAGGCAAACATGGTCAAACTCGGACCCTTGGGACTTGTGAACCGTCATGGCAAAAACGCTCTCGACACCGTCCAGGCGCGATGGCAGCACCCAATGAATACCACCCTGCCCATTCGCAAACGCCACTCGCAGACCATTGGCGTGCAGCAAGCACAAGCCCACGTCGCCATTCATCAGGGACAGGTTGTAGTCATTTCGCGTCACCATGACGGGACGCCCGGCGTACCACCCATCGTCCCTGAAGCCCAGACTTTGCGCGATGCGCTGATTGAGCAACTCGACGCCCCAGGGGCCATCCCGCA
>JAIPDC010000022.1 GCA_021737865.1 Rhodoferax sp.
CGGTCAAATTACGGCTGCAGGCAAGGTGCCGCCAGCCAAGGTTTTCATTGCCGGCGCTGGCGTGGCCGGACTGGCTGCGATCGGTACCGCCGCTGGTTTGGGTGCCATCGTGCGCGCGAACGATACACGTGCGGAAGTGGCTGACCAGGTCACGTCACTGGGTGGCGAATTCGTGAAGGTGGAGTTTGAGGAAGAAGGCGGTGGTGGTGGTGGTGGCGGCTACGCCAAAGTGATGAGTGAGGGCTTCCAGCAAGCCCAACGTGATATGTACGCCAAGCAGGCCAAGGAGGTCGACATCATCATCACCACCGCGCTGATTCCCGGCAAGCCTGCACCCAAACTTATCACGGCCGAGATGGTGCGCTCCATGAAACCGGGCAGCGTCATCGTGGATATGGCCGCGGAGCAGGGCGGAAACTGTGAATTGACCGAACCGGGCCAGTCGGTTGTCAAACACGGGGTAACCATCGTCGGCTACACCGACCTGGCCTCGCGATTGGCCAAGCAGTCGTCCACGTTGTACGCCACCAACCTGTTTCGCCTCACGGAGGAACTGTGTAAAACCAAGGACGGTGTCATCAACGTCAACATGGAAGATGACGCCATCCGCGGCCTGACTGTGACCAAGGACGGTAGCATCACCTGGCCAGCGCCGGCACCCAAGATGCCTGCCGCTCCCGCTGCCGTAGCCAAGCCCGCCGAGGTGGCCACCGCCGCCAAGAAGGGTGGCCACGGCGGCGGCGATAGCGAACCGATGGCGGGCAGCAAGTTGGCCATCATGTTTGGTGTGGCTGCGGCTCTTTTCTGGTTGGTGGGTGCAAGCGCGCCGCCGGCCTTTCTAGGCCACTTCACGGTCTTTGTGCTGGCCTGCTTCGTGGGTTACATGGTGGTGTGGAACGTCAAGCCCGCACTGCACACGCCTTTGATGAGCGTGACCAACGCCATCAGCAGCATCATTGCCATTGGTGCACTGGTACAGATCTCGCCCATCGTCGGCGCGGCGAATCGACCGGATAGCCTGATCACCTGGGTGGCCGGCGCGGGCATTGTGCTCACTGCCATCAATATGTTTGGCGGCTTTGCCGTCACCCAGCGCATGCTTGCCATGTTTCGCAAATAAGGGAAGCTACTCATGTTTACTACAGAACTGGCAACCGTCTCCTATATTGGAGCGACGATACTTTTCATCCTGAGTCTGGGCGGTTTATCCAATCAGCAAACCGCCCTGCGCGGCAATCTCTACGGCATGATCGGTATGACTATTGCCGTGCTGGCAACGGTCTTCGGGCCCCAAGTGACCGGTGCCGGTATCCCGTGGATTATTGGTGCCATGTTGATCGGGGGCAGCATTGGTTTGTATGCGGCGCGCACCGTGCAGATGACCCAGATGCCTGAACTCGTGGCGTTGATGCACAGCATGGTGGGCCTTGCGGCCATGCTGGTGGGGTTCTCGACCTTCATGGATCCCGAAGCCTCCAAGGGTTTTGTCGGGGCGGCAAGGTCCATCCATGAAATGGAGATCTATATCGGCATCCTGATTGGTGCGGTTACTTTCTCTGGCTCCATCGTTGCGTTCGGCAAGCTTTCTGGCCGCATCGGCGGTAACCCGCTGCTGCTGCCGGGGCGCCACTGGTTGAATCTGGTGGGTTTGCTGGTCGTGATCTGGTTTGGTCGGGAATTCATGAACGCCCACTCGATCACCGACGGCGTGATGCCGCTGATGGTCATGACCGTGATTGCATTGCTGTTCGGGGTCCACATGGTGATGGCCATCGGCGGTGCAGATATGCCCGTGGTGGTTTCCATGCTCAACAGCTACTCGGGCTGGGCCGCTGCTGCGACCGGTTTCATGCTCTCCAATGACCTGTTGATCGTGACGGGTGCGCTGGTGGGTTCCAGCGGCGCCATTCTGTCCTACATCATGTGCAAGGCCATGGCGCGCAGTTTTATCAGCGTCATCGCCGGTGGATTCGGTACCGCCAGTGCGGCACCTGCGCCTGCGGGCGGTCCTGCGCAACCTGCGGGCGAGGTTTTCCCGATCAATGCATCCGAAACCGCCGAGTTGATGCGTGAGGCCAAGAGTGTGATTATTGTTCCCGGCTACGGCATGGCTGTGGCGCAAGCCCAGCACACGGTCAACGAGATCACCAAATTGCTGCGCCAAAAGGGTGTCAATGTCCGCTTTGGTATCCATCCGGTCGCTGGTCGCATGCCAGGGCACATGAATGTGTTGCTGGCTGAGGCCAAAGTCCCGTACGACATCGTGTTCGAGATGGATGAGTTGAATGACGACTTTCCGAAAACCGATCTGGTGATGGTGATTGGTGCCAACGACATCGTGAATCCGGGTGCGCAGGATGATCCGAACAGCCCGATTGCCGGTATGCCGGTGCTGGAGGTCTGGAAAGCCAAGACCTCCATTGTGATGAAGCGCAGCATGGCTTCGGGCTACGCCGGCGTGGACAACCCGTTGTTCTACAAAGATAACAATCGCATGCTGTTTGGTGACGCCAAGAAGATGCTCGACGAAGTACTTACTGCGCTTAAAGCCTGACGCTTTTTTTGACTAGGGAAAACACCAAGGAAGCACGGGGCGCTTTCCTTGGGCGTTCAAAGGCAAAATAGACGGTTACATCAACGTTGGGATAGGCAAGCATGACAGACCGCATTTGGCTCAACAGTTATCCCAAAGGCGTGCCCGCCGACATCGACGTTTCTGCCTACGTATCGTTGGTGGCACTGATGGACGAGAGCTTCAAGAAGAACGCCAAACGGGTGGCCTACAGCTTTATGGGCAAGGATGTGACGTATGCCCAGACGGACAGCTTAAGCCAGGCGTTTGCAGCCTACCTGCAGAGTCTGGGTTTGGTTAAAGGCGACCGGGTCGCGATCATGATGCCCAATGTTCCGCAATACCCGGTAGCAGTCGCAGGAATTTTGCGTGCCGGATATGTCGTCGTGAACGTCAATCCGCTCTATACGCCGCGCGAGTTACAGCACCAATTGAAGGATTCGGGCGCCAAGGCCATCGTCATCATTGAGAACTTTGCCACGACACTGGAAAAGTGCATTTCGGCCACCCCGGTCAAGCATATCGTGTTGTGCTCTATGGGCGACCAGTTGGGCTTGCTCAAGGGCACGTTGGTCAACTACGTCGTGCGCAATGTAAAAAAGATGGTGCCCGCCTACAGCCTTCCCGATGCGGTGCGCTTCAATGCCGCTGTCGCAGTCGGAACCAAGGCGCCTTTCAAGAAGCCGGAAATCAAGGCCGATGATGTTGCCGTGCTTCAATATACTGGCGGGACCACTGGAGTGTCGAAGGGTGCAGTTCTGTTGCACCGCAATGTGGTTGCCAACGTGTTGCAATCGGAGGTCTGGAATAACCCGGTGATGAGCAGCATACCGGCGAATGAACAACCGACTGGCGTGTGTGCGTTGCCGCTCTACCATATTTTTGCCTTCACCGTGGGCATGATGTTATCCATGCGCATGGGTGGTAAGCTGATCCTGATTCCCAATCCGAGGGATATTCCTGGCGTTCTCAAGGAACTCAGCAAGCACGTCATTCACTCATTTCCCGCGGTGAATACGCTGTTTAATGGCTTGGCGAATCACCCCGATTTCAATACCGTGGATTGGAGTCACCTGAAGGTGTCAGTCGGAGGCGGAACGGCAGTTCAAAGCAGCGTTGCGAAGCTGTGGGTTGATAAAACCGGCTGCCCCATTTGCGAAGGCTACGGTTTGAGCGAGACATCGCCCTCGGCGAGTTGCAATGTGGTTACCGCGTCCGAGTACACCGGCACGATTGGAATCCCATTGCCCAATACCTACATGAAGTTGCTCGACGATAACGGCAATGAGGTGGCGGCAGGTCAATCGGGAGAGATCGCAATCAAAGGCCCTCAAGTGATGGCTGGTTATTGGCAGCGACCCGATGAAACGGCCAAGGTCATGACCGCAGATGGTTACTTCAAGACCGGCGATGTCGGCGTGGTCGACGAGCGCGGTTTTTTCAAAATTGTGGACCGCAAAAAGGACATGATTTTGGTCAGTGGCTTCAATGTTTTTCCCACCGAGTTGGAAGATGTGGTCTCCCAGATGCCTGGCGTGATGGAGTGCGCCTGCGTGGGCGTTGCTGATGCCAAGTCGGGAGAGGCGGTCAAACTCGTGATCGTCAAGAAAGACCCCAGCCTGAGCGAGGCCGATGTGCGCGCTTTCTGCAAGGAAAACCTCACAGGATACAAACAACCCAAAGTCATTGAGTTTCGGGCCGAGTTGCCGAAAACGCCTGTCGGAAAAATCCTTCGCCGCGAGTTGCGTGACAAATAATTGGTGCTACTGACCGGTTGTCGGATGTGAGAGTCTGCCCCCCCGCGACCAGCGGAATGGCTTCTATCAGCAGCCTGGTGACCTTCTTGGCGTTGCTGTTGAAGACGCTCAAAATCGCATCCCAACTGACAGGTGCTTCGTCGATCTTCCAGCAGTCGTAGTCGGTGCTCATTGCCACCGCAGCATAGGCGATGCCAGCCTCATTGGCCAATGCTGCTTCGGTGGCAACGGACATGTTGATGACATCGGCCCCCCATGCTCTGAACATGTTGGACTCGGCACGCGTCGAGAAGCGGGGTCCCTCGATGGTGACGACCGTGCCGTTGCGGTGAAAAGCAATGTTGTGCTGCTCGCACAGATTGATCAGGATGGCGCGCAGGCGGGAGTCAAACGGGTCCGCCATCGGCGTGTGCACAGGATGGTGCGGCGCAAAAGTTTCATGAAAGCTGGTGATGCGGTGTTTGGTGAAGTCGATGAACTGGTCAAGAATGACCAAATCACCCCGGCCAATGTCCTCGCGCAGTGACCCTACGGCCGTTGTTGCCAAAATGTGCGTGCAGCCCGCGTCCTGTAACGCCTGAACGTTGGCGCGGTAATTGACGTGCGTCGGCGTGATGGTGTGTTCCCGGCCATGGCGGCCCAGCAGAACGACATCCACCCCGGCAATCTGCCCATGCTTCAGCGGTCCGGAGGGCAATCCCCATCGGGTGCTGATGGTCTGGTCGACAGCATTTTCCAGGATGTCCGGGTTGTCCAGGCCACTGCCGCCGATGATTCCAATTTTTGTCATGGTGTCTGAGACCTCTGCCATTCGTTGAGTAATAGATTGTGTGTGGTGGCGACATCTGCGCCATAGGCGACCATGCCCTCGTCGTGCCCGGCCATCGCAAAGAGCACCGGAAGTGGGGCCTGCACGGCGGCCAGTTGGGATACCGCGCGAGCCATGGCCGGCGTTCCGTAGGGGATATCGGTCGGCGTTGCCAGTCGGTTGTTGGCCAGCCAATCGTCAAACAGTTTGCGGCAGTGCACGTGAATTACACATTGCACTGCCGGGTTTGCAGCATAGATGGCGCCGTGGGTCATCGCTTCTGATGAGGCCGCTAGTGCCCCTCGTGATTGCACGTGGTTTTGGGCAACCGAGAAAGTCTCAACCAGACAATATTGGGTGCTGTCCAGTGTGCGGATGCCACCGGTCGCACTGGCCGTGATCACAAACTGATCATCAGCAGCCCGAATACTGAGATTGCCGTAACCAACGCCGTCCGGGTAGGTGCCAATCAGTCCCAGATCAAACAGAGCGGTTCTGGTTTGATTGAGGGCCTGGAGCTGCGCGGACTCCGGGACCACGCCATCGCGGCGCTTGCTGCTGTATTTGATGTAGCCGTCGTCCATGCTGGCCATTCGCTTAGCGCCGCTCGGGGAATAGCGATAGGATGCCCTCTTCTGTGGCTTCGCAGATCCCGCGTTCGCAGATCAGTTGGGTGATCAACCGCGCAGGTGTCACATCAAAGCCCCAATTGCGCACCGGCGTTTTCTGTGGGCAAATGCGCACGGATTCGATGGCTCCATGCTGGGTTTGACCGGTGATGTAGCGCACCTCCGCACCGTCACGCTCCTCAATCGGGATACTGTTGATCCCGTCGCGCAAAGCAAAATCGAACGTGGACGATGGCAGCGCAACGTACATCGGAATTCGATTGTCATGCGCGGCCAGTGCCTTGAGGTAGGTGCCAATCTTGTTGGCGGCGTCGCCATTGCGCGTTACTCGGTCAGCGCCAGTGATCACCATGTCAACCAGTCCATGCTGCATCAGGTGACCTCCGGCGTTGTCGGTAATCAGTGTGTGGGGAACACCGTGCTGACCCAATTCCCACGCAGTCAGGCTGGCTCCCTGGTTGCGTGGCCGCGTCTCGTCGACCCAAACATGCACCGCAATGCCCGCATCGTGTGCGGCGTAGATGGGTGCGGTGGCGGACCCGACATCGACAAACGCCAGCCACCCCGCGTTGCAGTGCGTCAGGATGTTGACTGCCTTCCCCGCCTTTTGCTGCGCGAGGGCAGAAATGATGGGCAGTGCATGGGTGCCAATGCGGCTGCAATGGTCTGCGTCTTCGTCTGCAATGGCGTTGGCCTCCTGCATGGCAACTGCGCACCGCTCGGTGTATGAACTGACGCCCCCGATCACGCCAAGCATTCTGTCAACAGCCCAGGCCAGATTGGCGGCAGTCGGGCGGGTGGCCTTGAGGGCGTTGCCCGCGCGCTGCAGCGCATCGCGGAAACCTGGCTCCGGCGCCTCCAGGCTGGCCAAATACATGCCATAGGCAGCACTTGCGCCGATGAGGCCCGCGCCACGCACGGTCATGTCACAAATCGCACGGCAAACGTCTTCGACGCTGGCCAGGTCATTGATTTCAAAAACATGGGGTAGCTTGACCTGGTTGATAACCTGCACGATGCGGTTATCGCCCGGCTTCAGCCAAATTGTTCGATAGGGGGCGCCATTGACGTTCATTTGCAGGACTGTGCCATCAGGGTTTCATTTCAGCCAGCCACGCCGGCGGAAGTACCACATGGGAACCAGTGCGCTGGCAACCATAAGCAACAACGCATAAGGGTAGCCCCATGTCTGCGCCAACTCCGGCATGTGTTGAAAGTTCATGCCGTAGATACTGGCAATCAGGGTGGGTGGCAACAGCGCCACACTGGCCACCGAAAAGATCTTGATGATCTTGTTCTGGTTGATGTTGATGAAACCGACCGTGGCGTCCATCAAAAAGTTTATCTTGTCGAACAGGAACGCGGTGTGAGAGTCGAGTGAGTCGATGTCGCGCAGAATCTGGCGCGCCTCTTCAAACTGTTCGCCATTGAGCATTTTGCTGCGCATCATGAAACTCACGGCGCGCCGCGTGTCCATGACGTTGCGCCGGATGCGTCCATTCATGTCTTCGTGGCGGGCAATGGCCCCCAGCACTTCACCGGCCAGCGCATCGGTCACATCACCCGACAGCACTTTGGTGCTGACCTTCTCCAGCTCATCGTAAATTCCCTCGAGTGTGTCGGCGGAATACTCGGCATCAGCGTCAAACAGCTTGAGTAACACCTCTTTTGCGTCTTCAATCAGTCCGGGTGCACGCCGTGCTCGCATCCGCAAAAGCCGGAAGACCGGCACATCTTCGTCGTGGATCGAGAACAACACACCTTTGCTCTTGAGTTCGTCGTTGACCTGGTTCAAAATAAACGCCACCCGCACCGTGCGGGGTTCGTCATCATCGGCCACCAAAAAGTCGCTACGGATGTGCAGTTCGCCGTTGTCTTCTTCGTAAAAGCGCGCGGACTCTTCAATGTCCTCGTCCATGGCGTCTTCAGGAATGGACAGTCCGTAGTGCTGTTTGACCCAGCGTTTTTCTTCAACCGTGGGCGATTCGAGGTCCACCCATATGGGTTGGAATTGTGAGAGCTCCTCCAGCGACTCGATCTCTTCCTGAAAGAGGCGTCCGTTGGCGAGCGTGAAAATATTGAGCATGACAATTCAATCGGGTCAGAGTTCAATTGCTCATTGCGAACAATTGCGTGTTGCAGAAGCCTTCGAGTAATTGGAATCTGACCCCAATTAAACGCAAAGGCTACCGATGCGGATAGTTGTCCAAAGAACGCTCTCCAAAAGTGGTGCCTCTCAAATTATCGCACTGGAGTTGCCTTCTTCGCGGGCGCTGTAGCGCCTATCTGCTCGGCGTCAATATGCTGCAGTGCGGCAGCAAATAGGCATTGCAAAACCTTACATTCGGGCGCATAGTAAATTAACGGTAATCAAAAAATCTTGCAGATTTTTGGTTCCTGTTTCTGTCCGCCCCTGGCGGCAGGATTCTTAACCCGAGAGCAATTGGAGGCTATTTATGAATTTGACGATCAGCGGTCACCATCTTGAAGTTACCCCGGCCCTGCGCAGTTATGTCACGACCAAGCTGGATCGAATCATGCGGCACTTTGACCAGGTGGTCGATGTCAAGGTACTCCTCACCGTAGAGAAGCAAAAGGAAAAAGAACGACGCCAGCGTGCCGAGTGCAACATCCACGTCAAGGGCAGCGATATGTTTGCCGAGAGTTCCCACGAGGATCTGTATGCGGCGGTGGACGAACTGGTAGACAAGCTGGACCGTCAAGTGGTGCGCCACAAGGATCGCCTGCAGGACCACCACCATGAAGCCCCCAAGCGCCTGATGTAACCAAACCCGGCATTGCCCGCAAAAAACCGCCCGATCATCGGGCGGTTTTTTTGTGCATAATCCGCTCACACTATGAACCGACTAGCCAGTATCCTGACGCCCGCACAAGTGCTGGCGCAAGTTGAAGTCACCAGCAAGAAGCGGGCCTTTGAAGAAGCCGGGTTGCTGTTTGAGAATCTGCATGGCTTGAGTCGTGCGTTGGTGACCGATAGCCTGTTTTCGCGTGAGCGCCTGGGCTCCACGGGCCTGGGCCATGGCGTTGCCATTCCGCACGGACGGATAAAAGGTTTGAAATCGCCCATGGCTGCCGTGTTCCAGTTGGCCCATCCCATTGGCTTTGATGCACCCGATGATCAGGTCGTCAGTTTGCTGATCTTCTTGCTGGTTCCGGAAGCGGCGACACAAAAACACCTCGAGATTTTGTCGGAAATTGCTGAATTGCTCAGTGATGCTGATTTGCGCGAAAAATTGGTCGCCAGTACGGACTCCGGCCAGTTGTATGCACTGATCGCCGGCTGGCACTCGGCTCAATTGGCTTGATTCGGGCCACAACCAGGCAGACGCTGTGAAACCAACCGCTGTCAGTGCCGATGTCTTGTTTGAGGAATTTCGCTCGCGATTGCACTGGGAGTGGCTGGCTGGCCTGGGGGCCTCGGAGCGACGCTTTGACGAAGTCGCGGTTCGGGCTGCCCGCTCGGGCGCAGACCTGGTTGGCTACCTCAACTATATCCATCCATACCGGGTTCAGATTTTGGGTGAGCGAGAGATCGCCTATATCACCAGCGCCACATCCGAAGACTGTGCCCGGCGGATTGCCCGCATCGTCACACTTGAGCCGCCTGTGCTGGTGCTGGCAGACGCGCAGGTGGCGCCTCAGGCCCTGCTGTCGATGTGTGAGCGTGCTCAAATTCCGATGTTCGCCACCCAGGAGTCCTCGGCGTTTGTGATCGACGTGCTCAGGGCTTATTTGTCCAAGCATTTTGCCGACCGCTCGTCGATGCATGGCGTCTTTATGGACATTCTGGGTCTCGGGGTGCTCATCACCGGTGAATCGGGATTGGGAAAGAGTGAGTTGGGCCTGGAACTGATTTCACGCGGCAATGGTCTGGTGGCAGATGATGCTGTCGATCTTTACCGTATCAACCAGACCACGATTGAGGGGCGGTGCCCGGAACTGCTGCAAAATCTGCTTGAAGTCCGGGGCATCGGCTTACTCGATATTCGTGGCATCTTTGGCGAGACGGCGGTGCGCCGCAAGATGCGCCTCAAGCTCATCGTGCATTTGGTCAGGCGTGAGACCCTGGAGCGCGAGTACGAGCGCATTCCCTATGAGCCGCTGACGCAGGACATACTTGGCATCCCGGTGCGCAAAGTTGTGATTCAGGTGGTGGCCGGTCGAAACATCGCCGTGCTGGTTGAGGCAGCGGTTCGCAACACTATCTTGCAACTGCGCGGGATCGACACCTACCAGGAGTTTGTCGAGCGCCACCGCAAGGCCATGGCGCAGGGTAGCTAGCCTGCGGCGTTGCCGCGCTGCTTTTCCACATTGGTGCTATTGGGGCAGTTGTCTTTTGTGCAGTTTGCGTACAGGCTCAACGCGTGGTCCGTAATTGAAAAACCTTTGGCCTTGGCCACAGCATGCTGGCGTTTTTCGATTTCTGCGTCATAAAACTCTTCCACTTTCCCGCAGTCGAGGCAAACCAGGTGATCATGGTGCTGTCCTTCATTGAGTTCGTAGACAGCCTTGCCGCTTTCAAAGTGGCTGCGACTCAGGATGCTGGCTTGCTCAAACTGGGTCAGCACACGGTAAACCGTTGCCAGTCCCACATCTGAGCGCTCCTGCAGCAAAACACGAAAAACGTCTTCGGCGGTCAGGTGGCGCTGAACGCTGCGTTGGAAGACCTCCAGTATTTTGAGCCGGGGAACTGTGGCCTTGAGTCCGGTGCTTTTTAGTTCGCTGATGTTGGTCATGGGCATCTTTCCACCGGTACGGTTCAAGGGGGCAAGCGGTGCTCAACCGCTACAATCTTCGGATCATAGCTTGCGTAACCACCCATGTCTGACACCCATTACAACCGCCTCCCATTGACCCTGCTAGCCCTTGCGACGCTGGGGCTTGGCGGTTGTAGCAGCCTGGATGGAGCCAGTGCGCGGGTTGCCGGCGTCGTATCCCCATACAAGAGCGACATTGTGCAAGGCAATGTGGTGACCCGTGAACAGTTGTCCATGGTGAAGCCGGGCATGCAAAAGGCGCAGGTCCGCGATATGCTGGGGACCTCGCTGTTGGTGAGCGTATTCCACGCCGATCGCTGGGATTATGTATTTACCTTGAAGCGTCAGGGCGTGCCACCGCAAGCCCGCAAAGTCACTTTGTTCTTCAAGAACAACGTGCTGGATCGTACCGAGGCTGATGAGTTGCCCAGCGAGGCAGAGTTTGTTGCCACGCTCCAAACCCAATCTCTATCGGGCGCCAAGCCGGTGCTTGAGGCATCACCCGAGGTGCTGCAGAAGTACCCCATGCCGACCAAGGCTGCGCAGTCTGCACCTACCGGGTTGGCGGTCTCCGCCGACTACCCACCTCTTGAAAAAGCGCGCCCCTGAGACAACGCCAAGGAAGATCCCCGACATGAATTACAAGATTGCCGTGGCCGGCGCATCGGGCCGCATGGGACAGATGTTGATTGACGCCATCCGTGTTGCTGGCGACTGCACATTGGCAGGCGCACTGGACCTATCGGGCAACCCCGCAATTGGCCAGGATGCTGGTGCCTTGCTGGGTAAGCCGACCGGCATCGTCATCACTTCGGACCTCGTCCAGGGGCTGCAAGGCAGCGCCGCATTGATTGATTTCACCCGCCCCGAAGGGACATTGCAGCACCTCAAAGTCTGCCGTGACCTGGGTGTTGCAGCTGTGGTGGGAACCACTGGGTTCACGGATGCACAAAAGGCAGAAATCGCCGTCCTGGCCCAGGACATGGCCATCGTCATGGCGCCCAATATGAGTGTGGGCGTTAACGTCACGCTCAAGCTGCTGGAGATGGCAGCCAAGGCGCTGTCCACGGGTTACGACATCGAGATCGTCGAGGCACACCACCGCCACAAGGTCGACGCGCCCTCAGGCACCGCCTTAAAGATGGGCGAGGTCATTGCCAGCGCTTTGGGGCGGGACCTGAAAGACTGCGCCGTGTACGCTCGTGAGGGGGTGACCGGTGAGCGTGACCCCTCGTCCATCGGTTTCGCCACCATCCGCGGCGGCGACATTGTGGGCGACCACACCGTGCTGTTTGCCGGAATTGGCGAGCGCATCGAGATCAGCCACAAATCATCCAGCCGGGCTACATATGCCCAGGGCAGCCTGCGCGCTGTGCGTTTTCTTGCCGGGCAAAAATCGGGCTTGTTTGACATGTTCGATGTGTTGGGCCTGCGATGAACGGTTGGGACCTGCTGCGCCAAAGCGACGCGGTGGGGGTCGGCGTTGCGCTGGTCTTGCTGGCGATGTCCGTCGGCAGTTGGGTCGTCATTCTCTGGAAAGCCTGGTTGTTGTTGCGTGCGCACCGGGACGTGGCGCGCAGCATTGGTGCTTTTTGGCAGGCCCCCACACTCGAAGACGGTTTGCGAAGCCTGCGCAGGTTTGATCGCGAAGGGCTGGTCGGTCCCCTGGTCGAATCCACCCAAATTCGGACAGCGGGCACTTTGGCGGGCGCCGGTGACCGGTCACAGCAACTGACGCGCCTGTTGCGCGACGCTCTGCATACCGTTTTGCTCAAACTGCAAGCCGGGCAGGTGCTGCTGGCCACGGTGGGTGCCACGGCGCCATTTGTTGGCTTGCTGGGTACGGTCTGGGGCATCTACCATGCGCTGATGGGGATTTCTGGCGCCGGGCAAGTCAGCATTGACAAGATCGCGGGCCCGGTGGGTGAGGCGCTCATCATGACCGCAGCCGGCTTGACCGTGGCCATTCCTGCGGTGCTGGGCTACAACGTGCTGGGGCGCTATATCGGGCGCATCGAAGCCGATCTGGAAGGCTTTGCCCGCGATCTGCGCGAACTGTTGTCGGCCGGCGAGCCCACATGAGCACAACTCGCCGCCGGGCCGCCCCAAGGCGAGTGAGCCCCCTCGGGGGGCAGCGACCCACGCAGTGGCGCAGCGTGGGGGCACTATGACCTTTGGCCGCCTCGA
This sequence comes from Rhodoferax sp., assembly GCA_021737865.1. Classification (GTDB taxonomy): domain Bacteria; phylum Pseudomonadota; class Gammaproteobacteria; order Burkholderiales; family Burkholderiaceae_C; genus Allorhodoferax. Next base: position 12,732 of record JAIPDC010000022.1, read on the forward strand.
ACGCACGCCGGGCCCACAACCCATGAGCGAGATCAACATGACGCCACTGGTGGACGTGATGCTGGTGCTGGTTGTCATCTTTATCATCACCGCGCCCCTTTTGGTGAGCGCCGTGAAGGTCGATTTGCCCAACGTACCGGGTGCTGCGGCCCTGCACGCCCCCCGGTTTCTGATGCTCACCGTTGACCGCCACGGCCAGACTTTTGTGAACGACCAATTGATGGACGCGCCCGCCCTGTCGAGCGCATTGCGACAAGCTGCAGACCAGCATCCCGACACTGAGGTGCGCTTGCGCGCCGATGCCACCGTCCCTTATGGCCGGGTGGTGGAAGTCATGGGGCTGACCCACCAGGCTGGTCTGCATCGTATTGGCTTTGTTGCCGAGCAGGTGCGCGCCGTCAAATAGGTTTGCAGCGCTGGGCCGTCCCAGGGCGAAGCGCCTAAAATCTCCCACAGGCACCTCTTCTGGCGGCATTTGGCCGCAACCTCATCCATGCAAGACAAATACCAACACCTCGACATCGAAAAAGCCGCGCAAGACCATTGGGCCCAGCCGCTGTGGAATGGGCAAAATGCCTACCGTGTGAGCGAGGATGCGCGTGATGCGCAAGGCCACCTCAAGAAAAAGTTCTACGCCTGCTCCATGCTGCCTTACCCCAGCGGCAAGCTGCATATGGGCCATGTGCGCAACTACACCATCAACGACATGCTCACGCGCTACCTGCGCATGAACGGCCAAAACGTGCTGATGCCCATGGGGTGGGACGCTTTTGGCCTGCCGGCCGAGAATGCTGCGTTGAAGAACGGTGTGCCGCCAGCCAAGTGGACCTACGAGAACATTGCCTACATGAAGGCTCAGATGCAGGCCATGGGGCTGGCGATCGACTGGAGCCGCGAGGTCGCCACCTGCGACCCCAGCTATTACAAATGGAACCAGTGGCTGTTTCTGAAAATGCTGGAAAAAGGCATTGCCTACCGCAAGACCCAGGTCGTCAACTGGGACCCGGTAGACCAGACCGTGCTGGCCAATGAGCAGGTGATTGACGGCAAGGGATGGCGCACTGGTGCGACGGTCGAAAAGCGTGAGATCCCGGGCTACTACCTCAAAATCACCGACTACGCGCAAGAGTTGTTGGACCACGTTCAGACCGGACTGCCGGGCTGGCCCGAGCGGGTCAAGCTGATGCAGGAGAACTGGATTGGCAAGTCCAGCGGCGTGCGCTTTGCATTCACCCACGACATCAAAGGAGAAGACGGTGCGCTGATCGGTGACGGACGCATGTACGTGTTCACCACCCGGGCTGACACCATCATGGGCGTCACCTTTTGCGCCATTGCGCCCGAGCATCCGCTGGCATTACACGCAGCCAGATCAAATCTGCGCCTGGCTGCCTTCATTGAAGAGTGCAAAGCCGGTGGAACGACCGAGGCCGAGCTGGCGGTCAAGGAAAAGCTGGGCATGCCCACCGGTCTGCAAGTCACGCACCCGCTCACCGGTGACCTGGTCGATGTCTGGGTGGGAAATTACGTGCTGATGGGTTATGGCGACGGCGCAGTCATGGGTGTTCCCGCCCACGACGAGCGTGACTTCGCGTTTGCCAAAAAGTACAACTTCCGCATCGACGATGTGGTGCATATTGACGGCCTGAGTTACGACCACGACCAGTGGCAGGACTGGTACGCCGACAAGCAGCGCGGCGTTACCGTCAATTCGGATGTATTTAGCGGCCTGTCCTGCGCCGACGCGGTCGATGCGGTGGCATCGGCCCTGCAGCACAAGGGCCTGGGCGAGAAAAAAACCACCTGGCGACTGCGTGACTGGGGTGTCAGTCGCCAGCGCTATTGGGGCACGCCCATACCCATCATCCATTGCACCGAGCATGGTGCCGTGCCGGTGCCCGAGAAAGACTTACCGGTGGTGCTGCCGCAGGATTGTGTGCCCGATGGCTCCGGCAACCCGCTGCACAAACACGAAGGTTTTCATGCCGGTGTGGTGTGCCCGGTGTGCGGCAAACCTGCGCGGCGCGAGACCGACACCATGGACACTTTCGTGGACAGTTCGTGGTACTTCATGCGCTACTGTGACCCCAAGAACGATCAGGCCATGGTGGGCGAGGGGACGGCCTACTGGATGCGCGACCAGCAACTGGCCAAGGGCGGCAGCGGCATGGACCAGTACATCGGCGGCATCGAGCACGCCATCCTGCACCTGCTGTACGCACGCTTCTGGACCAAGGTCATGCGTGACCTGGGCCTGGTCAGCGTGGACGAGCCCTTCACCAAGCTGCTCACCCAGGGCATGGTTCTCAACCACATCTACTCCCGCAAGGGCGACAAGGGCGGCAAGGAATATTTCTGGCCGCAGGACGTGGAGCATGTGTTCGATGACGCGGGCAAGATCATTGGCGCCAAGCTGATCAAGGCGGTCGGCGATTTGCCCGTGGGCACGGCCATCGACTATGAGGGCGTGGGCACCATGTCCAAGTCGAAGAACAATGGCGTGGACCCCCAGGAGCTGATCGGCAAGTACGGTGCCGACACCGCCCGCCTGTACACCATGTTCACCGCGCCGCCCGAGGCTACGCTGGAATGGAACGATGCCGCCGTGGAGGGCAGCTACCGTTTCCTGCGCCGGGTCTGGAACTTCGGGGTCAAGCTTTCTGCTATGAGTTTGGTAGCTGCTGACGCACAGTTGACGGGGGCTGGAGGCCTAAAAGGCATAAATTTTGGTAAGGAGTCCAAGGTTTTGCGGCGCGATATCCATACCGTGCTCAAACAGGTCGACTACGACTACCAGCGCATGCAGTACAACACCGTGGTGTCGGGTGCCATGAAAATGATCAACGCGCTCGACGACTTCAAGGCGCTCCATTCGGCAGGCGCGCAGGTCGCGTTGCGCGAAGGTTTCTCCATCCTTTTGCGCACGCTCTACCCCGCCACGCCCCACATTGCACATGCTCTGTGGCGTGACCTGGGTTACGCGGCGGGTCAAGGCGACCTGCTCGACGCAGCCTGGCCGCAAGTCGACCCGGCGGCACTGCTGCAGGACGAGATTGAGCTCATGTTGCAGGTCAACGGCAAGTTGCGCGGGTCGGTCATGGTGCCGTCGGGTGCCTCCAAGGAGGAAATCGAGGCGCTGACGCTGGCCAACGATACCTTCGTGCAGTTTGCCGCCGGTGCGCCCATCAAGCGCGTCATCGTGGTTCCCGGACGCCTGGTGAATGTGGTTCTCTAAATCCCGACTGAAGGCGAACCGTCGCGCTGTTGTTATTGCAGCATTGGCCGCTGTCGTGTCGACCGGCTGCGGCTTCAAGTTACGCGTTGCCCCGACCTTCGCGTTTCAGACATTGGCCGTGACGCCCGAGAAAAATGGATTGGTCGCGGCGGATCTGATCCGCTATTTTGGCAAAGCCATCGTGCCCCTGGCCGCGTCGCCGGGCACCCCGGCGCCCCAGGTGATTGTGGACATCCTGCAGGAAGTGCGCGAGAAGAACGTGGTCGGCGTCAACGCCTCGGGTCAGGTGCGCGAGTTCCAGCTCAAAATTCGGATTCAGTTCCGGATGCGCACCCCTGGCGGCCATGACCTGATTGGACCGACCGAAATTTCGCAGCAGCGCGACATCAGCTTCAACGAGTCCGCAGTACTGGCCAAAGAGGCTGAAGAAGTGTTATTGTTTCGGGATATGCAGGCCGACTTGCTGCAGCAATTGTTGAGGCGATTGGCTGCCATCAAGAACATCGAAGCGCATTAGCCGACAATAAACCAGGAGCCCGTGATGTCTGCCGTCAACCCACCGGCGCTGCAATCCAATCACGTGGCAGCGACCCACTGGGCTCGCCTGGGCATCATCGCCACGTTCTATTTTCTGTCGTCCAAATTCGGCGCCGCCCTGGCCACGGCCGGCAGCGGCAACATCACCCTGATCTGGCTGCCCACGGGCATTGCGGTGGCGGCGCTGTTTCGCTGGGACCGCCGCTATTGGCCCGCCATCTGGCTGGCGGCGGTGCTCTTTAATCTGTCCAATGGCTTGTCGTTGTGGACTGCTCTTGGCATCAGCGTGGGCAACACCCTGTGTGCAGTGGTTGCCGCAGCGCTGTTGCGACGGGCGCGGTTTGATTGGCGTTTTATGCACTGGCGTGATGTGCTGGTGTATACCTTGGTGGTCTTTGTCAGCATGACCGTGAGTGCCAGCGGCGGCGTTGCCACGTTGGTGGCCTCTGGCATATTGCCTGTGGCGCAGGCTACCTGGGCCTGGTTGGCGTGGTGGATGGGTGACAGCGTCGGTGCGATTGTGGGCGGTGCGGTGCTCATTGCCTTTGATCCCCGGCACATCATGCGAATCTGGCACCGCCAGCGGCTGCAGGACCGCATGTTTGCAGGCGCGGGGCTGATCTTGCTGGTGGCGTCCGGTTTTTTGCTTGGTGGCGACTCGGTAGGTAAATTTTTCATGACCGCGATTGCGGTACTGGCAGTGTCCTGGATTGCCATGCAAATGGGCCCGTGGCCAGCCGCATTTTCGATGTCGGTGCTGGCCATCAGTACCGCCATGGCACTGTACTTTGGGCGCGGCCCGTTCGTTGATTACGATGCACATCAGGGTTTTACCAAGCTCTGGGCGTTCATCACTGCGATCTCCATCACATCACTCTATTTGGCAACACTGGCCGCGCAGCGCGGGGCGGTGGAGAGGCGGCTGAAGGTTGCCGAGGACAAGTACCGGTTGATTGCCGAAAATACTTCCGATGGCGTTCTTCAAATCGGTGCCAACAATGAAATCACCTATGTGTCGCCGGCCTACCTCAAGCAAGTTGGCTACCTGACAGAGAAGGGGGTCCAGCCGACCATCGAATCGCTGTATGCCGTCATCCACCCGATGGAGCGTGACACGCTATTTGCCGCCTTCTACAGTGCAATAGAGCTGAAGGCCGCGGAGAGGCGGTTTACCTACCGCATCAAAATTCTGACGGGTGGCTTCTCCTGGCGTGAAGACAGCGTCAAGTTTCTGTATAAGGAAGATGGAGCCTTCAGCGGGGCCAACATTATTTCGCGCGACATCACCGAGCGCAAGACCGTTGAATTCGAGCTGGCTGAGTCGCGCCAGCACTTGCGCGAAATGACCGCCAAAAACGAGGAGCAGCGCGAGATGGAGCGCAAACACATCGCCCGCGAAGTGCATGACGAACTGGGGCAGGTGTTAACGGCATTGCGCATGGATATATCACTGCTGGAATTGCGCTTTGGCGCTTTTGATCCGGCCTTTGTCAGCAATGTTGCCAGCATGCGCTCGCTGGCCGATCGCGCCCTGACGGGGGTGCGTACGGTGGCCGAAAATCTGCGCCCGGTGGCCCTGAACATGGGGTTGCACCCTGCCATTGAATGGTTGTGCCAAGAAGCGGCTGATCGCTCCAGTCTGGATTGCACGTTTGAGACGGACGGCACAGTGACCGAGCTCTCGGAGGAGCGCTCGGTGGTTCTGTTCCGCATTGTGCAGGAGTCCCTCACCAACATCACCCGCTACGCCCATGCTGCGCAGGTGCAAGTAACGCTCGAGTATGCAAGCCATTCATTGCAGTTGACCGTGCAAGATGACGGGGTCGGGTTTGACGTGAAGGCCGCGAGCCGACAAAAAAGTTTCGGCCTGCTGGGCATGAATGAGCGCGCGCTCGCGCTGGGCGGGCAGATGGACATTGCCAGCGCCCCTGGCGAGGGTACCTGCATTCGAGTCACAATACCAACCAGCACACTGACCCCAGGAGACCCAACATGATCCGCTTGCTGATGGCCGACGACCACAGCCTCGTGCGCAGCGGCTTGAAGCAGCTATTTGCGTTGATGCCCGATATCGAGGTCGCAGGTGAGGCCAGCAACGGCCAGGAAGCCCTGGCACTGCTGGCACAAGCCACGTTTGATCTGCTACTGCTGGACCTGAACATGCCCGGCATCAGCGGTGCTGATTTGATCAGGCAGGTCAAAGCCGAACACCCTGGTGTGCCCGTTTTGGTGCTCAGCATGCACAACAAGCCGCAAGTCGCCACACAGGCCCTGAAGGCCGGCGCCGACGGTTACCTCACCAAAGACTGCGACCCGGCCGTCCTGCTGACGGCCATTCGCCGGGTCGCCGCGCACCAGCACTTTATCGACCCCGAGATTGCGTCGCAGATGGCCTTCAATACCCAGACCACCGAGCCGCAACAAGCGCTCTCGGAGCGTGAACTGGTGGTGTTGCGCCTGCTGGCGCAGGGCAAGCTGGTCAAACAGATCGCCGCACAGTTATCGATCAGCGACAAAACCGTGAGCACCCACAAAGTTCGGCTGATGGAAAAGCTCAAGCTCACCGGCATGGCCCACCTGATGCGCTACGCCATGGAGCATGGGTTGCTCGACTAGCCGAAAGAAAATACCTTGCATATTAAAACATGGAGTTTGATAATGCTCTAATGAAACGGCATGCACTCCCCCTGTTGAAGGAACTGCTCGGACTCTTTCCTTGCGTGGCAATTGTCGGCGTGCGGCAATGCGGCAAGACCACGCTGATCAAGGAACTGTTGCCCGCATGGAAGATACTGGACCTGGAAAAAATCGTCGACCTCGATGCCGTCCAGCGTGATCCTGATTTATTCCTGCGGCTCAACCCCCGTCAGGTCGCAATCGACGAATGCCAGTTGTTTCCCGCGATGTTTGCGGCGCTACGGGTCGCCATTGACAGTCAACGCAGCGAGCCAGGTCGATTCGTCATCACCGGGTCGAGTTCTACCGAGTTGATCTCGTCTATTTCGGAAAGTCTGGCCGGTCGCATCGCCATCATCGAAATGGGGCCACTGTCACTGGCCGAGGCGTATGAACTGCCGCCGTCGCCACTGTATCGGCTGATGGAAGATCGCTCGCTTCTGGCTCAATTTACAGAGTTGGTGCCCCGTTTGAGTCTTGATCAGGTCGGCAAATACTGGATGCACGGCGGCTACCCGGAACCGTGGGTCAAGGGGCAAGCACGTTTTCGCAAGTTGTGGCAGCAGAATTATCTGCAAACCTATCTTGACCGCGATCTGCCGCGCCTGTTCCCAGCGCTCGACCGGCAGAAGTTTCGCCTGTTTGTGCAGATGTTGGCCCAATTGTCGGGCAACATCATCAATTACTCAGAGGTGGCGCGCGCGCTTGGTGTCTCGCAGCCGACTGCGCGCGACTACTTTCATATTGCGCATGGCACCTATCTGTGGCGCCATCTGCCTCCCTATGAAAAGGACGCGACCAAACGGGTGGTCAAGCACCCCAAGGGCTACCTGCGCGACAGTGGCCTGCTGCACTATTTGCTGCACCTGCGCGATCAGGATGATTTGATGGCGCACCCGCGGATGGGGCAGTCATGGGAAAGCACCGTGATCGAAACCCTGCTGCGTGGCTTGGCCACGGCGGGTATGGATGTGCGTGCCTATCACTACCGCACCGGCGCTGGTGCTGAAATCGACCTTGTACTGGAAGGAGAATTCGGATTGCTGCCAGTGGAAATCAAGCACAGCGGGCGGACTGATTCACGATCCCTGCGGGCATTGCGTGATTTTGTGGCCGAGCGCGGCTGCCGCTACGGCATTGTGATCAACAACGACGAAACCGTGCGTCAGCTAGACGACAAACTGATTAGCCTGCCCATTTCGGCGCTGTAGAGCACGCACTACAGAGATGGGCAGTCAACACCCTACTCGGGAGTAAGGTCAAGTCGCATGACGAGAATATGGTTCGTGCGCCCACACGATCAGGCGTATGCTGGCGCTGGCGACTTGATTGAGGCGTAAAAGGTGAATGGCAATAACCGGAGTTCGATTATGAACATAGGCAATATGAAAATTGGCATGCGCTTGTCACTTCTGGTTGGTGCGCTGTCGCTCCTGCTGGTGGCCATTGGCAGCGTCGGTTTGTATGGAATTGCCAAGTCCAACGAATCGAGTCGCTACCTCTACGAACAGAGCCTGCAGTCCACCGGGCAGGTGGCCGAAATACAGCGACTCCTGTTGCGCAATCGTTTGGCCCTTGCCGTGGCACTCATCACTCCGGTGCCTGAGACCATCAGCGCGACCACCGCTGAGGTGGAGGGCAATATTGCCGCCATCACCAAAATTTGGGAGCAATATGTTGCCCAGAAGTTGGAGCCCGACGAGGCCAACCTGGCGAAAGAATTTGCCGCCAACCGAAAGGCATTCGTACAGGAAGGCCTGCTCAAGACCCTTGCCGCCCTGCGCGCCAATGACATCAAGGAAGCCAACCACCTGGTGGTGAACAACATCAGACCGCTCTACCTGCCGGTGGGCAAGGGCATTGATGCTGAAGTATCAACTCGATTCTGGCAAGCGCGAATATGACGCTGCACTCGCCAACTACCAGGCCATTCGGGCCTGGGCGATCGGGTCGATCGTTGCCGGACTGTTGTTTGCCATCCTGTTCGGACTGTTTTTGGTGCGGGGTATCACTCGGCCACTGACCCGTGCGGTTGGCATTGCACAGTCGATGAAACAGGGCAGCTGCTGGCGGCCATGGCGCAGACCCAGGGCGCTTTGCGTGACGCAGCGAATGCGGCAGAATTCAACGAGCGCATGCGCATCGCCCTGGAGGGTGTTGACAGCAACGTAATGATTGCCGACGCAGGCAACAACATCATCTTTATGAACCGCGCGGTAACAAGCATGATGGCCATCGCAGAAGCCGACATCCGCAAAGACTTGCCCAACTTCAGCGTCACCAAGTGCATGGGCAGCAACATCGATATCTTCCACAAGAACCCGGCGCACCAGCGCGACATGCTCTCCAAACTACACGACACCTATCGAACCCAGATCAAGGTCGGTGTGCGAATTTTTGGTCTGATTGCAACCCCTGTCATCGACAAGGCAGGAACTCGCCTCGGCACGATTGTGGAGTGGCAGGACAAGACCGCCGAACTGGCAGCGCGCGACGCGGAACTCAAATCCATGGGGGAAAACACCCGCATCAAAAATGCGCTCGACAAGTGCACCACCAACGTGATGATTGCGGATGTGGATCTGAATATCGTCTACATGAACGAGACCGTGACCTCCATGATGCAACGCAACGAGGCCGAGCTGCGCAAGACACTGCCGCAATTTGATGCGCGCAACCTGATTGGCAAGAACATTGATGTGTTCCACAAAAACCCGTCGCACCAGCGCGGGCTACTGTCTGCACTCAAGACGACGTACCGAACCCAGATCAAGGTGGGCAACCTGTACTTCGGTCTGATCGCCAACCCGGTGGTGGATGCACAGGGCAACCGGCTCGGTAGCGTGGTCGAGTGGGCCGACCGGACAGCTGAAGTAGGAGTCGAGAACGAAGTGGCCGGCATCGTGCAGGCCGCCGCAATGGGCGACTTCAGTTCACGCTTGATCACTGAAGGGAAAGTCGGTTTCTTTGCCAATCTGGCTACTGGCATGAATCAGTTGTTAGAGACCAGTGAGCGGGGTCTGACCGATGTGGCAGACGTACTGGCCGCCTTTGCCGAGGGTAATCTCACCATGCGTATCGAGCGCGACTACTCGGGTCTGTTTGGCAAGGTCAAAGACAGTGCCAACTCCACTGCAGAGAATCTGACCCGGGTGATGAGCGAGGTGCGCGCAGCAGCCGACGCGCTGACTGGTGCCGCCAATCAGGTGAGCGCCACGGCGCAGTCCCTCTCACAGGCTGCCAGCGAGCAAGCTGCCAGCGTCGAAGAAACGACGGCCAGTATCGATGTCATGTCGGCCAGTATCAACCAGAACTCGGATAACGCCAAAGTAACCGATGGCATGGCCACCAAGGCCAGCAAAGAAGCTACCGAAGGTGGCGGGGCGGTCAGCCAGACGGTGACGGCCATGAAGCAAATTGCGTCCAAAATTGGCATCGTGGATGACATCGCCTATCAAACCAACTTGCTGGCGCTTAATGCCGCCATCGAAGCCGCCCGTGCGGGAGAGCACGGCAAAGGCTTTGCAGTGGTAGCCGCCGAGGTCCGCAAACTGGCCGAACGTAGTCAGGAGGCTGCCAAAGAAATTGGTGAACTGGCGGGCAACAGCGTGCACACGGCCGAGCGCGCTGGCAAGTTGCTTGACGAAATTGTGCCCAGCATCCAGAAGACCAGTGAGCTGGTGCAAGAAATTGCTGCGTCCAGTGCTGAGCAAAGCGAATCGGTGGTGCAGATTGGTGGGGCCATGGGCCAGCTCAGCAAAGCTACACAACAAAACGCATCGGCCTCTGAAGAGTTGGCTGCAACCAGTGAAGAACTCTCGGGCCAGGCCGAGCAGTTGCAGCAAAGCATTGCGTTCTTCAACATTGGGGACGACTCGCCCAAAGTGCTCAGTCGCCATGCCCCGCTTAATGTGCCATCAGCCAACGTGCGGCGCGCCGGGGCGGCACCTCGCCTGGGCGCGCCACCCAATGGCGCGGTAGTGCGTGGCAGCGGCAACTTCAAACCCTACTAGCTAAGGGCTACCAATGTCGGGGTGTAGGGCGGACCCTACACCGATATGTAGTCAACATCCTACTTAAAGTCAGCAACGCCCGATAGCGTGGGGTGGGCAATCAGGGCACCATGGGGCCATGAACCCTGACGACAACATGATTTTGCTGGTTGATGACGATCAGTTCGTGCTCGACATGTTGCACGAACAGCTCGCTGGCATCGGCTGGCACCAAGTCATTTGCGCTACCAGCGGAACCCGCGCCCTGGAGCAGTTTGTCGCCAACCGGCAGAAAATCGTGCTCTGCGTTTGTGACCTGTCGATGCCGGACATGGATGGCCTGGTGCTGCTACGGCATCTTGCGCAACAGGGCTACCGGGCGGCCATCTGCTTGTTGTCCGGTGTTTCCGATGAGATTCTGCACAGCGCAGCCGGCTTGGTGAGCGCGCATGGGCTTGACCTGCTCGGCGTGCTGACCAAACCCGCCTCCACCCGTTCCTTGCAGGACATGTTGCACAAACTGCAGCCCGCTGCCGCTGCAAGGATCGGCACCAGCCTGCCCGAACTGGCTCGCCATCGCTTGCTGGAAGCATTGAGCGCTGATGAATTCATTCCCTGGTACCAACCCAAGGTCGACCTGCGCAATGGCGCAGTGGCAGGGGTCGAGGCGCTGGCGCGCTGGCCCACGGCGGCGGGCGGCATGATTGGCCCTGGCAGTTTTGTGCCTGCTCTCGAGTCGGCTGGTCTGGCGGAAGAGCTATTTTTCAGCATGGCGCGCCAGGTCATCACCGACCTGGACGCATGGCGGCGCCAGGGCATTTTTGTTCAGGCATCCATCAATCTGTCGATGGACGACGCATTGGACCTGGATATGCCAGAGCGCCTGCTCCACTTGCTGGACGCCACGGGAGTGCAACCGGGCGACCTCATCATCGAAGTGACCGAGAGCAAGTTGATGGTGCAGCGCTCCGTGGCCATGGAAACGCTCACCCGACTGTCACTGATGGGGTTCATCCTGTCGATTGACGACTTCGGCACGGGCTACTCCAGCCTGGCGCAGTTGGTGGATTTGCCTTTCCGAGAGTTAAAAATAGATGGCAGCTTTGTGCAGCGTGCCCTTGCCGAGCGCAAGGCCGAGGCCGTGGCCCGCATCTCCATCACCATCGGGGTCAACCTGGGTATGCGCGTGGTGGCGGAAGGCGTGGAGACCGAGGCGCAAATGGATTTTTTACGCAGCTGCGGTGGCACCATCGTGCAGGGCTACCACCTGGCGCGGCCCATGCCCGCTGCCGCGTGCACCGACTGGTTGCGCCGCCAGGACCCACGCATGAAGTTGCGTCCTGCGAGTGCAGATGCTATTGATCTAATAGCTTCTGGCGCACGACCAGCAAGAGCTTGAGTAGGTAAATCATGACTGTCATAAAAGACTCCACCTTGCATCAGCTCAGTCTTGCCGGCAAGTTTTACATTCTGGGTCTGCTCGCTGCTGTGATGGTGTTGTTGCCCACGAGCCTGTTCATGCAGGAAAAAAGCAGCGCCATTGCCATTGCCGAGCGGGAATTGCAGGCCATGGCCCCGGTGGCCGCGCTCAGTCGGGTGTTGCAGTTGATGCAGACCCACCGGGGCATGGCGGCGGGTGCATTGGCGGGGAACACGACTCTGGCCGAGCGGCGTGGGCCCCTGCGGGACAGCGTGCTTGCGGCTATGGTGGTGTTTGAGGGCGAGCTCAGCCAGACTGACGCATCCACAGAGCTGGTGACGCACTGGGGTACGCTGCGCGCAGGCTGGGTGGCCCTGGAGAAAGACGTGACGGACCAGAAGCTGGACGCAGAGTTGAGCACGTTGCTCCATACCAACCTGCTGGCCAATTTTCTGGTGTTCAATGAAGAGCTGATGGGCGAATTTGGTTTGCTGCTTGACCCGGACGCTGCCACCCACTACCTGATTGACGCAGCCTTGGTCAACATGCCGGCCCTGGGTGAAAAAATCGGGGTACTGCGCGCGCAGGGCACCGGCTTGCTGGTGCGGGGTATTGTGCAAGTTCCGCAAAGGGTTGCCCTGCAATCGGCATCAGATCGGGTGGAGCGGGCCCGGGACGAGTTTTTCCGCAACCTTCAACGCGCCATGGACAGCAGCCCCGCCATGGAGGGTGCGCTGGCCAGTCAAGTTGCAGTCCAGCGTGCGAGTGTGAACGAGGGTCTGGTGCTGGTCAGACGCGCATTGCTGCATCCCGGGCCATCCCCCTACCTGGCGCTTGACTACTTTGACACGCTAACCCGTACCATCGACTCGCTGTACCTGTTCAACACGCTTTCCATCCGCACACTGAAGCAAGCCCTGGTGGGCCGGGTACTCGCTATGCGCCAGGCACAAACCGCAATGGGTGTTGTGCTGCTCCTGGGTTTGATAGGCGGCATGTTGCTGGCCGTAGCCTTTATTCGCAGCATCACCGTTCCGGTGGCCGATGCGCTGGCGGTGGCGCGCGCCGTCTCCGATAACAATCTGGGCATCGTGGTGCCGGTGCGCGGCAGCAACGAGCTGGGGCAGCTGATGCAGGCGCTGGCCACCATGCGGGACCGTCTGGCAAGCGCACAGAGTCGGCTCGAACATCAAAAATATGCACTCGACCAACACGCCATCGTGGCCACAGCTAACGTGCAGGGCGCCATCACCTACGTTAACGACCGCTTTTGCGAGATCAGCGGCTACACACGCGAAGAGTTGCTGGGGCAAGACCACGCCATCATCAATTCCGGCCACCACGGCAAGGGTTTCTTCAAGGCCATGTACCAAACTTTGGCCCACGGCAAGGTCTGGCGCGGCGAGGTCTGCAACCGCTCCAAGGACGGACACTTGTATTGGGTGCAAACCACGGTGGTGCCTACCCTTGGGAACGACGGAAAACCCGTCGAATACACCGCTA
>JAIPDC010000241.1 GCA_021737865.1 Rhodoferax sp.
ACCACACCCTCACGGTGGGTGTAACGGTGGAGCCATATGAAGCCGGCACCTGGACCGATCCTGGCGCACGTCAAGGTCAAAGTCAGGGTCAGAATCAGTCACAATCCCAGACACAATCCTCATCGCAGTCCCAGTCCCAGTCCCAAACCATGGGCGCTATTATTTAGATAGCTGCTTACGCCCATTTGGTGCGGGTCAGGGCCACTTTTTTCTAATAATTTAACTGGAAATGACCATGAATATTTACGAGACCCTCACCACCCTGGGCATTGACCTGCCACCCGTTTCCGTGCCCGCTGCTGCCTACGTGCCCTTTGTGCAAACCGGCCATCTGGTGTTTCTGAGCGGTCACATTGCCAAGAAGGACGGCAAACCCTGGGTCGGTCAATTGGGCAAGAACATGGCCACCGAAGAAGGCAAGGCCGCCGCCCGCGCCATTGCCATCGATCTGATGGGGACCCTGCACGCGGCCACGGGCGACCTCAACCGCATCAAGCGTATCGTCAAGCTCATGTCGCTGGTCAACTCCACCGGCGACTTCACCGAGCAGCACCTGGTAACCAATGGCGCCAGTGAATTGTTCGGCCAGGTCTTTGGCGACAAGGGCGCGCACGCCCGCAGCGCATTTGGTGTGGCACAGATTCCGATGGGCGCTTGTGTCGAAATTGAACTGATCGCCGAACTCGAGTAAGAATCGGCAAAGCCCTACCGCACCCGGCGGGCGGTGCGGCGCAAGCGACTGTCAGGCGCTGTGGTGCGGCGCCACGCGGAACACCGCCACCGCTTCTTTCATGCGATCCGCCTGCTCACGCAGGCTTTCTGCGGCGGCAGCACTTTCCTCCACCAAGGCGGCGTTTTGCTGTGTCATCTGATCCAGATTGCCAATCGCCGCATTCACACCGGCAATACCACTGCTTTGCTCGGTGGCGGCTGCAGTGATCTCACTGATCACGTCGGCCACGCGGCGAACCGACTGAACGATTTCTTCCATCGTTGCGCCCGCATCGGTAACCAGCCGGGTACCTGACTCCACCTTTCCAACCGATGTATCAATCAGGCCCTTGATCTCCTTGGCGGCCTCGGCACTGCGCTGCGCCAAGCTGCGCACTTCACTGGCCACCACCGCAAACCCGCGACCCTGCTCGCCCGCGCGGGCAGCCTCCACGGCGGCATTGAGCGCCAAAATGTTGGTCTGAAACGCAATGCCGTCAATCACCCCAATGATGTCTGCAATCTTCTTGCTACTGGCATCAATTTCCTGCATGGTGGTGACAACCTGCGTAACCACCGAACCGCCCCGCTGTGCAACCGTCGAAGCGCTTGCAGCCAGCGCGCTGGCCTGACGGGAGTTGTCCGTACTGTGTTGCACGGTGGCGGTCAACGCATCCATGCTGGAGGCGGTCGACTGCAGGTTGCTCGACGTTTGCTCGGTCCTCTGAGCCAGATCGTTATTGCCCTGGGCAATTTCGGCACTGGCCGTGGCAATGTTGTCGGTACTCAGGCGCACCTGTGCGACCATGCGCCCCAAAGAATCATTCATGGTGCCCAGTGAACGCAGCAGCATGCCAAACTCGTCTTCGCGGGTGGTGCGGATGCCGGAACTCAGGTCTCCCTCGGCGATGCGCGCGGCCAACTCGTTGGCCTGGTCCAGCGGGTCACGGATGGAGTGAACCAGCCAAACAGTTCCCATTGAAATCAATGCGACAACAACTGCCAGCCCGACCAAAATGCCGTAGCTGTTGCTCTGGCGGCGGCTCTCGGTTTCGGCCTGGACATCGAGCACGCGTTGCTCCTGCATTTTGACCAACTGCTTCTGACCGCCGATATACGCGGCCATTGCCGGTAGGTACTGGGTATTGAGGATCTGCAAAGCCTCGTCGGCCTTGCCGTCAGTTCGGGCGGCTCTCGCCTTTTCGCGCAGGGAAATAACGGCCTTGCGCAATTCAACAATTTTTGCCAGTTGCGCCTTGTCGGCGTCGGTCAACGGCAAGGCGTCGAGCTGCTTTTGCATCTCGGTAATTTCATTGCTGGTCGCAGTGACGGCGTCTTTGAATGCAGCGGCAATCGCAGGATCACTGCTGATGATGATGGCGTGATTGCGCGTGGCGTTGGTCTCGGTCAAACCATTCCAGCGGGTTGCCACCTGAACCATGCTGTATGCAACGGTCTGTTGCGCGCGGCCTTCGGCGAGGATCCCTGCGCTTCGAGCTAAACCGATGCCCGCGATTGCGGTCAGCAGGGTCAGGATAATCACAATGAACAACCACAGCTTGGTGGCAATTTTCATACGGTCAATACCCATGGCGCAGCGCTCCTGTTAATGACTTCAATGCCTGATTGTTTTAGGCAGCCAGAATAGCACTACTGGGACCGCGAGGCCAGCAGGGTATCCATCGCACTTGACAGATGAAGCGCCAAATTGCGGGCACTTCCGGCCACTAATGCAGTGGCCACCGCGCCGTGCTCCACTGCCAACGCATCCAGGGCCGCGCGCGACAACACGTAGACCTCGGCATTCGAGACCGCAACCGCTTCCAGTGCGGGAGACTCGCACTGCAAAAACCCGCTGCTGCACAGCACATCGCCGGGGCCCAGTTCGGCCAATTCAAAGCCATCCCTGCGGTGCGACGACGCCGACACCTGCACCAGGCCGCTGCGAATCAGGTACAGCGCGTCATCGCTGCCACCCTGCTTGAAAATTTTCTTGCCGGCCCGTACGGTGCGAACATTCGCAAGTGCCTGCAAAGCATCAATATCTGTGGCACTGGCCTGCGACAGCAGTGGCATGGCGGACAAATCGACGGTTACCACCGCCATCGGTTCGAGCTCCGGGTGCTGGGGCAGTTCACGGGATTCGACCCACTTCAAGGCATCTTCAAGCTGGCGGAAAGCAAACGCCTTGTTGGTCGGCCGCACGACGCCGGTGTCCTTCAAGAAGCGCTTCATCTTCAAGCCACTGGGCAAGTCCTTGGGGATGTCGCAAAAGACCAGATAGCCATCGTTTTTTTCCAGCTGGTCCTTGATTTGCTCCAGCACGTGCGTTGCCGTGACATCGAGCGACTGCACGCGCCGCATACTCAAAATGACATACTTGTGCGATGCAATTTCGGGCTCCAGCGCCGCGTGCAACTGACTTGCAGTGCCAAAAAACAGACTCCCCTGCAGCTCAAAAACAACCGAATCATTCGCTTTCGAGTCGGGCCAGGCCAACGAACCAGGACCGTTGTGGCGCCGGGCAAAAATGGCGGCGCCTTCGGTCCGCTTTCGCACCACCGAACTGCGGGTCTGCTCCCGAATGAACAGCAGAATGGCCAGCGCCACGCCGACGCCCGAGGCCGCAATCAGGTTGCCAAAAATTGCCACCAGAATCACCGACAGAATCACCAGAAAATCCAGTCGGGTGGCAGGCGTGTAAAAGAACGCCATGCTGTGCCGGTCAATCATGCGAAACCCGGTAACGATCAGGATACCCGCCAATGCGGCAACCGGTACCCAAGCAATCAGGGGCGCCAAAAACACCAGTGCAAGCAAGGACGACACCCCCGTGACGAGGCCCGAAGTGCGGGTGGTGCCGCCACTGGAAATATTGATCAACGATGCACCCATGGTGCCCGCCCCCGGGATACCGCCGGCCAGTGACGAGGCCATGTTGCCCACCCCCTGCCCTATGAGCTCGCGGTTGGCGTCATGGCTGGTGTTGGTAAGGGCGTCAATCACCAGACAGGTCTTGAGCGTATCGATCGACAGCAGCACGGCCAGCGTCAGGGCCGGCACGGCAACCTGCAGCAAGGTCGGCAGTTGCAGCAAGTCCATACCCGGCAGACGAATG
This sequence comes from Rhodoferax sp., assembly GCA_021737865.1. GTDB lineage: Bacteria > Pseudomonadota > Gammaproteobacteria > Burkholderiales > Burkholderiaceae_C > Allorhodoferax. The sequence goes on from JAIPDC010000241.1 coordinate 3,830, forward strand.
CCCAGCGTGTCTAGCAGGTTGGCGCCACTGTCGGTTAGCGGTCCCACCAGCAGGGGGTTGTGCTCCAGCACGAGCAAGGCCGGATCAAACCACCCCAAAACACCGTAGCAGGCAACACCACACACCAGCGCCAATATGGTGGCCGGGACGACCTTGGTCACGTAGGGCATCCACAGCATGGCGGCCACAACCACTGCACCAACCACCGCACTTTGCCAAACCCACAACGATGGATGCGCCAGAGAGTCCAGCAGGCCGCCCGCACCAGCGACACCCAAAAACTTTGGGATCTGACTGCCAATAATGATCAGTCCGACGCCGCTCAGATACCCGCTGACCACTGGAAAAGGAATGAACTTGATCAGCTTGCCGATACCTGCCAACCCCAACGCAATCTGAATGACGCCCGCAAACAGACCGATCAGCCCCAGCAGCAGCAGCGCCTTTTCTGCCGGCATGCCGCCCTGAGCAAAACCGGCCGCCAACGCCGACAGCACGGCGGCGGCCGGCGCGCAGGGCGCCGTGATCAGCCGCGTGCGGTCGCCCACCAGCGGTGCGACAAGGCCCAGCACAGTGGCACCCAAAATGCCGGCAACAGCGCCTTGCGCGCCCAGCGAGCCGCCCAGTGGCGCGACGATGGCAACACCAAACGCGATGGCCGATGGCAGTGCAACCAGCATGGCGGCCAGGCCACCCCAGATGTCGCCCGCCATTGCCGGTTGGGAGGAGTTGACTGCGCCCTTGTTTGTATTAGTCGAGTCGTTCAATGACTTGCTCCCTGATGCTGTTCAACAGATCTGCGCCAACACGCTCGGGTGCAATCTCTGCCAGCGGAATCAGCACAAATGCCCGCACGCCCATGCGCGGGTGCGGAATGGTCAGTGATGGGCTTACCATGCGGCCCTCACCGTAAATCAGAATATCCAGGTCCAGGGTGCGCGGCGCATTGCGGTAGGGGCGCTCACGCCCCGCCTGGGCTTCTATGGCATGCAGGCAGGTCAGCAGATCCGGCGCTGTCAAGACCGTGCGCAGCTCGGCCACCGCGTTGGTGTAGTCAGCGCCACTGGACTCCACGGGTGCGGTACGGTAATACGCTGACCGTGCCACGACCTCAATGCCCGGCGTTTCGCGCAGCCGCCTGAAGGCAAAATCCAGCCCGGCGCGTGCATCCCCCACATTGGCACCCAGGCCCAGGTAGGCGGTAACCGGCTGGCGCATGGCAATATCAGATGCTGGCGGTGCCTCCGCCGTCTGCGGCTCCACCACCCGGTGCGCCGCCAGGACGACGGCGACGACGACGCTTGCGAGGTGCTGTGGCGTCTCCTTCGGCCCCCTCCGGCGGCGCACCAGCGGCGTCTGGACGGCCTGCGGGCACGGTATCACCTGCCGGCGCGTCTGCCTTGGGAACACGGTGCACCCGCGGCGGGTGCTTGCGCTTTTGCTGCTCTTCGCGCACCTGATCAACCAGGTCCTGGCGCAGGTTGTCGTCGGCCATGCTGAACTCCTGCCACCAATCGGCCAGCACTTCCTCCACCTCGCCAATATCAGCACGCAGGCGCATGAAGTCAAAAGCCGCCCGAAAGCGCGCCTGGTCCACCATGCCAAACGGTGTGCTGCCTACGCGCTTTTCGAAACGCGGCTGCATCACCCAGATCTCGCGCATGTCGCCAGCGAGCTTGCCGCCGCCCGACACGTCGCCAATGCGCGCATGAAACACGTCGTCAATGG
>JAIPDC010000023.1 GCA_021737865.1 Rhodoferax sp.
GGCGGCACATGACCGTCCTGTGCGTACTGGTCCTGCCGCCGCTGAAGGTAGTTGGGCCAGTGGTCGATGTTGGTGTGCAACAGATTGAGAATCTGACTCACGCGGTCCTGAAACTGCAGCTGTATGAGCGACTGGCCAATCTCGGACTGGATGGCAACGCTTTCGACCTTGAGCAACTCGCTGGAACGCTCCAGCCCGCCGGCGATATCGCGGATTTCGGTCAACACGTGCTGAATGGTGCCCTCGGTCTTTTGCACCCGGCTCTCGCGCTCCTCAACCGAATCGCGCACCACGTCGCAGGCTTCGGCAATGGCGGCACTGATGACACCCACCTTGGCCGCAATATTGCGCCCGGTATCGCCTGACTGATTGGCCAGCATGCGAAATTCTTTGGCAACCACGGCAAAGCCGCGACCCAGGTCACCGGCACGCGCAGCTTCAATGGCGGCATTGAGTGACAGAAGATTGGACTGTTGCGCGATTTTGGCGACGTCGTGGGCCATATTTTGCAGTTCGCCGGTGAACCGATCCAGGCCCTGAACCTTTTCGAGCATGATGGCCATGCTGCTCATGGCTGTCTTTTGACCTTCGATGATCTCACTCAATTCCTGCTCGGCACGGCCAAACACCGCAATCAGACTGGTGTCGTTTCCTTGTCCGCCCTGATTGCTGGTCTCCAAACTGGCGTTTTGCAGGGTTTCACCCAATTTGTCCACAATGCCGGCAAACCGCAACGACAGTTCGGAAATGGCGGTTTCCATTTGTGAGCGCGAAGACTCGATATGCCCGCCCCAAACCGGTGCCACCTCTTCGCCAAAGCGCTGCTGATCGGCCATGAACTGGTCTTTTGCCAGTTGCGCCGCTTTCTGGTGCCCCAACTGTGTCATGCCGACGGCTACGCCTGCAGCCACCAGAATCACCGAGCAGATGATGGCTTCCAGATGGGCGTCGCCGACCACGAGCATGGCGACGGCGCCACCCACCGCCAATCCGATCGGATAGACCAGTGCGGCCCTGAATGCATGCATTTGTTTCATAGTGAAGACTCTACCAATCGGTCAATGATGGGGATCAAGTCTGCCACAAAATCACCCTTTCCCACGTAGCCAAAAGCGCCCAATTCACGTGCCGCAGTGCGATAGGATTCGCTGTCGTGCATGGAAAGAAAAACGATTCGGGGCGCAGGCAGTGAATCCTTGAGCGCTTGCGCGACCTCCAGCCCACTCATCTCGGGCATGACGATATCGAGCAGCACCAGGTCGGGGTTCAGCGAGTGGGACAGCTCGACCGCCGACCAACCGTTATGGGCCTCGCCGACGACTTCAACGTCTGGAAGCAGCGAAAGAAAATTGCGCACCGCCGCCAAAAACGTTTTGTTGTCATCCACAAGCAGGGTTCGCACTGTCATGGGTTGACTGTAGGCGGGAGCAGCCCCTAGTGGAATCAGGCCAATACCCTAAACACCCCGGTGAAATACCTGAGAAGACCCCACGCCGACCGGCGTGCTTACGCGCTGTCGACAGGGAACGTCACAGAAAATGCGGCCCCAGGACCCGGCTCAATGACCAGCGCACCACCAATTTGCCCAGCCAGATCCGACACCAGCTGAAGGCCCAGGGACTGCACGCGTCGCGCTTCGAAATCGGCTGGCAGGCCAACACCGGTGTCGCTGACCCGCAGGCACCAGCGGGCCGCCTCATCCGGCGAACCGGGGGTGCGCTGCAACGCCACCCGAACTTCCCCGCTCTGGCCGTGCACAAATCCGTGCTTCACACAGTTCGAAATCAGTTCATTGACCAGCAGTCCACAGGGCGTCGCCAGGTCCAGGGTGGCCGTAACGCTTGCCAGGTCAAGAACCAGCCGCACATTGCCGCCGGTGCTGGCCTGGGCCCGAAAGGCTACTGAGGCCACTTGCTGAATGTACCGGTGCAACTCGACCCCGGCAAAGTTGCCAGAGCGATACAGCGTCTCGTGCACCAGAGCCATGGAACGGATGCGGCCTTTCATTTCGTCCAGCACCGTCCGGGTGGCTGGCTCGCTGGCGCGGCCAGCCTCCAGGCGCAGCAGGCTGGTGATGACTTGCAAGTTGTTCTTGACCCGGTGGTGCACTTCATTGAGTAGCGCCGTTTTTTCTTGCAACGCCGACTGCAATTGGCCCTGACGCTGCACTTGCTGAGTAATGTCTTCCTTGAGCGCCACATAGTGGGTCACAGCACCATTGGAGTCAAGAATCGGTGCGATCACCGCGTGCTCGATGAACAATTCTCCGTTCTTCTTGCAGTTGTAAAAATCACCCCTCCAGGTGTGGCCTGCATGAAGGGTCTCCCACAAATCGGCGTAGACAACCGGTGTGGTCTGCCCCGACTGGAGTATGCGAGGGTTTCGGCCCAGCACCTCCTGTAAGCCGTAGCCTGTGACGGCCTCAAACTGGGGATTCACATATTCGATGATGCCCTGAAGATTGGTGATAACAACGGCAATAGGCGACTGTTCGGTCGCGCGCGAGAGCTGGCGCAGCCGCTTTTCAGCGATGTTGCGCTCCGTGATGTCATGAAAGACGATCTGGCTTGCCGGCTGGCCTTTGTATTGAATCGATGTGCCCTGCACCTCCACCGAGATATGGCGGCCCTTCACCGTAACAAAGGTATATTGGGTCGAGCTTGAGGAATCGCCCTCTACAACGATCTGGCGGGCGCGCCCGGCCGCCAGGGCATGAAAACTGGGATGCACAAGTTCCATCAGCGGCTTGCCCACGACATCGGCCTCGCTCTGCGCATCCAGTAGCCGCAGCGCAGCAGGGTTGGCGTACAGAACCGTCCTGCCATCGTGCACAGCCATCGCCTCTGGCAGCCAGTCAATCAGCGCCCGAGCGCGTTGTTCGCTGTCGACCAGGGCGCTCGCCCGTTGATGCAAAACCTCCAGCAGCCGGTTGAAGCCGCCGATCAGGTCACCCACTTCGTCGTGACGGGTGATCGGCAATGCAGCCGGAAAAGTAGTGCTGCCGCTCAGGCGGGTCAGTATCCGGGCGGTGTCGATGATCGGCGTGAGTTCCCGGCGAAGAATCCACCAGGTCAATACGCCCGTCAATAGGGTGAGCACAAGCGCGATGTAGAAGGTTTTCCACTGAATCGCGGCGATCGACGCAAAGGCCTCTTGGGTAGAAAAAAGTGCCACCACATACCAGCCAGGTGTGGCAATGCCGTGAGCCGCCGAAACATTCTCAACCCCGAACGAATCCACCAAAATGCCATGACCCTGGTAACCCTGCGCATAACGGTCCGTCATGGGGTCAGTGCCGGGCGGGGGCAAGAGTGTCAGGTTGAAGCGCTTGTCGGTCGCGGTCACAATGCTGCGGTGATCGGGGTCGACCACCATATAGCCCCCCGTTATGCCGTATTTATGCCCGATGATGAAATCCAGAAAATTGGGCTGACCCAAATTAATGACACCAACCAGTGCGCCAATGACGGTTTGACTGGCGTCCCGAATGGGCACCGCCAGCGAGACAACCGGCGCTTGCAGTTTTTTCCCGAGCACCGCATCACTCACGGCCGGCAGGCCCTGCTTCAGCGCAGTGGAAACATGGTCTCGCTCCATGTAATTGACTCCGACGCGCCCGAGTTCCTCGGGCACCGAGGCAATGGTGGTGGCGTCTGCGTTGGTTACAAAGGCTCCGCCATTGAACAAATCCTCGAGGAGCGGGTTGGCTGCGAAGAGAGCTTGCAGCTTATGCGGAGTCGCCAGGTGCACCGGTTTGATCTGCCGCGCCACCAATTCAAGTGCGCGCATCCGGTGACTGACCTCTTGCTCGATTTCAGCTGCCACGATGGTGGCTGCGGAAAATTGCTGCTCACCCAAGAGGGTTTGCATGTCCTTGCGCAACATCTGGCTGGTCAAAAAGGTCAGCACCCCAATGCAAAACACAAATGCCGTCAACGCCATGACGAATACGCGGGTCTTGAGCGACCGCCAATGGGGTGGACGAATTTTCATGCATGGTCTTCCAGAATTTCTTCTGTAGCACGGGCCAGATCAGCCGCCGCGACAGGGTGTGCGAAATAGTAACCCTGAAATGCGTCGCAATCGATGCTGGCAAGCATGTCACGCTGCGCCAGATTCTCCACCCCCTCGGCAATCACCTGCAAGCCCAGGCTATGGCCCAGGGCAATAATGGCCTGTGCGATAGCGGCGTCATTGGGGTCGATCAACAGGTCGCGCACAAAGGACTGGTCGATCTTGAGCTGATCCAGGGGCAGGCGCTTCAGGTAGGACAGCGACGAGTAACCCGTGCCGAAGTCGTCCAGCGAGAACTTCACTTGGTGGGACTTGAGTGCGTTCATTTTGGAAATGACGTCCTGCATATCGTTGACCAGCATGCTTTCGGTCAACTCCAGCTTCAAATTCGCGGGGTTGGCACCCGACTCGCGCAAGGCGCTCAACACGCTGCCAACAAAACCGCTCTGCCCGAATTGCAAGGCGCTCACGTTGACCGACATCGTCCACTCTGACTTGCCGGGTTCATCCTCCCAGCGCGCCAACTGCGCGCACGCGCGCTCCATCACCCACTGGCCCAGCGGAAGAATCAGGCGTGTTTCTTCAGCCAGCGGTATGAATTCAGCCGGTGAAACCATGCCGCGCACGGCATGGTTCCAGCGGACCAGCGCTTCGGCACCGATCGCGTCACCGATGCGGTTGAACTGTGTCTGGTAGTGCAGCAAAAACTCCTGCTGCTCCAGCGCGCGTTGCAGGTCGCTCACGCGCGCGCTGCGCACACTTGCAGCGTTCTGCATGGCCGCGTCAAAAAAGCGCAGGGTGGTACGCCCGGCCGCCTTGGCCTGGTACATGGCAATTTCAGCGTTTTGCAGCATCTCGTCAGGCGTGAGCTCATGCGCCAGAAACACCACGATGCCTAGGCTGGGCGTATTGACGTGCAGATGTCCGTCCAGTGTGTAGGGCCGGCCCAGTTCCACCAGCAGCTTGTTGGCGGCCACCTCTGCCTGCGCGGCAGCCTCCTGTGCATCACCACTCATAGCGCCGATCAAAACCACAAATTCATCACCCCCGAGCCGGGCAACCAGATCACTCTCGCGCACGCAGGTTTTGAGACGGGTGGCCACCTGGCGCAGTAGTTCGTCCCCTAGGGCGTGACCCAGACTTTCATTGAGCTGCTTGAAATGGTCCAGGTCCAGCAAAATCAGGGCGCCATGCTGTCCACTGCGTGCAGAGCTCATTAGCGCCTGCTTCATATGGTCCAGCAGCAAGCGCCGGTTGGGCAACTCGGTCAGTCGGTCGTAGAAGGCCAGATGGTGAATTTCTTCTGCCGCCTGGTGCTGCTGGCTCAGGTCATGGGTCAGCGCGATGAATCCGCTGCGCCCGGCATGGGCAATCTCGGACAGCGACAGACTCAACGGGAAAACGCTACCGTCCTGGCGTTGCCCGGTTAGCTCGCGCCCCTGACCCGCCCTGCGCGGTGCGGTGTCCCGCTGCACACGTCCTAAAAACTCTGCCAGTTGGTAGCGCAGGTCGGGCGGAGACAGCATGGCAATGTGCAGGCCCAACGCCTGGTCGGCCTCGAAGCCAAAAATGTGACGGGCAGCCTGATTGCAGCTTTCAATCAAGCCCTGTGCATTGAAAGTGATGACACCATCCACCATGTTGTCCAAAATAGCCTGGCTATAAAGCGCCGCTTCACGCAGCTTGGCCTCGGCCTGAAATTTGTACAGCGCCATCTCAAGCACGGTGCGCAGTTCACGCTCTGAAAACGGCTTCAGGATGTAGCCAAACGGTTCGGTCAGTTTGGCGCGGGCCAGCGTGTCATCGGCATCAAACGCCGTCAAAAAGACGATGGGAACGGTCGATTGGGTGAGGCGGCGTATGGCGTGCGCAGCGGCAATTCCGTCGATGGCACCCGCCAGTTGAATATCCATCAGCACCAAGTCTGGTCTGGCCTGTTCCGTCAGGGCTATGGCGTCTTCACCGGTGGTGACATGGCCTGCGATGTCATAGCCCAAGATGCGCAACTGGTCCTGCACATCGCGGGCAACTATAGCCTCATCTTCCACGACCAGAACGCGGGCTTTCTTTTCAGCTATGAATGCAGACATTGGGGCCTACGATAGCCGCTTGCCCAGTCGAACTGAATCGGGCCAACACCTGAGTGCTGCCGGAAAAATACCTTAGCGGTGGGCAAACAGCCTCATTCAGTGACCGAAACCAGTCCTGCCCGAACGGCGTAGCGCACCAGACCGGCCACTTCGTGAATGTCAAGTTGCTTCATGAGCTGGGTGCGGTGGGTTTCAACGGTCTTGACCGAGAGGTCCAGACGGCGGGCAATTTCTTTGGTGCTTTGGCCTTCGGCTATGAGTTGCAACACCTCGCGCTGACGTGGGGTCAATGGGTCAACGGGTTGCTCTTCGCTGCGCAGTCGATGCACATAGTCGCTCACCACACCCTTGGAGACCGCAGGGCTCAGGTAGGTTTCACCCCTTAACACCGCACGCAATGCCAGCTCCAGCTCCAGGGGAGCGGCATCCTTCAACAGGTAAGCCACGGCGCCCTGGCGCAAGGCCTGGCGCACGTATTCAGCGTTTTGGTGCATGGAAAGTATCAGCACCCGGATCGACGGCCAGGCCTTGACCAGTCGACTTGTGGCCTCCAGGCCGTTGAGCCTGGGCATGGCGATGTCCATCAGGACGACCTGGGGTTGTAACTTCTCGACCATTTCCAGCAGTTGCAAGCCGTCACCGGCTTCGCCCACGACCTCCATGCCCGCAATGGATTCGAGCAGTTTGCGCAGGCCCGCACGCACCAGCGTATGGTCGTCGGCCAGCAAAACACGAACAGTGGTCAAAGTGATTCCTCGAAAGTCCGCCAGGGGGCGCGTAGTTGAACGGTGCTGCCATGACCGGGCTCTGACTCGATCGTCAACTCACCCCCCACCAGCGTCCCGCGCTCTTGCATTCCCAACACACCGATGCTGTCGCCAGCCAGCGCGCGCGTGCGCATCTCGTCAAGATTGAAGCCGCAGCCATCGTCGGTGATGCGCAAAATGACATGATCATCCTGCCGGTCGAGCCGGATTTCGACCTGCTTGGCCTGCGCATGCCTTGCAATATTGGTCAGCGCTTCCTGCACGATGCGAAAACATGCGGTCTCTATCTCTGGCGCCAGACGGGATTGCCCCCGAATGTGGTGAAAGGTAACCAAAAACCCGCTTCGATTGGCACTTTGTTCAGCCACCCATTGAAGCGCTGCGGCCAGGCCCAGGTCGTCGAGCATGGAGGGTCGCAAATTGGTTGCCAGCCGACGCACCTGACGCAGCGCGTCTTCCACAATGTGAATGTTCTCCAGATTGATATCGGCCAACGCCTTGTCCTTGAGTCGTTGGCTCAGCTGCAGGTTGATTTTGATGGCGGTCAACGACTGACCCAACTCGTCGTGCAATTCGACTGCAACCCGGCGTCGCTCAAGCTCCTGCACTTCAAGGACGCGGCGTGACAGCGCCTTGAGCTGGCGCGTGGTGTTACGCAAGCGGGTTTCAGCTTCATGCTTGTACAGGGCCATGGCCAAAGTGGTGCTTAACTCCCGCTCGGTGAAGGGCTTCAGGATGTAGCCAAACGGCTCGGTCAGCTTGGCACGCTCCAATACTTCATCGGCAGCAAAGGCGGTCAAGAACACCACCGGCAAACTGAATTGGGCACGCATGGCGGCAGCGGCGGCAATGCCATCGACCACTCCGCTCAACTGGACATCCATCAGCACCAGGTTGGGTCGCTCCTGGGCTGCCAACAGCAATGCCTGCTCGGCGTTGGCGGCAATGCCCACGGCCTCGTACCCCAGCGCCTGCACTTGCATCGCAATGTCGCGGGCGACGATGGCCTCGTCCTCCACAATCAAAATTCTGGCCCGTTTGATGGCTTGCATCAGATCTTGGAAAAAATCTTGGCTTCTTCGAACAGCGGATTCAAATCGCCCAGCGCGGCAATGACCTCATCGAGTGTGCCACCCAGGCGCTTGCTCACGGCGGGCGGGAATTCCTCCACCAATAGATTGCCGGCGAAGCCGAAGTTGAGCCTCTTGCTGACCTGGTTGGCGCCGAACACGCAGGCGATCATGTCCGAATCAGCCAGCTCGGGCCCATATTGGTAACGAATGGTTTCCACCAAATGGGGCGCAAAGCGCCATTTCTCGACCAGCATGGCGCCAACCACTGCATGGTCTACGCCCAACGTTTGCCGCAACGCCAGATGCAGCGAAGTGCCTTGCTGCTGGCTGACCTCCAAAGCGCCACGGAACTCCTTGGGCATGAACTGGGCCAGCACGACCTTGCCAAAGTCATGCAGCAGCCCGGCAATGAAACAGTCCATGGGGTCCGCGTCGTCGACCTTCAGCCCCAGTTGCTTGGCAATCGCGGCAGTGGCCAGGGAATGCAGCAGGTACTGCTGTCCGTCAAAACCGGCCTCGTTGGTCTTGGGCAGCATACCAATGGCGGCAATGCTGAGGGCCAGGTTCTTGATGGTGTTGAAACCCAGATAGACCACAGCGTGGCCCACCGACGTAATTTGCTTGGGCAGGCTGTAATACGCCGAGTTGACGACTTTGAGAATCTTGACCGTGAGCACGGGGTCTTTGTCGATGACCTCCACCAGGTCTTTGGGCGTGCTGTTGACATCGCGCGTCAGCTCCAGAACGCGTTGCACGCTTTTCGGGAATGCCGGCATGCCATCGACCGCAGCGGTCAACGTCTTGGTGAGTTCGGGACTCATTTGCATGATGCGATTTCCGGGAATAGAACCTCAGTGTATCCAAACTGACTGAAATCACGCACCCGCATGGGGTAGAGTTTTCCCCACAGGTGATCACACTCATGCTGGACCACGCGTGCATGAAATCCGCTTGCAGTGCGGTCGATCGGGTCGCCGTATTGGTCAAAGCCGACATAGCGAATGTGCGACCAGCGCGGCACCTGTGCACGCAGGCCGGGCACCGACAGGCAGCCCTCCCAATCAAGTTCTTCGACCATTTCACCCACAGTGTCGCCGCCCGCCGTCAGCGGCGTGATGACCGGATTAACCAGCACGGTGGGTGGCACCATGGGACGGTCCGGGTAACGCGGATTGGCTGCCCGGCTGCCAAAAATGACCACCTGCAGATCCACTCCAATTTGGGGTGCGGCCAACCCCGCACCGCTGGCCGAGACCATGGTGTCGAGCAGGTCGCTGACCAGCAGATGCAGCACATCGGAGTCAAAACCTGCCTGAGGCACGGGCTTGGCCAAACGCAGGAGGCGTGGGTCGCCCATTTTGAGAATGTCACGAATGCTCATAGTTGCTGAGAATCAAGAAGTTGGAGTTGATGCAATAGAACAGGCACATCCGTTTGGACAATGCTCCACAAGATATCGTTGTCCAAACCCAGATAGCCATGAATCAACTGGTTGCGCGTGGCAATCAACATACGCCAGGGAACGGCCGGGTGGGCATTGCGCAACTCTTGAGGAATATGGCTTGCAGCTTCGCCAATCAGTTCAAGATTGCGCACCGTTGCGTCGAAACGCATGGCGTCTGCCACGAACTGTTCTTGCTGCAAACCAAGCGTAAATGCCAGGACTTTTTCACAGAAGCCGATCATGTCACTCACGTAAAACCGCCACTCCCGTTCAGACATGCACCGCGTCCTTCAATACATACGGACGTAACTCGGGACGCAGCGCCTTATCGGTCACAAGATCGACGGAGCAGCCCAGTAGATCTTCCAAATAAAACTGCACCCCAAAAAACTGCGCTGACGTCGCCGGCCCGACAAAGCTCACCAGCAAATCCACGTCGCTATCCGGTGTTGCTGCGTCACGCGCGGTAGAGCCAAACAACGCCAAGGAAGCGACACCAAAGCGCTGCACTATCAGTGCTTTGTGCTCAGACAGGGTTTGGAGTACGGTGGCGCGGTTCATGCTGGCAGTTTAAGGCAATGGAAATTGCGGTGATCCAAGCGATTGCGGGCACTAAATCAGTCTCCTGCCAGCAAGGCGAGCATACCCGCCTCATCGATTACGGTTACTCCCAGGGCCTGCGCCTTGTCCAGCTTGCTGCCGGCTTCGACGCCTGCCACCACATAGTCGGTCTTTTTGCTGACCGAGCCTGCAACTTTCCCACCTGCGGCTTCCAGCAAGTCCTTGGCCTGGTCACGGCTGTGCGTCGGGAAGGTGCCGGTCAGCACAAAGGTCTTGCCGGCCAGCGGCTTGTGCGCCTGCACGGCTGGCGCGCCCTCCTGCCAGGCCAGGCCACAGCCGTCGGGCGCGGGCATTCGCAACTGAGCCACGACCTCGCGGTTGTGAGCCTGTTCAAAGAAGGTGCGAATGCTCTGCGCCACGATGGGGCCCACGTCCGCGACGGCCAGCAATTGCTCTTCAGTGGCATCCATGATGGCGTCAAGTTGGCCAAAATGGCGCGCCAAGGCCTTGGCCGTGGCTTCGCCCACATGACGAATTCCCAGACCAAACAGGAACCGCGGCAGCGTGGTTTGCTTCGATTTTTGTAGCGCCTCCAGCAGATTCTGCGCGGACTTGTCGGCCATTCGGTCCAAACCGGCCAATGCAGCCAGGGTCAGCCGGTACACATCGGGCAGGGTGTGGACGACGCCCGCGTCGACCAACTGATCCACCAGCTTGTCACCCAGGCCCTCCACTTCGACGGCGCGACGCTGGACAAAATGGAGAATGGCCTGCTTGCGCTGAGCGCTGCAAAACAGACCGCCGGTGCAGCGATAGTCGGCCTCGCCCTCCTCCCGCACCGCCGCAGAACCGCACACCGGACAGCTGCGGGGCATGGTGAAGACGGCTGCATCAGCCACCCGCTTTTCGAGCATCACCGACACCACTTCGGGTATCACATCACCGGCACGTCGCACCACAACCGTGTCGCCGACCCGCACATCCTTGCGACGGGCCTCGTCCTCGTTGTGCAGCGTCGCATTGGTCACGGTGACGCCACCCACAAATACCGGCGCCAGCTTGGCCACCGGGGTGAGCTTGCCGGTGCGCCCGACCTGCACGTCGATAGCGAGCACGGTGGTGAGCTGCTCCTGCGCCGGATACTTGTGGGCCACGGCCCAGCGCGGCTCACGGCTGATAAAACCAAGCTTCTGTTGCAGCGCCAGGCTATTGACCTTGTAGACAACGCCGTCAATATCGTAGGGAAGCTGGTCCCGCAGGTGCCCGATCCGCTCGTGATACGCTATCAATTCAGTAGCGCCATGCGCAATACTGACGAGGGCTGCAACCGGAAAACCCCAATTTTTCAGGGTTTGAAGCATGTCAAAATGCGTGCCGAAGGCGGGGCCACCGTGCTCAGACGGTGTTACCTCACCCAGGCCGTAGGCGAAAAAGCTCAAGGGGCGCTGGGCCGCAATGGCCGGATCCAACTGCCGCACCGCACCGGCGGCGGCGTTGCGCGGGTTGACAAAGGTTTTCTCGCCCTTTTCACCCGCCGCAATGCGCTGGCGTTGCCGCTCATTCAATGATTCAAAATCAGCGCGGGCCATATAGACCTCCCCACGGACCTCCAATATCGCAGGTGCATCGACAGGCAAGCAAAGGGGTATCTGGCCAATGGTGCGGATGTTTTGTGTCACGTCTTCCCCGGCTTCGCCATCACCCCGGGTCGCCGCCTGCACGAGCACGCCGCGCTCATAACGCAGGTTCATGGCCAGCCCGTCAAACTTGAGTTCGACCACGTATTCAACTGGTGGATCGGCATCGGTCAGCCCCAACTCCTTGCGCACACGGGTGTCAAAATTCTGGGCACCGCTGCCCTGGGTATCGGTTTCGGTACGAATGCTGAGCATCGGCACAGCGTGGCGTACCGAGGCAAACTGGTCCAGCGGTTTGCCGCCCACGCGCTGGGTGGGTGAATCCGGCGTCACCCAATCCGGGTGAGCCGTTTCAAACGCCTGCAACTCCTGAAACAGGCGGTCGTACTCGGCATCGGGAACTTGCGGTGCGTCCAGCACATAGTACTGGTGTGCATAGGTGTGCAAAAGGGCGCGCAGAACCTGGATGCGGCTATGGTCTGCTGACGGGTCGCCGCCGGGCGGCTCTGCGAACAAGTCCAGATTGGCCATGCTCAACCCTTGCCACGCTCAGGCAAACAGGCGTCTGGCCAACATGGAGCCCGCCGCCAGGTCGCGCTGCTCGAGCGTGTCGTAGAGGGCTTGCAACTCTGTGCCGATCACGTCCATGGTCTGGGTTGTCAGCAACTGCCCGTTGTCGTCGGTCACCACCCCCTCCATGGTTTGTGCCAGCGATGCTGCAACCTCACGCATGCGCTCGAAAGGGCATTCGCTGCGGTCGACCTGTGCCACATCGAGGTGCAGGGCGATGTCCCGTATGGCGGACTGGGCCGGGTCTTCAGCCAGTGCGGCCTGCGAGTCAAAACTGAGCACCAAAACGGGGGCAAGCCCCTCCTGACTGGCTGGCAACACCATACGCCCCGGGATAACGCCGGCAACAAAACCCAGACGGGCTGCATTCTGTTGAACGTAACCCGGGCTCCAGGACGCGTTGCGCGCCCGTAGCGTGAAGCCGAGTTGGGCATCGTGGGCACTAGCAAACTGGTCGAGCTCCCGCGCGCGCGCCACTTCTTCGAGCATTTCAGGAAATTCGGGCGTGGCGTTGATCGCGTCGGCAAACGTCTGCGTCTTGACCACAAACTCGGAGTATTCGATTTCGTTGAGGGCACCGGAGCGGTTCGCCAACTGAACACCGGCCTGAAACCCCCCGTAACGGTGGCCTGCAACCGGCACCTCCCACGTCTGGGTGCTCAGGTTATAGCCCTCGATGGCGAAGGGTTTGGTCCCGGCGCGACGGGTGGAGGGCATCGCCGCAATGGCGGCCTCACCCGACACCAGCATATTCGGTCCGTCCAGTGCCACCGTGGCAATGACGTCGATCAGCGAGTCCATCGCCGAGCGCCGGGCAACCGGCGGCAGGGTCATGGACTGCGTGTCATGCTCGAAATCACCGAGCACGGGTTCGCGCTGCTGCGCATCGGGTGATGCGTCAACTTGCTCAGGCAAAGCCTGGCGCGGCGCGTTGCGGCGTGAAGCCCAGGCGCTGTGTGCCACCACGGCGGCGAGCACCACACCGCCCGCGATTGCCAATCCGATCTGTAAATTACTCATAATGTGTTAGACCAGTTAGACCAGTTCTGCCAGGGAAAGGGCAGACTCCATGTCCACTGCAACAATGCGCGACACGCCTTGCTCCTGCATGGTGACACCAATGAGTTGCTCGGCCATTTCCATTGCGATCTTGTTGTGGCTGATAAAAAGGAATTGGGTTTCTTTGCTCATGCTGCGCACCAGTTTGGCATAACGCTCAGTATTGGCGTCGTCCAACGGCGCGTCGACCTCATCGAGCAAACAAAATGGGGCCGGATTCAGCTGGAATATTGCGAATACCAGTGCAATAGCCGTCAGCGCCTTCTCGCCCCCCGAAAGCAGGTGAATGGTCTGATTCTTCTTGCCCGGCGGCTGCGCAATCACCTGCACGCCGGAGTCCAGAATTTCATCACCCGTAATCACCAGTCGCGCATTGCCGCCACCGAACAACTCCGGGAACATGCGCCCAAAGTGCTGGTTCACCTGATCGAATGTGCCCGACAGCATGTCGCGCGTTTCGGCGTCAATCTTGCGGATGGCGTCTTCCAGCGTATTCATCGCCTCGGTCAGATCAGCATTTTGTGCATCGAGGAACTGCTTGCGTTCGCGCGCCGCTGCCAACTCTTCCAGAGCGGCCAGGTTGACCGCACCCAACGCGGCAATTTCGCGGTGCAGGCGATCAATTTCACTTTGCATTCCAGCCAGACGCACATTGCCTTCCTGGATGGACAGTTCAACCGCCTGCAGGTCCGCCTGTGCATCGAGCAACTGCTGCTCGTACTGCTCAAAGCCCAAACGGGCAGCCTGCTCTTTGAGTTGAAACTCGGTGATGCGCTGACGCAAGGGGTCAAGTTCACGCTCGAGTTGCAGCCGGCGTTCGTCACTGGCACGCAGCTTGGCGGTCAGGTCGTCGTATTCGCTGCGCTTGGCGCCCAGGGCCCGCTCGCGCTCGAGCTTCAAGGCCAGTGCGTCTTGCAACCCTGCCTGGGCAGCGGCGTCTGTCAAACGGGTCAACTCATCGCGGGCGCGCTGCACTTCGGCATGCACCGACTCGGTTTGCTGGGTAGCGGTATCGATGGCGCGCGCCAGTTCAGCATTGCGCGCTTGCAGGCTGCGCTGGGCAAAAACCGCTTCCTGCGCCTGGCGCTCCAGGCTGCGCTGCTGCTCACGACACTGTGTCAGTTTGCGCTGCACCTCAAGCACACGCTCATCCAGCGTGGCGTGGCGCTCCTGGCTGTCGGCAAGCTGCATATCGAGCGACTCAAACCGCCCCTCAGCGGTCTCGCGGCGCTCTTGCAGGTCATCAAGCTGTGCCTGGACCTCGGCCAGATCAGCATCAATTTGCGCGCTGCGACTGCGGGACTGTTCGGCCAACTGGGTCAGACGCAAAGTCTCGACCTGCAGGCCGTGGGACAGAGTCTGGGCATCCGCGGCTTCCCGACGCACACCCGCCAACCGTTGACTGGCATCGGCGTAAGCGGCTTCGGCTCGCACCAGAGCGGCGCGGGCTTCTTCGGCGATCATCAACTGTGCCCGCAGGTCCTTGTCCAAATTTTCAATTTCCTGGGCGCGCGCCAGCAGGCCGGCCTGTTCGGAATCCTGCGCATAAAAGCTCACGCTGTGGCTGCTCACCACGTGCCCGGACTTGACGTAAATGCTCTCGCCGGGCTGCAGCTTTTCGCGCTGCGCCAAGGCGTCTTCAAAACTGGTGGCGGTATAGCAACCCTGCAGCCAGTCGGCGAGCACCGCTTTTTGCCCCGCATCATGGACACGCAACAGGTCTGCCAGACGCGGCAACGCCGACGCATGCTCCTGGACCGCTGCCATTGGCGCACTGAAAAACGAAAGCTTGGCCGGTGGTGCGTCACTGGCAAAGGCGCGCACCAGTTCCAGGCGTGAAACCTCCAGTGCCGAAAGCCGCTCGCGCAGAGCGCCTTCCAGCGCGTTCTCCCAACCCTGCTCGATGTGGATGCGGGTCCACAGGCCCTGCAGATGGTCCAAGCCATGTTTGGTCAACCAGGGCTGCAACTTGCCGTCGATCTTGACCTTTTCCTGCAAGGCCTTGAGGGCCTCCAGCCGTGCCGAAAGATCAGCCCTGCGGGCCGACTCTTCGTTGACCACCTGCTGCTGGGCACGGCGTGCGTCATCGCGCTGGGGCAACAGTTCCTGCAACTCCTGCAAACGGGCATCCGACACGGCGGCCGTTTCCTGGGCCTCAGCCAACTGGTCTTGCAGGATCTGCAGCCGGGCCTCGTCGGGTGGCGCCAACGCGCTGCGGTCGACATCGAGCCGTTCCCGGCGCACGGTGACCTGGCGAAACTGCTCTTCAATGCCACGCTGCTCAGCCGCCAACACCTGAATTTGCTGCTGCACCTGCATCACGCTTGCGCGCTGGTCGTTGGCCGTGCCCTGTGCTGCCAGCAAAGCGTCCTCAAGGTCAGGCAACTGTTGCGCCTGTTCTTCGACCTGGGCCGACAGCAATTCGGTTTGCTCGTCCCCCAGAAGGGCCAATTCGGCCAGGCGTTCTATCTCGGCCTGCGCGTCTTCCTTGCGCGCGGCCCACTGTCCTATCTGCTCCTGCAAAGCAGCCAGCCGTTGCTCGGCGCGCTGGCGCCCTTCAACCACGAAGCGAATCTCGGCTTCAAGACGGCCGACATCCGTGCTGGCTTCGTACAGCAAACCCTGCGCCTGGTTGACCTGATCCCCCGCCGCGTAGTGCGCCTGGCGCACCGTTTCCAGCTCGGCCTCGATGCGGCGCAGGTCGGCCATGCGACTTTCCAGTGCATTGACGGCACCCAGCCCATCCGACTGAACTTTGGATTGATCGGCCAGGGCCTCAGCCCGCTTCAAGAACCATTGCTGGTGCTGTTTCAGGCTGACGGTAGCCTGCAGCGTGTTGTACTGGAGCGCCACTTCGGCCTGCTTTTCCAGCTTCTCCAGGTTGGCATTGAGCTCGCGCAGGATGTCTTCTACACGGGTCAGGTTCTCACGCGTGTCCGATAGGCGGTTCTCCGTCTCCCGGCGGCGCTCTTTGTATTTGGAAACACCGGCAGCCTCTTCCAGGAACAGGCGCAGCTCCTCCGGCTTGGACTCGATGATGCGGCTGATGGTGCCCTGCCCAATGATGGCGTAGGCGCGCGGACCCAGGCCGGTGCCCAAAAACACGTCCTGCACATCGCGCCGGCGCACGGGCTGGTTGTTGATGAAATAACTGGAAGTGCCGTCACGCGTCAGCACACGCTTGACCGCAATCTCGCCAAATTGACCCCACTGGCCACCGGCGCGGTGGTCGGCATTGTCAAAAATCAACTCAACGCTGGAGCGACTGGCGGGTTTGCGGGTGGTGGTGCCATTGAAGATGACGTCCTGCATGGACTCGCCACGCAACTCGCTGGCCTTGCTCTCACCCAGCACCCAGCGCACCGCGTCCATGATGTTGGACTTGCCGCAGCCGTTGGGCCCGACGACGCCCACCAATTGACCCGGCAACAGGAAGTTGGTGGGTTCGGCGAATGATTTGAACCCGGATAACTTGATGGAATTGAGACGCACTGGAAAAGTAAGCTGGAACTAAGCGGCTCCGATGATACCGTGCGGGTGTTGCCACCAGACTGTCAGGAGCGCAGTGCGGCCTCAATCTTGGCGGCCAGCGCGGCCAGCGATGGCGGTTTGACCATGTAGCCCGCCACTCCCAGCGGCAAAGCCTCACCGACGGTCGCGGCGGTGGAATCAGCGCTCAGGAAGATCACCTTGGTGTTGCTCAACTGGTTGTTACCCAGCGAACGCAACTGCCTGACAAACTCGATCCCGCCCACGGGTTGCATGTGTACGTCTGTCAATATCAGGTCCGGTTTGAGGCGGACCACCTCTTTCAACGCCGTGGCGCCATCGGCAAAAGCATACAAATCCAGTATGCCAATGCGGCGCAAGGTATTCAGAATGAAGGTGCTCATGACCGCTTCATCCTCCACAACAACGATTCGTGCCCGTTTGATATCCACGTCAGAACTCCATGTGAGGGCGCAGTTTCAGGCGGGTAGTGCCAGATACTGCCTGATCTCGTTCAGCAAACTGTCCAACTGGGGACTCAGTACGGCAAAAGCCTCA
Source organism: Rhodoferax sp. (assembly GCA_021737865.1). Classification (GTDB taxonomy): domain Bacteria; phylum Pseudomonadota; class Gammaproteobacteria; order Burkholderiales; family Burkholderiaceae_C; genus Allorhodoferax. The sequence continues at coordinate 17,263 of JAIPDC010000023.1, forward strand.
CTCACTTCGGCACTGCCGCCGGCCTTGCTCATGCCCTCGACCTGGGCCAGGTCGGCACACAGGGCCGGTGCACAAAATATCGGCATGCAGCCTTTTAGCGAATGCAACAACGGACTGGCGGCGCGCACATCTGCGCCCGCAAGCAACTGCCGAATTTGGGGAACATCGCGCTCCAGCAACTCCTGCAACATGGGCAACATGCCGTGCAGCGCCTGCAGATCGCCAACTTGTTCCAACGCATGCGCAACATCCAAGTAAACCCAGTGCGGGCCATTGGCGGAAGTCATCGGCATCTGCTACTCCTGGATTGGACGGTAAAAACGATGGTGTGGCAAAAGCGCCACCCTCACAGTGTAGCAATTGCTCAGAGGATAATGGCGGCCCATGAATCCGAATTTATCCCTCCTGCAGGCCTACCCGTTTGAGCGTCTGCGGCAACTGTTTGCCCCGGTTACGCCCAACCCGGCCTACGCGCCCATCAGCCTGGGCATTGGTGAACCCCGGCACGCCACACCCGAATTGATCAAACAGGCCTACTGCAAGGCCATCAATGACCCGCAAGGCGGCTTGTCGACCTACCCGGCCACGGCGGGTGTCCCGGCGCTGCGGCAATCCATCGGGCACTGGTTGAAACGCCGCTACGGACTCGAACTTGACATCAACACCCAGGTTCTGCCTGTCAACGGCTCGCGCGAGGCATTGTTTGCCTTCGCACAAACGGTGGTGAACCCGGCGGCCCGTGCGGCACCAGACCAGCCAGTGCTCGTGGTCTGCCCCAATCCTTTCTACCAAATATACGAAGGTGCGGCCTTCCTGTCAGGGGCGCAGCCCTACTTTGTGCCATCCGACCCGAGCCGCAACTTTGCGCAGGACTGGGACAGTGTGCCCGATGCAGTCTGGGCACGCACCCAACTGCTGTTTGTCTGCTCGCCGGGCAACCCCACCGGCGCGGTCATGCCGCTGACCGAATGGAAAAAACTGTTTGATTTGAGTGACCGCTTTGGTTTTGTAATCGCCTCCGACGAGTGCTACAGCGAAATCTATTTTCGTGAAGAGCCCCCGCTGGGCGGGCTCGAAGCGGCGGCCAGGCTGGGCCGCACCGACTTCAAAAACCTGCTGATTCTGACCAGCCTGTCCAAGCGCAGCAACGTCCCGGGTATGCGCAGCGGCTTTTGCGCGGGCGACGCAGCACTGATCAAGCAATTTTTGTTGTACCGAACCTACCACGGCAGCGCCATGAGCACCGTGGTGCAAGCCGCCAGCGTTGCAGCATGGGATGACGAGGATCACGTGCGGGACAACCGCCAACAATACCGTGACAAATTTGCAAAAGTCACGCCCATGCTGCAAAGCGTACTGGACGTTCAATTGCCCGACGCAGGCTTCTACCTGTGGGCCAGGGTCGAGGGCAGCGACACCGACTTCGCGCGCGACCTGCTCGCTCTTTACAATGTGACGGTCTTGCCCGGCAGCTTTTTGGCACGCGAGGCGCGCGGCTTCAACCCCGGCGCCAACCGCATCCGCATGGCGCTGGTGGCTGAAACGGCCGAATGCGTCGAAGCCGCCGATCGCATAGTCCAGTTTGTTAAATCCCGAAAGCAATAACCTTGCGGGACAGACCTTTAGCTCTGTCCTCAACTGATTAGAAAGAACTAAATGACCCAACTCCAAAAAATCATTGACGCTGCGTGGGAAGAACGCGCCAACATCTCGGTCCAGTCGTCCACCGCAGAAGTGCGCGATGCGGTCGAACACGTGATCCACGAACTCGACCGTGGAAACCTTCGCGTTGCCACCCGCCAGGGCGTGGGCCAGTGGACCACGCACCAATGGATCAAAAAGGCCGTGTTGCTGAGTTTTCGCCTGCGTGACAACGAAATCATTCAGGCCGGACAGCTTGGCTTCTATGACAAGGTGCAAACCAAGTTCTCTGACCTGTCACCCGAAGAAATGCGGGCCACCGGTGCCCGCGTCGTGCCGCCAGCGGTTGCACGGCGCGGCAGCTTTGTAGGCAAGGGCGTGATTTTGATGCCCAGTTTTGTCAACATTGGTGCCTATGTCGACGAGGGCACCATGGTGGACACCTGGGCCGCCGTAGGCTCATGTGCACAAATCGGCAAGAACGTGCACCTGTCCGGCGGTGTCGGCATTGGCGGCGTGCTCGAGCCCATGCAGGCCAACCCCACCATTATTGAAGACAACTGCTTCATCGGCGCCCGCTCCGAAGTGGTCGAAGGCGTGATTGTGGAAGAGAACTCCGTGATCTCCATGGGCGTCTACATCGGCCAGAGCACCCCGATTTACGACCGCGCCACGGGCGAGGTGAGCTACGGCCGCATCCCCAGCGGCTCAGTGGTCATCAGCGGCAGCCTGCCCAAGGATGGCGGCAAGTACAGCCTCTATGCGGTCATCATCGTCAAACGCGTCGACGCCCAGACACGTGCCAAGACTTCGCTCAACGACTTGCTGCGCGATTAAGCGTTTTTGCCGCCCAACCGAGACTGAACTATGGCTACGACAAGCGCACCCGGCACCATGGAACGCATTCTTCGCCTGATGGCGGAGAAGAAAGCGTCTGACGTCTATTTGTCCGCCAATTCGCCGGCGCTCATCAAGATCAACGGGCAGTGTGTGCCGATCAACAACCAGTCGTTGCCGTTCGATGCGCCCAAAAATCTTCTGGCCGAAATCCTGTCGCCCGAGCGCATGGCCGAACTCGATGCCGAGGGTGAGTTGAACATGGGCTTTCCCCTTGCCGGCATAGGGCGCTTTCGGGTCAGCGCCATGCGCCAGCGGGGCAGCATTGCAGCCGTGTTTCGCTATATCGCAGTCGATGTTCCTGCGCTTGCCGACCTGTTCCTGCCGCCCGTACTGGGCGACCTGATCATGGAAAAGCGCGGGCTGATGCTGATGGTGGGTGCCACCGGCGCTGGCAAAAGCACCACCCTGGCGTCGATGATTGACCACAGAAATGCCACGGTGTCGGGTCACATTTTGACCATCGAAGACCCGGTCGAGTTTTTGTTCAGAAACAAAAAATCGGTTATCAACCAGCGTGAAGTGGGGACCGACACCAAGTCGCTGGCCATCGCGCTGAAAAACGCACTGCGCCAGGCACCCGACGTCATCCTGATTGGTGAAATCCGGGACCGCGAAACCATGTCGGCAGCCATCGCATATGCGCAGTCCGGTCACCTGTGCCTGGCCACCATGCACGCCAACAACAGCTACCAGGCGCTCAACCGTATCCTGAGTTTCTACCCGGTGGAAGTGCGCCAGACCATGCTTGGCGACTTGGCCGCGGCGCTGAAGGCCATCGTGTCGCAGCGCCTGATGCGCAACACCGCGGGAACCCGCGTTCCGGCCGTCGAGGTCCTGCTCAACACCAAGCTGATTTCCGAGTTGATTGAAAAAGGTGATTTCTCTGGCGTCAAGGAAGCCATGGAGAAGTCCATGGCAGAGGGCTCGCAGTCGTTCGAACACGACATTGCCCGCCTGATCGTCGAGGGCGTGGTTGACCGCAAGGAAGGTCTGGCCAACGCCGACTCGCCAACCAATTTGATGTGGCGCCTGCAAAACGATTTCACCAAAGCGTCCAAACCGGTCGCTGCGCAAGAAGAAAGTGAAGAGGCCTCTTTCACAGAAATCACCCTGGATGTGAAGCACTGATGAGCAGTGCCACCTTGCAACTGGCCGAGCAGCTCATCGCCCGCCCGTCAATCACCCCCACCGATGCCGGCTGCCAGGAACTGATTGCCCAACGCCTGCAGGCGCTCGGGTTCCACTGCGAAACCATTGTCAGCGGTCCGGCCGGTCTTTCGGTCACCAATCTTTGGGCAAAACGCACCGCAACCCCCGTAAAACATGCGCAAGACGCTACCCATTCAATAGCAAGTGAGACACGGACAAAAACCCTGGTATTTGCCGGCCATACGGATGTGGTGCCCACCGGCCCGTTGAGCGAATGGGATAGCGCACCCTTCATGCCCTGCCAGCGCGATGGCAAGCTCTTTGGCCGCGGCAGCAGCGACATGAAGGTGTCACTGGCGGCGTTTGTCGTGGCCATTGAGGAGTTCCTGACGGCCCGGCCCGAGCCCCACATCAACCTGGCCCTGCTGCTGACCAGTGATGAAGAAGGCCCCGCCACAGACGGCACGGTTGTCGTGTGCAACGCGCTGCAGGCGCGCGGTGAGACGCTGGACTACTGCATTGTCGGAGAGCCGACATCGGTCGACCGGACCGGCGACATGATCAAGAACGGCCGCCGGGGAACCATGAGCGGCAGGCTCACGATCAAAGGGGTGCAGGGCCACATAGCCTACCCCCACCTGGCCAAAAACCCCATCCATCTGGCCGCACCCGCACTGGCCGAACTGGTGGCGGAGCAATGGGACAAGGGCAATGCATTCTTCCCGCCCACCACCTGGCAGATCAGCAACATCCATGGCGGCACGGGCGCCAGCAACGTCATTCCGGGCGCGGTCGTCATTGACTTTAATTTCCGCTTTTCAACCGAGTCCACGCCGGAGTCGCTACAGACCCGGCTGGCACGTGTGCTGGAAAAATATGAGCTCGAATACGACCTGACCTGGACGGTTGGCGGACTGCCGTTCCTGACCAAGCCCGGTGCGCTGGTCGAGGCGGTCAAGGATGCCATCCAGGCCGAAACCGGCATCGTCACCCAACTCTCGACAACTGGTGGCACCAGCGACGGCCGCTTCATTTCAAAAATTTGCCCGCAGGTGATCGAGTTTGGCCCGCCCAACGCCACCATCCACAAGGTCAACGAACACGTCAGGCTGGCCGACATCGAGCCCCTGAAAAACATCTACCGGCGCGCCCTCGAAAACCTGGAGCTTCAGGCCCGCACATGACACTCATTGATTTGATTGAAACCGGCGCGGCGCAATTCACCCAAGCCGGGCTGTCGTTCGGACACGGCACAACCAACGCATTTGATGAGGCCGCCTGGCTCGTGCTGTGGTGCCTCGGCCTGCCGCTGGACACACCGCTTGACGGCGACGATTCACAGAAGAATGACCCGGTAGCCCCCGCCGATGCTGCGCGATGCGCTATGCTTTTTGAAGCACGCATCAGCACCCGCAAGCCGGCTGCCTACTTGACACATGAGGCATGGCTGCAAGGCGTGCCGTTCTACGTGGACGAGCGCGTCATCATTCCACGCTCGCTGATCGCCGAATTGATGGCCGACGGCACCCTGGACTACTGGCTGCATGAAACCACCCACGCCGTGCTCGATTTGTGCACAGGCAACGCAAGCCTGGCCATTCTGGCCGCGCTGACCTACCCGGAGGTGGAGGTCACCGCCTCTGACCTGTCAACCGATGCATTGGCGGTGGCCCGCATCAATGTCGACCGGCATGCGTTACATGAGCGCATCACCCTGGTCGAGTCCAATGGACTGGCGGCCCCGCAACTGCTGCAGCGCGGACCGTTCGACCTGATTCTGTGCAACCCCCCGTATGTGAACGCACAGAGCATGGCCGAACTGCCGCCCGAGTACCGGGCAGAGCCTGCGCTGGCGCTGGACGGAAACAACTTGGGTGGCAGCGATGGAATGGACTTCATTCGCACACTGCTCCAGGACGCGCCGGCCCACATGGCACCCAACGCCGTCCTGGTGCTTGAGGTAGGCAATGAACGACACCACTTTGAAGCCGCATTTCCGAATCTGGAAGTGGTCTGGCTGGAAACCAGCGCAGGCAACGACCAGGTTCTGGTCGCTGCTCGCCAGGCTTTGGAACACTTTTCTCTCCAACAAGAACAATGATTACCTTAAAAAATGTTACCTTGCGCCGCGGCGCCAAGGTACTGCTTGACAGCACTTCCGTCACACTCAATCCCGGCGAAAAGGTCGGACTGGTCGGGCGCAATGGCGCGGGCAAATCGTCCCTGTTTGCCCTGCTCAACGGCAACTTGCACGAAGACGCCGGCGAGTACTACATCCCCACCCAGTGGCGCATGGGCCAGGTTGCCCAGGACATGCCGGAAACCGACCAAAGCGCAACCGACTTCGTGATTGAAGGCGATACACAGTTGCTGGCTGCCCGCGAGGAAGTGGCCGCATCCGAAGCCACCGAAGACTACGACCGCATGGCCCACGCCTACACCGGTTTGCACGATGCCGGCGAATATGACGCCGCCGCCCGCGCACAGGCGCTGATTCTGGGCCTGGGGTTCAAAACCAGCGAACTCACCAACCCGGTCAACAGCTTCTCGGGTGGCTGGCGCATGCGCCTGCAACTGGCGCGGGCGCTGATGTGCCCTTCTGACCTGCTGTTATTGGACGAGCCCACCAACCACCTGGATCTGGACGCGCTGGTGTGGCTGGAGGCCTGGCTCAAAAAATACGAAGGCACGATGGTCGTCATCAGCCACGACCGGGAGTTTCTGGATGCCGTGACCAACGTCACGCTGCACATTGACGCCGGAAAACTGGTGCGCTACGGCGGCAACTACAGCAAGTTTGAAGACATGCGCGCCGAGCAGATGGAACTGCAGCAAAACGCATTTTCCAAGCAGCAGGACAAGATCGCCCACCTGCAGAAATTCATCGCCCGTTTCAAGGCCAAGGCCAGCAAGGCCAAGCAGGCACAAAGCCGGGTCAAAGCGCTGGACCGCATGGAAAAGATTGCGCCGCTGCTCAGCGAAGCCGACTTCACCTTCGAGTTCAAAGAACCCGCCAATCTGCCCAACCCCATGCTGTCCATGAGTGGTGTCAGCTTTGGCTACCCGCCGCCCGAGGATGCGCCGGAGGGCACACCACACACCATCATCGTGCGCAACGTCAGCAAATCGGTGCTGGCCGGCCAGCGCATCGGCATCCTGGGTGCCAACGGACAGGGCAAATCAACGCTCGTTAAAACGGTGGCCCGCGACTTGCAGGCCATTGGTGGCGAAATCACCGAAGGCAAAGGCCTCAATATCGGCTACTTTGCCCAACAGGAACTCGACGTGCTGCGCCCTGCCGACACGCCGCTGGAACACATGATCCGGCTGGTAAAAGAACTCACCGCGCTGGGCAAGATTGCCGGTCAGGCCACCCGTGAGCAGGACCTGCGCAGTTTCCTGGGCACGTTCAACTTCGGCGGCGACATGGTCAAGCAGGCTGTGGGCAGCATGAGCGGCGGTGAAAAGGCCCGCCTGGTGCTGTGCATGATCGTGTGGCAGCGCCCCAACCTCCTGCTGCTCGATGAGCCCACCAACCACCTCGATCTGGCAACCCGTGAAGCGCTGTCCATGGCGCTGAACGAATTTGAAGGCACGGTGATGCTGGTCAGCCACGACCGCGCACTGCTGCGCGCCGTTTGCGATGAATTCTGGATGGTGTCACGCGGCGGCGTGGAACCATTTGACGGCGACCTCGACGACTACCAGCGCTACCTGCTGGATGAAGCCAAGCGCCAGCGCGAAGAGGCAAAAGAAGCTGCAAAAGCACCGGTCAAGCCCGTGGTGGTGGCTGCCGTCGCCACCAAGCCCAAGGCCAAGGGCGACACATCACCCAAGGCCAAGAAAGAGTTGCAGGACGTGGAAGCCCGCATGGCGACCCTGAACGCCGAAGGTGCAGCGCTGGAGTCGCGCCTGTCCACCAACCCGCACCCGTCGGAGATCGCCGAAATCGGGCGCAGCCTGAACACCGTGAATGGCGAGTTGGCGCTGCTGGAAGACCGTTGGCTAGACTTGTTGAACCGGTTGGAAACCGCGTAAATCAGTTACTCCACGCTGACGTTCACCTCATAGCCGTTCTTCTTCAGCAGTGCGTGCTGCTTGGCTTGGGACAGGTCGTGCTCCACCATCTCCTTGCACATGTCTTGCGCGGTGATTTCTGGAATCCAGCCCAGCTCGGTCTTGGCCTTGGTGGGGTCGCCCAGCAGGGTTTCGACCTCGGTGGGGCGAAAGTAGCGGGGGTCTACCTTGACCACCACGTCGCCCACCTTCAGCGCGGGGGCGTTGTCACCGGTGATGGCTGCCACTTTTGCCACCTCGTTGATGCCCTGCCCTTCAAACTTGACGGCAATGCCCAGTGCAGCTGACGTCCAGGTGATGAAGTCACGCACGCTGTACTGCACGCCGGTAGCGATGACAAAGTCCTGCGGCTTGTCTTGCTGCAGCATCATCCACTGCATGCGCACATAGTCTTTGGCGTGACCCCAGTCGCGCAGGGCGTCCATGTTGCCCATGTACAAACATTGCTCCAGGCCCTGGGCGATGTTGGCCATGCCGCGGGTAATTTTGCGGGTAACAAAGGTTTCGCCGCGGCGCGGGCTTTCGTGGTTGAACAAGATGCCGTTGCAGGCATACATACCGTAGGCTTCGCGGTAGTTGACCGTTATCCAATAGGCATAAAGCTTGGCCACGGCGTACGGGCTGCGCGGGTAGAAAGGGGTGGTTTCCTTTTGCGGAATCTCCTGCACCAGGCCATACAACTCGGAGGTGGAGGCCTGGTAGAAGCGGGTTTTCTTCTCCAGCCCCAGGATGCGAATGGCTTCCAGGATGCGCAGGGTGCCCATGCCGTCCACGTCGGCGGTGTATTCCGGGCTCTCAAAACTGACCGCAACATGGCTTTGCGCGCCCAGGTTGTAGATCTCATCGGGCTGCACCTGCTGGATGATGCGGGTC
>JAIPDC010000024.1 GCA_021737865.1 Rhodoferax sp.
CCAGGCAACAGACCGCCACTCAGGCCTGCGCCATGTCGATCACAAACGCACAGCCCAGGCCCGGTTTGCTTTGCAGTGTTAGCCGGGCGTTTTGCAGGTTGAGCAAGGCCTGGCACAGGTACAGGCCGATGCCGGTACCGCCCGGGTCGCGGCTGGCGGGTGCGTCCTGCGCCAGTCGATGGTGTTTGACGAATATCCGCTCTTGCTGGTCGTAGGCAATGCCAGGGCCGAAGTCGCACACCCGCACCCACACGCGCCCGGCCCGGTGGCGCAGGCCGATGGTGATGCGGGTGTGACCATTGGCATCGACACCGGCGTACTTGGCGGCGTTGTCGATGACGTTGAGTAGCACCAGGTTGAACACGCGGGCGTCGATGCGCGCGAACGGGGCGCGGTAGCGATCGTCCAGGCCGATGCAAAGTTGAGGGTGGCGCAGCCGCGCTGGTTGCAGGCTCAGCTCAATCTGCGACAACAAATCGATGCCGCTGATCTGTGCCTCGGGGTACGGAGCGAGCCGGTCGCTGGCCGACATGGCGAGCCGGTCGCCTTCGATCCAGCGTCGAATCAGCGCGTCAGCCTGCTGCACCGACTCCACGATGTGCTGCGCGTGGCGCGATGCCACCACGTCGCCGATGCGCTGGATCAAGCTGGCCTGTGCACCGATGTTGGCCAACGGGTTACGCAATTCGTGCGTGAGCAGATCGACCAGCGCCTGGTTGTGCCGGTTGGCAGCGGACTCCTTGTCGAGTTGCTCCCCGATCTTGAGCCCGGCGGCGTAGAACTGGCGCTGGTTCAGGTGCCGCTGCCAACTGGAAAACAGGCCGATGGCGTGTATAAACACCAGCCATTGCGTCAGCCGAAACAGGTTGGCGTCAATGACCGGGTTGGATATGAGCGCGGTGCCGCCCAGCAAGGTGAAGGCGCTGGTGTAAAAAATTTGCCGGTAAAAATGAAATGGCACCAGCAGGTACAGCGCAAACAGCATGCAGATCATATTGACCGGGCCCATGAACGCGTAATCGGCGTGCTGCGACAGCACCATGACGCTGAGTCCAATGGTCAGCACCACGAAGGTCTCAATCACCCAGCCAAAGCGCGGCGACTGGGAACGCCAGATCGACTGCACCAACACCCACATGGCGGCGGCGGGAGTAACCAGGCGCAAACCCAGTAGCCAGGGGTTGGCCAGTGCCTGCGGCCTGTAAATGGCATCAAACAGCAGGGAAGTGAGATTGGACAGCAGCATCAGCGCGAATATGCAGATGAAAAAACCACGCTGCGCCTGCAGGTGCGTGCGCCGGAACTCACGCTCCAGCGCACGGTCAACAAATGTCGCGCTGAGTCGGTGAATGGCGAGTCCAGGGGACATCTGAACGGTCTGCATGGCTACGGGCGCAGCGGTAGTCATGGTGGCTGTGGCCGATCAGTGCCGGGCCAGACGAGCATTGAAGCTGTAGCCCACGCCGTAGATGGTGGACAACGGAAAGCTGCAACCCGAGGCCTCGATCTTGTTGCGCAGTCGCCGCATCAGCACCTCCAGCCGGCGCGGGTCGTACACAGAGGGGTCGCAGCCGAGGCTGAGGATAAGGTCGTTCTTGCTTTGCGGCACGCCGGGGCATTCGACGAAGCAGGCCAGTACCTGCACTTCGTTGCGGGTGAGTTCCACCACCGATCCATCAGGGCAGTACAGATGCCAGGCAGCGTCATCAATGATCCACGGCGGAATGTCAGCCTGGGGTGCCTTGCGCTCAAGCCGACGCAGCAGCGCCACCAGTTCTTGCGGGGCCACCGGCTTGTGCAGGTAGTAATCGGCATCGGCGTTGAGACCCTGCAGTCGTTCGTCCAGCTGCCCACGCGCGGTCAGCACGATGACCGGGCCATTGTTGTCGGCGCGGTGCAGCGCCACCGCCTGCAGTCCGTCGCCGTCGGGCAGGTTGCGGTCCACCACCAGCACGTCGCAGCGGTGGGTGTTGCGCCAGGCCACAAAGCTCTGGATCGAGCCGACACCGCTGGCGGCAAAGCCCTCCAGGTTGCAGATGTCGCACAGCGCCTCGCGAAATGGCGCTTCGTCTTCGATGAACAGAATGTGCAAAGGCATGGTGGATATGGTAACGATTCATCACAGGCTGGCGGTTAAGGCGCAAAGCCAGACTGCTCCTGTGAATCACGGTATGGACTTTGATGCCTGCCCTGGAGGTATGACGTCTGTACCGTGGACGGGCAGATTGTCAGAACCGGATCAAGGAACTCAAGGCGGACTTTGGCCTGGACAGCTTTGTACTCAGGGACTTCTGGGCGACCGAGGCGGCGCTGGGGGTATCCATGCTCAGCTACAACCTGACGAGTGTGTCTCGCCATGCGGTGATGCGCCAAAAGGTGCACCACACGCTATCCACGCTGCCCCATCAGGTGTTGGCAGTGGGGGCGCTGTGGGATGACAACGCGAAGAACACCAAGCAGACGTTTCGTCTGGCAGTGGCACGTAAACGACGACCGTGGTTTGAAGGGTTATGGGCCAATGCGGGGGAGCCGGTAAGGCTCACGCCGACGTGGAGTTCAGCAAGGCCAGCCGCAACATCGTGGGCTTCGGGGCAGAAACGCTCAGCCTATAGCGTTGGCAATGCGGCCAAATCGGTTGAGGTCGTCGGTGCGCAAGGCGCTATATATTCAGCAGCTGCTCACGCATGTTCTACGGGTGCTGCGGCCTGATTTAACCTACAACCCCCTGATTGACACCGTCTACGGCAAGAACCTGTCGTGGTACTCCGCACTGGCAATAAACCCACCAACCACCGTGATCTCTGGCACGGTGGTGCTTTGCTGGTTCACCCAGTAGTCAAAGCCTGCCTGCTCGGCTGGGCGGCCCAGCAAACCGAGGTAGTCCAGTGCCACACTGAGCTTGGTGTCGCTTGCCAGTTTGTATTCGGCTGACTCGGTCAAGCCCAATACCACTACACCCCGGTTGACCACCTGTGTTAGCGCTTATGTCGTTCTCTTTTAGCCACCCAGCCCCGTGGCTTAGGCGCAGCCAGCTATTCATTTGATAGCGCAACGCGCTATTGCAGCGCCGCACCCGCCGGGAGCAGATCACGCTTGCGGCCAGCGTCAGCTTGTTTATGGAGTACGAGGCGGTATGCACCCGTCCCGAACATTTGGCGGCATCGGGCCTGAGCGCACGGCAGCTCGACTTGTTTCTTGATGGCTTGGCGTCCATCGTGTAGCCGGTTGAGGTGCATTTTTTGTGGCGACCGCAACTGCGTGATCCGGCCGATGAACTGGTATTGGAGGCCGCAGTCAATGCGTCGGCACGTGCTTTGTTGACATTTAATCAAAAGCACTTTGGCGGCGTTGCGAATCGGTTTCAGATTGAAGTTGTCACCTCAGGTGCGTTTTTAAGGAGTCTGCCATGAGCGATTTAGACATGGCAACCTAAGTAATGCCGCATAGCCTCTTAAGCACTGGGTTCGGTTTTTGCCACCCAACAAAGCAAGACCTCACCGACACAAGCACCGCATCGAGCGTGGCGAAGTACCGGTTGTGCGTCGCCAGGCGTCGCGTGAGTTTCCAGACTCTCTCAATCGGAGCCAGCTGCGGACTGTATGGCGGTAAAAACACCAGCGTCAGCACGTTGCGGTATGTGTGCAGCAGTGGGGCCAGTAATTTGGCGTGGTGATACCGGGCGTTGTCCAGAATGATCACCATGCGTTTGCCGTGCGTGCGCCGACGCAGCAGCAACTTGAGAAACGCCTCGAATGTCTGTGCATCAAACGTGGTGCATAAGCTGTATGCAAACTTGCCTGTCACCAGACTCACCGCACCAAAGCAAGCCATGGACTTGCGCGTGGGGGCATGGGTCAGTACCGGGTCTTTTACCTCGGGTGCAACCCACATGTGGCAGCGCGTACCGTGTTGCTGGAAGTGGCACTCGTCCAGACTCCAGAGTTCAATATCTTTTTGTTTTGCCAGGCGGCGCAGTTTTTTATAAAACTGCCACCAGCACCGGGTCAGATTGAGCCACCTGGGGGCGGGGCTTGCGCAGACGAAATCCCATTTGGGTGAAGATACGCTGGCATTGACGCACCCCGAGCGTGACTTGGTAGCGTTCCTTGAGGTGGATGCAGAGCATTTTGCCATCCCACAAATGCCCAGAGTGTCCGAAGTCCGAGGCACTGCGGCGCAGATCGCGTCCGAGTGCCGTCCATTGTTTGGCGTCCAAGCACGTAGGTCTGCCGCTGCGTTCTGCGTCGCGCATACCGTCGAGACCTTCTTGTTCAAACTTCTTGACCCATCGCTGCACGGTGCGCCGGTCTTCGCCAAAGAGGTCGGCAATTTGTTGGCAGCTTTGGCCACTGGTCAGAAGCAGCAGCCCGTGCAGGCGATGGTCGTAGCGGGATTCATCAGAGCGGGAAATTTCTTGTTGAATCGCGATTCTCATGACGTCAGCATCGGCAATTTCAAGCTTGCGCATACGGCCTCCTTGAGTGAAATCAGGAGGCCTCAGTGTACATCAATTATGCGGCATTATTTATGTCGCTATGTTTAAGCACCTACCCACTTCGTTTGCCCCGATCCATTCGCGCCGGTGTTGAGCGTTTGAGCAAGGAGGACGGGGTCAGTATCAACCAGTTTGTGAGCATCGCGGTGGCCGAAAAAGTTGCCATGATGCAGGTACAAGACTATTTTTTGCAGCGTGCAGCACGCGCGGACTTGGCAGCCTGTGACGAAGTGATGCAGCACTCCGGTGGAGAACTACCGCGCCTAGGTGATGAGCGCTGATGGACTGCGGACACCACCGCAGCCGGGACAAAGCGTGGGGGAATGCTGCACCGCCGGTGTCGGCACTGGACGTGATGCAGTACCAGTAAGCGTTGCTGCTCTTCAGCAAGAGTCAGCGCCCGATGCCATATGCCAGGCTGGCAGGGTATGCACGGGCTGTTGCGCAGGCACTTCCCCCATAGACTACGCGGATGGCAACCCTGTCCAACGCTTCCACCACCCCTGGCACTCCGCGAGTCGGTTGGCTGGCTGCATGGTCGCGCTACTTGTGGGCCCTGCCGCTGCTGTTGTCCGCCGCCTTTACGGCTTTGGTCGTTGGCTGGGCACAGGACAATGACCGGCTGGAGCGCGCGACCCTGCGGCGAACCGTCATGGCCGATGCCCTCAGCCTGGAAGCGCAGCTAACCAGCCGCCTTGAAACAGAGACCGTAAAGCTCAGAGCGGCGGCTCTTGGCCTGCCTGCGCCAGGGCCGGATGGGAACCGACACTTGGCGGCTCTGCCCGAGATTGCTGCCGGACTTGACCGGCGCTGGCTGAGCGTCATCTGGCTGGATGTGAAGGGGCAGATCGTGGGCGAGGCGAGGCGCGACCAGCGTCCTGGCGCACAACGTTCGGCCCAGGCTGAGGGCATCACCCTGCATCTGGTAGCCCCAACCAGCGATGAGCGAATGCCACCAACGGGGCAACTCATCGCACGGTACGACCCGGCAGACCTGATCAAGAGCAAAGATTTTTGGTGGCTGGCTGCGCTGTACCAGGTGCAGCTGATCACGGGGCTGGACCAGGTCATCGTCTCCACCGAGAGCACGGGCCAAGCTGCCGCTGGCGAGACGTATGACATGCCATTTGGCGCCATTGCAGATACACAACTGCGGCTGACGCAGCGCGTACGCCAGCCGCACTGGTTTTCCACACTACCTGTCATTCTGATGGTGGGCTTTTTGGCTCTGATAACCACCGCTACCATGCTGCTGCGCCGGCAAATGAACCAGGTTGCAAAAGCCGAGCGCGCATGGCGAACCGAAGCCGCATGGCGCCAGTCGCTGGAAGAGTCGGCCCTGGTCGGTCTGCGCGCACGCGACCTGCACGGCCGACTGCTGTTTGCCAACCGCACCTTTTGCGATATGGTTGGATACACACTGGCCGAGCTGATGGAACAGCCGCCCAATCTGGAGGAGCGAGGGCAGCTCAGAAGCCATTCCAGCAAGCCCGGCGGCAAGCCGGAAGGGCAGGAAACGCGATGGCGTCACCGTGACGGTCGCGTGCTCGATGTCATGGTGTTCGAGTCCCCATTGGTGGACGGGCTGGGTCAGCAGGTGGGGTGGATGGGCTCCATCGTCGACGTTACAGAGCGCAAGCGCCTGGAAGAGCTGGAACGGCGTCAACGCGAAGTGCTGGCCAACCACGCCCGGCTCTCGACACTGGGCGAAGTGGCATCCACGCTCGCCCACGAGTTGAACCAGCCCCTGACCAGCATCGTGAGCTACAGCGCGGGCATTGCCAAAGCGCTGGAAAGGCAGCCCCACCTGGACCCGGAACTGGTGGCCGCAGCACAGGCGTTGTCGGGCCATGCATCGCAGGCCGGGGACATCGTGCACCGCATTCGCGCGCGCCTGAGCCGCCGGGACCCGGTCATGCAATCGTGTGCCATCAACCCGCTGGTGGCCCACGCCGTCACCATGCTGCATCGCGATCTGAAACGCGCCGGGGTCGACGTATCGACCGAGCTCGACGCCGCCCTGCCGCCAGTGCACATTGACGCTATCGGGATTGAGCAGGTGATCTCCAACCTGCTGCGCAATGCCGGTGATGCGATGGCCACCAGCACCGGCAAAAAGCACATTCACGTGCGCACCGGTCTCAGCCAGCAGCCTCCACTGGGCCAGCCACCCGGCTGGGTCACGGTGGAGGTGACAGACAGGGGCAACGGCCTGGGCGGACGTGACATTGAAACCCTGACCGAGCCGTTTTTCTCAACCAAACGGGAAGGGACCGGCTTGGGGCTCGCCATCTGCCGATCGATACTGGAGTCCCATGGAGGGGTGCTGCATGCACAGGATGCACCCACAGGTGGGGCGCAATTCAGCTTTTCGCTGCCACCGGAAACCCTGGCTCTGGAGGCGACCCAGTCATGACCGATCAGACCATTTTCTTATGCGACGACGACGAGGGCGTGCGCTCGTCGATTTCATTTTTGTTGCGTCAGCACGGTCTGCGGGTGGCCACCTACGCGAGCGGCCCGGAGTTGCTGGCCATGCTGGACGCGGCAACGGTTGCACCCCGCGGCATTTGCATTCTGGATGTACGCATGGAACCCCTGTCAGGCCTGCAGGTGCATGAGGCCCTGATTTCGCGCGGGCTGGGCGCGCGCATGCCGATTGTGTTCTTGAGCGGACACGGCGACATACCCATGGCGGTTGGGGCCATGGCCCGCGGGGCGTTCAATTTTGTCGAGAAGCCGTACGCCAGCGATGACCTGGTGCAGCTGATTCACCGCGCATCGGAGCTGGAAATCCAGTGGCATGGGCGCATGGCGCGACACGACGCACTGCAACAGTTGCTGTCAAGCCTGTCGCGCCAACAGGTGCGCCTGATGCCGCTTGTTGCCGCCGGCGAATTGAACAAAACGATCGCCTGGAAGATGGAACTCAGCGTGCGGACGGTGGAAGAACACCGGCGCAAAATTTTTGACCGACTCAACGTGCATTCGGCCGCAGAACTGGCCACCCTGTTGGCTGAAGCGCGCGCGGCCGGTATCGACATATTGGCCGATACCGAACCCTCCTGACCGATCGGCGCGCTACCCCCGACCCGGGCCATCCAGCGAAGCTCTGGCATCGCCGGCGGACTCCAGCGGTACCAAAATCCACATCAGCACATACACCAGCAACCCGGTGCCACCCAGGATCAGCAGCAGGGTAAAGGCCAGGCGCCACAGCCAGGTATCCAAGCCGCTAAATTTGGCCAAACCGCCGCACACGCCGCCCAGCCACCGGTCGGTGGAAGAACGGCGCAAACCGTTCAGGGCCGATACTTTTGACAGCGGCGGGGCTACCGGCGCCTGCAGCAAGCGCGCCTTGGCCTGTTCAAACTCGGCCTCGCTCAGGCTGCCGCGGTTGCGCAATTGTTCGAGGTTTTCAAGGTCTTGGGCTAGTGTCATGGGAACTCCATCTATTTTTTGAACCTGCACAGGCAGATGGGGCAAGAATATGAAATACCAACCCGTCGCGCCAGACCGAAGCGACCAACGGTCATTTGGGTGGTACAGAATTGCGCTACCGGGGGTTGAATGGCGAACCGACAAACACTCCCAGCGGATGGTGCGCCTGCGCCACGGTCAGCATAAAGCAAAAACACAGCAGCGCAGCGACCAGACTGACCATTCGCAGCCCCCGGGTGGGCGCACGCTTAAGTGCCAGCGACCCGAGCACGATGTACAGCAGCAGCAAACCCATCTTGGCGCTGAGCCAGGCAGTCACAAACGGATTGGTGTCCAAAATCACCAACAGCAGCAAGGCCGCGCTCAACAAAACCGTGTCGATGGCATAGCTGATACGCCGAACCGCCAGAGCCATAGGCCAATCCGCGCCCAGCAGCACACCCCAGCCGCGCGCCGCAAAAAGGGCGCCGCTCGTCCACACCAGTCCGATGTGGGTTGCGCGGGCCAGCGGATACAGTTCATGTAAGGTCATCGTTGATGACAGAATACAGCAATCGCTGGCAACGTTTTTTCGGCGCCCTGCCTGCCCTGGACGGCCTGTCAATCTGACCGGATTGTTGCCCTCTAAATGCGATACACTCTCATTTAGACCCTCGTTTTCATTGCACCCTCCATTCTTGGCCACTCCATGCGCCTGACCCATTTACCCACCGGCGCCCACGGAACTGTGGCTTGTGTCAGCGCCAATTCGCCGGATGCCGATGCGGCCATGCTGGACCGGCTCGGTGAGTTGGGGTTTATTGCCGGGGAGCCGGTGCAACTGCTGCAGCGCGGCCCTGGCGGGCGCGAGCCGCTGGCCGTTGTGGTGGGGGAAACCATGTTTGCCCTGCGCTGGCTGGAAGCCGACTGCATCGAGGTCTCCCCCCAATGAGTTCTGCGACCCCTGTGCCGGCAGCCCGCCCCTGGAACGTGGCCTTGGTCGGAAACCCGAATTGCGGCAAAACCGCCTTATTCAACCTGCTCACGGGTGCACGCCAAAAGGTCGCAAATTACGCTGGCGTAACCGTAGAGCGCAAGGTCGGTCTGGTGCGCCTGGCCAGTGGCCACACGGTATCCGTCATCGACCTGCCCGGCGTCTATAGCCTTCATCCGGCAACACCCGATGAAGAGGTGACGATGGAGGTGATCGAGGGGCGGCGTGCCGGTGAGGCGCCGGTGGACGCAGTCGTCGCGGTGGTTGATGCCACCAACCTGCGCATGAATTTGCGACTGGTGCTCGAACTGCAGCGACTGGGCCACCCCGTCATCGTGGCGCTGAACATGACCGACGTGGCCAAGGCGCGCGGCCTCACCATTAACGTTGCGAGGCTCTCCACAGAACTCGCCTGCCCGGTGGTGGAAACGGTTGCGGTGCAGCACAACGGGCACACGAATTTGCTGGCCCAACTGGACCACGACTTTGCCAGCGCGTTGGCAGCGCCTGACCTGAATGCGGCCCAGCCCGCCATTGCCACGCACCACACGCCGCGCGCCAGTGCCGACATCCAGCGCGAAGTGCGGCGCATTCTCGCCA
Source organism: Rhodoferax sp. (assembly GCA_021737865.1). GTDB lineage: Bacteria > Pseudomonadota > Gammaproteobacteria > Burkholderiales > Burkholderiaceae_C > Allorhodoferax. The sequence continues at coordinate 9,510 of JAIPDC010000024.1, forward strand.
TTGCCGCTCCCGGTGCTGTGCAGTTTCAGCGCTTTCACTTTCGGGTCGATGCGTGGGCCATGCACCCGGTTTGGGGTTTGGTGATTCTGGGTCTGGTGCTGTTTTTGGTGTTCCAGGCCGTATTTTCCTGGGCCAATGTGCCGATGGATGCCATCAAGTTGGCGATGGCCTTCCTTGCCCAATGGACCAGCACCCAGATGGACGATGGCCCGCTGCGCAGTCTGCTGGTGGACGGCGTGATTGCCGGCGCGGGCGGGGTGCTGGTGTTTTTACCGCAGATTCTGATTTTGTTTTTCTTCATTCTGGTGCTGGAGGACTCGGGCTATCTGCCGCGTGCAGCATTTTTGCTCGACACCTTGATGGGCAAGGTGGGGCTGTCCGGGCGCGCCTTCATTCCGCTGCTGTCAAGCTTTGCCTGCGCAGTACCCGGCATCATGGCCACCCGCACCATCGCCAACTGGCAGGACCGCCTGGCCACCATCATGGTGGCGCCGCTCATGACCTGCTCGGCCCGGCTGCCGGTGTATGCCCTGCTGATTGGGGCCTTTGTGCCCGATCGCAGTATTGGCGTGTTCAACCTGCGCGGGTTGACCCTGTTTGTACTGTACGTGGCGGGCGTGGTGTCGGCCATGGCGGTGGCCTGGGTATTCAAACGCATCTGGATGAAAAACCGCTACCAGCCCCTGATGCTGGAGTTGCCGCCTTACCGCGTGCCGGGTCTGCGCAACCTGGTACTGGGGTTGTGGGAGCGCGCACGGATATTTTTGCACCGAGTGGGCACCATCATCTTTGCCATCATGGTCGTGCTGTGGTTCTTGTCGACCTACCCCGGCCCACCCGATGGTGCAACGGGCTCGGCCATTCAATACAGCATCGCCGGAATGCTGGGCCACTTTCTGGAGCCCCTGTTTGCACCGATTGGCTTCAACTGGCAAATCTCTATCGCACTGGTGCCCGGAATGGCAGCGCGAGAGGTGGCGGTGGGCGCGCTGGGCACGGTGTATGCCTTGTCGGCAGCGGGCGACTCTGTGGCCAACTCACTGGCACCTGTCATTGCCCAAAGCTGGTCGCTGGCAACTGCGTTTTCGTTGCTGGCCTGGTATGTGTTTGCTCCGCAGTGCATCTCTACCCTGGCCGTGGTCCGGCGTGAGACCAACTCGTGGCGCTACCCGATACTGATGACAGCCTATATGTTTGCGCTGGCCTATCTGGCTGCGTTCACAACCTTTCACGTGACATCCTGGCTGGGCGGCTAGCGGATATGACGGCCCAGCATCTCATTGTTTTCGCACTGGTCGTGGGTTGCAGCATCTATGCCCTGTGGGCGTTGATGCCAGCCGTGGCGCGGCGCTTTATTGCACAACGTCTGGCGCAATGGCCATTGGGCACCGCATGGAAGGTGCGCTTTCAGCAGACCGCATCCGCCGCATCGCACTGCGACTGCAGCGGTTGCGACAAAGTGGCAGACCGGGGGCTACCTGCGAAGTCCAAAGTCGTTCAATTCCATGTTCGCCCCAAAGACTGACGGGCAAATGCCCACTTCACCCCCTCAAACCACACCAATCCCAAGAACGTTGCGGCCAATCCCCATCCCAGCAATTGGATCGAGGGTGCCTCAAACGCGAACAACTGGCTGATCACCGGAATGGTTAAAACACAGGCCAGCAAAACAAGCGTGAACAGACTTATCCAGGCGAATGACCGGTTGACCGCGCGCCGGCCTCGCAAAGGCGTTGGGGCCCAGGACCGGTTCACCTGAATCAGCGCCAGATTGGACAGCACCATCACCATGAACGTCATGGCGCGCGCGGCATTGTCCGAGCCCGTCTGGTCACGCGTCACACCAAACACCGCCAACAAAATACCCAGCAAGCCAATGCCCTGCCAAAAGCCGCGCGCCACTACCGCGACATCAAACAGGCGCATACCAGGGCTGCGAGGACCTTCCAACATGGCCCGGGCTTCCAGCGGCTCCGCTTCAAACACCACCGAGCAGGTCGGGTCTATGATCAATTGCAGGAACAAGATATGCACCGGCATCAACAGCATGGGCCAGCCAAAAAGGACCGGCAGCACTGACAGCCCGACGATGGGCAGATGCACTGCAACCACAAAAACAATGGCCTTGCGCAGGTTGGCAAACACGCGCCTGCCATAACGCACCGCAACCACCAGCGAAGAAAAGTCGTCGTTTAGCAGCACCAGCGCGGCGGCCTCACGCGCCACATCGGTTCCCCGCGCGCCCATGGCCACACCAATGTGCGCTGCTTTGAGGGCCGGTGCGTCGTTGACGCCATCGCCGGTCATGGCGACCACATCGCCGCGCGCTCGAAAGGCTTGCACCAGGCGCAGTTTCTGTTGCGGCTGCACCCGGCAAAAAACAGTGGTGGTGGCCAGGCGCTCGCGCAGAACTCCGTCATCCATGGCATCGAGCTCAACCCCGGTCATGACAGCGCCGTCGCAGCTCAGGCCTGCCTGCCGCGCGATCGAAACTGCTGTGGACGGGTGGTCGCCAGTGATCATCACCACCCGAATGCCCGCCGCATGGCACTCGGCGATGGCCTGCGGCACGTCGCCACGCACCGGGTCTTGCAGCGCGACCAGGCCGAGAAACTCGAAATCAAAATCATGCTGATTACTCGGCAGCGCATCGGCCGAAAAGCTCGCCTGCGCAACACCCAGAACGCGCAGCCCTGCGCGCGCCATGGCGGTGACCTGTTCAGCAATTGCAGCACTGCGCAGTGCATCCATATGGCACAAGTCGACAATCGCCTCCGGCGCGCCCTTGGCGGCAATCATGCGCTCGCGCCGGTCGGGTGACTGCCAGACGCGCGACATGGCCAACATCTCGCGCGACAACGGGTAGTCATCCACCAGCGTCCAGTCCGCGTGCAAGTGCTCGGTGTCGGCCAGCAATCGTTGCCCCGCGTCGCCAATGGCGGTTTCCATCGGATCGAAGGCCCGGCGGTGACTGGCCAGGACGGCGTATTCGAGCACGCCGTGCAATGCCTCGGGCAACGGCGTGACACTGTCACGTATGCAGTCATAGCCCTGCGATTCTGACCACAGGCTGTTGACTGCCATGCGGTTGGCGGTCAGCGTGCCGGTCTTGTCGACGCACAGAACTGTGGTGGCACCCAGCAATTCGATGGCCGGGATGCTGCGGGCCAGCACGTTCTCACGCGCCAGCCGCCACGCACCCAGCCCCAGAAATATGGTCAACACTACCGGTAGCTCTTCCGGCAGGATGGCCATGGCCAGCGTCAACCCGGCCAGCAAACCGTGCAGCCAATCACCGGTGGTAATGCCGTAAACAACCGCCAGACCGCTGGCAAGCACCAGGCCCACCACCGCGATGCGTTTGACGACACGCTGTGTCTCCATCTGTATCGGCGTGCTCTGGCTGCCCAGGGCTGCCAGGGACTGGCCAATGCGCCCCAACGTGCTGCGCACACCGGTGGCGATCACCCGGCCCCGCGCCATACCTTGGGTCACCAGGGTGCCGGAAAATACCCGCTGCGCGTCCATCGTCGCGGCCACGCCAGCCACCTGCTTGTCAACAGGCACCGATTCACCGGTCAAGAGTGACTCATCCACCATCAAGTTGGAGGCCTGGACCAATTCCATATCTGCCGGAACGCGGTCACCCTCGGCCAGCAGCACGATGTCGCCGCACACCAGGTCTCGCCCGGCAATGCGCAACGACTGCCCGCCGCGCACGACCAGCGCGCGCGGGCTGGAAAGGTCGCGCAGGGCGTCGAGTGAACGCTCGGTCCGCTGCTGCTGCACAAAGGTAATGCCCATGACCACGAACACAAAGCACAACAGCATCAGTGCCTCGTGGCGGTCACCCAACACCATGTAGATGACGCCACACGCCACCAGCAGCAGGAACATGGGCTCCGACACCACGTCGATCAACAAACGCAGCACGCCGCGTCGCGCAGACGCGGGCAGGGCGTTGGGGCCGTCCTGCGCCAGGCGCTGGCACGCCACCTGTTCAGTCAGCCCATCGTCCACGCCGCTCCCGGCTGTATCGGGTGGCGTTGCCGGACCAGCCATAGCAAGAACTCAGTTCGCAGCAGAACCGGCTGGAGTGGAATGGTCCAGATCCGGGCGTTTCCACGGGTCTACATGCGTCATCAGGTTGAGCACCCTGTGACGCTGCATCACCCGCTGGCGTGCGAGTACGGAGATGTCGTGCCCGGCCTCGACCGTGATGGCCGCGTCGACCTCCAGGTGGGCGTCCACCACAATCATGTCGCCCATCTTGCGGGTGCGCACATCATGCACGCCACTCACACCGGGCGTGCCCGCCAGCGTTGCGCGGATCGCCTCGACCTCTTGCTCGTCAACGGCGCGGTCCATCAGGTCATGCATGGCGCTCCAGCTGAACTCCCAACCCATTTTGGCCACCATGAAGCCGACAATGAGCGCTGCGATCGGGTCCAGAATCGGGTAGCCGGCCAGATTTCCGATGATCCCCAGTCCCACCACCAGCGACGACGCGGCGTCCGAGCGCGCATGCCACGCATTGGCCACCAGCATGCTGGACTTCACCCGTTTTGCCACTGTCAGCATGTATCGAAACAACAATTCCTTGGCCACCAGGGCTCCGCCGGCCACCCACAGCGCCAAGATATGCACCTGTTGCACAGTCTCCGGCGCCTCGAGCTTGCGAAATGCCGACCACAGCATGCCCACCCCCACCGCAAGCAGCAACAAACCCAGTACCAGCGAGGCAGCAGTCTCAAAACGCTGGTGACCGTACGGGTGATCCTCGTCGGCATCCTTCCTGGCATGGTGACCGGCAAACAGCACCACAAAATCAGCCACCAGATCTGACAGGGAATGGATACCGTCAGCGATCAATCCCTGTGATTTGGAGAAAACTCCCACTGCGATTTGTGTAGCGGTCAACACGATGTTGACACCTACGCTGACCCAGGTGCTGCGCGAGGCGGCGGCTGCGCGCTCAGCGGCTGTGTGCACGGTGTCTTCAGGGTCATCAACAATGTCAGGGAAGTTCATGGTGGGAAATGGATGGATGGCAAACAGGCCCAGAGTGAGCCATGCCTGAGCTTAACGGTTGCATATTAAGGAACAACGAGACCGGGTGCATTGCGATATCAGTCAAGCCTGGCTAAAAACGAGCTGTTGCTATCTATTTTATAGCTATCTACGCTTATTCTACGAGGGCTAGAGCCAATATTTGACACTATTTCAACAGGTTGCCCGATGGAAGAACGGGAGAGCGCCTCCATTCACCCTTAAGAAAACCCTAAGAACAGGACGGCAAGATTCGGCCCAGGGCATTCACACCGCCCACCCGGAGCTTTTGCGCCTGCAACGATGCGGATATTGATGGCGCCGTAACAGGATGCATCATCTTTATATTCTTTGTTACAAGTATTCGCAGTTAATGATTTAACTATGTTTGCACAATGGGCCTGGTAACAAGTCAACGTCAAAAGGAGTCACCATGAAACACCCATCGCGCTACAAATGGCAAGCGCTCGCGGCCACCGCGCTTCTGGTCTGCGCAAGTCTGAATTCGACAGCGCAGACCGCCCCAGCCGGACGGCTGCTGGCATCAAATTGCTTCCAATGCCATGGCACCAATGGCAAGGGTCCGGGCTTCGATACGCTGGCCGGCAAGTCGGCTAGCGAGATCTACAAGGAAATGATCGAGTTTCGCTCCGGTAAAGAAGGTAATGGCCTGATGGCCAAGCACTCCATGGGCTACACCGATGCGCAGCTTCGTCTGCTTGCCCAATGGCTGTCCACTCAACGCTAATCAGGAGAACCACCATGCATAGACGCAACTTTTTGCTCGCAAGTGCTGCATCAGCGGTATCCACCGCGATATTGGCCGAAGACCGCAGAAAATCCTCCACCACGGCACCCGTTGTGGTGTCGTCCAGCACCACGGTCAAGGCACGTGTCATCGTCATTGGGGGCGGCATGGCCGGCACCACCGTGGCCAAATACCTGCGGCTTTGGGGTGATGGAATTGAGGTCACATTGGTCGAGCGCATGCCCACCTACACATCCAACATCATGAGCAGCCTGGTACTCACGGGTCAACGCACGTTGTCCAGCCTGACCTACAAATACGACACACTGCGCAGTAAATACGGGGTGACAACCGTTTTTGGCGATGTGGTTGCAGTGGACCCCGTGAATGCAAAAGTCACGCTGGCCGACAAGACAGTTCTCACTGCCGACCGCATCGTGATGGCGCCCGGAATCACCTTTGACGAGGTGCCCGGTTTGGGCACTTCCAACCGGATGCCGCACGCATGGACCGCCGGGCCTCAAACCACATTGCTGGCTGGCCAGCTCAGCACCATGCGTGCCGGCGGTGTCGCAATTCTGACCATTCCCAAAACCCCTTACCGCTGCCCCCCCGGCCCCTATGAACGTGCCTGCCTGGTGGCCGACTGGCTCAAGGTCAAGAAGCCGGGCTCCAAGCTGATCGTGCTGGACGCCAACCCCGATATCGTCACCGAGAAAGACAATTTCACGAGCGCGTTCCTGGGTCTGCATGGCAGCGTGATCGAGTACCACAACAACGCCGAAGTGCTGAGTGTGGACCCTGTCGGCATGAACCTGTACACCGCTGGCGGTGGCACATTTCACGGCGATGTGGTGAATATGATTCCGCGCCAGCGCGCAGGTGGTCTGATTGCGGCAACCGGTCTGAACAATGCGACCGACGGTCGGTTCGCAGGCGTGAACGTGCTGAGTTATGCCAGCACAGTCGCCGGTGCCAGCAAGGTGCACATCATTGGTGACTCGAGCGCCACAACCCAGCCCAAGGCCGGTCATGTTGCCAACCAGGAGGCCAAGGTGTGTGCCGACGCACTGTCGCGCATATTGGCAGGGGGCAGCCCTGACGCCGCGCCGGTGACCAATTCTGCGTGCTTCTCGACCATCACCTCCACCAAGGCCTCCTGGCTGCACGCCATGTTTCAGTATGACCCCGTTACCGGCACCATGCTGGCGGTGCCAGCGGCTACGGGTGCGTCCGTCGGCTGGGACAGCGACTCGTTCGAGGACATGGGCGAGTGGTTTAGTGCCTTGATGGCCGACACCTTTGCATGATGCTGCGCAGATAATCACCACATGCGCATCCTGCTTGCCGAAGACGACTCACTCCTGGGGGATGGCCTGCGGGCTGGTCTGCGGCAGTTGGGTTTTCAAGTGGACTGGGTGCGCGATGGTGAGGCTGCAGAGCGTGAGTTGCGCGCGCAGGCCTATACGGCAGCGGTATTGGACCTCGGGCTGCCGCGCAAAGACGGGTTGCAGGTGTTGACCGCATTGCGCGCGGCGCACATTGCAACACCGGTGCTGGTGCTGACAGCCCGTGACACCGTGCCGGATCGCATTCTCGGGCTGGATCTGGGTGCCGATGACTATGTAGTCAAGCCGGTTGACCTGCATGAACTGGCAGCGCGTCTGCGGGCTTTGGTTCGCCGCGCACATGGTCAGCCACAAGAGTGTCTGGCAGCCCAGGATGTGGTGCTGGACCCGGCATCACGTACCGTGCGCCAGGCGGGCGTTGCGGTCATGCTTTCGAACCGTGAATTTGATCTCCTGCAAGCCTTCTTGCTGGGGGCCGGACGGGTGCTCTCCCGCGAGCAACTCGAGCAGCAGTTGTATAGCTGGGGGCAGGAGGTGGACAGCAATGCCATTGAAGTCCATATCCACAACCTGCGCCGCAAGCTCGGCAGTACACTGATCCACACCGTGCGTGGTGTGGGCTATACGTTGCTGCGTGAAGTAGCCATTCCATAACGCCATGCAGCGCGCACCGCATTCCCTCCAGCGGCAACTTTTGACGCTGGTGCTGGGTGTGGTCACCATCGTCTGGCTGGCCACTGCCTGCCTGACCTGGCTGGATGTGCGCCACGAACTGGACGAACTGCTGGACGGCCACCTGGCGCAGGCGGCAGCAATTCTGGTGGTTCAGCAAGGGCAGGAGGTTGATGAGGACCATGACGGCGTCGATGCACCCTCGCTGCACCGCTATGCCCCCAGGGTTGCGTTCCAGGTTTTTCACCAGGGCCGGTTGGCGATGCGCTCCACGAACGCACCCCCGGCGGCCATGGCAAGCAATAGCAACGACAACGACTTCCGGTCTGGCTTTGAAACAGTTCAGATCGGCGGGGTTGCATGGCGTGTTTTCTCAACCTACGGGGCCGACCGCGATGTGCATGTCTATGTCGGTGAAGAGGAAGGGTCACGGTCCCACATTCTGTGGGCAGTCTTGCGCAGCACCCTGCTGCCCATGGCAATCGCACTGCCATTGCTGGCACTGGCACTGTGGTGGGCAATTTACCGCAGCGTCGCGCCCATGCGGCGCCTCGGGTTCACACTGGCTCAACGCGAACCGCTGGCGCTAACCCCTCTGGCGCTGGACGGTGCACCGACAGAAATTGCACCCATGGTCGACGCGCTCAACGGCCTGTTCGAGCGCATCGGCAGTCTGCTCGAATCCGAGCGACGGTTCACTGCGGACGCTTCCCACGAACTGCGCACCCCCATTGCGGCCATACGCGCCCAGGCCCAGGTAGCGCTGGGAGAGACCGACGATGCCCTGCGCAACCATGCGCTGCGCAACACACTGGAAGGATGTGACCGTGCCATCCATCTGGTTGCCCAATTGTTGACCTTGTCACGGCTGGAGGCATCGGCGGAACCAGCTGTGGAGAGCATTGATCTGGTCGCGCTGGCACGCCGGGTTGTTGCAGACCTGGCACCAAGGGCTATTGCCAAGGGTCAGTCGATTGAATTCGACTGCGCGGCTCCTTGCCTGGTTGCAGGCAACGAAATATTGCTAACCGTTCTTGTGCGAAACCTGGTGGACAACGCTGTGAGATACAGCCCCGCGTCCGCGCGGGTCATCGTTGCCGTGCGGCAGCGCGACGATGGAAAAGTTGCCTTGCAGATTGAAGACAGTGGGGCCGGCCTGCCCGATGAAGACCTGACACGACTGGGCGAGCGTTTCTTCAGGGTTCCCGGCAGCAATGAAAACGGCAGTGGCCTGGGCTGGTCGATCGTGAAGCGGGTGGCCCTCGTGCACCACATGCAGTTGCATGTCGCCCGCTCGGAAAAACTCGGCGGTCTGTCGGTCACCGTGGTCGTCTGAGTATGCCCGCGCAGAACCTTTTTATCGGCATAAAGTCATACCGAATGCGCATCGACCTGTGGTAACTACGGGGCGCGGCACACCACTTGTGCCAATTACGAGGCCTACAATGCACAACCCATAACAGGGCACAGGCCCGTGCGCCTTCGCGTCGGCCCCCATGCCACAGAGGATGCAAGATGCCAAATCAGACGCCTATTTCGCCCAAGGCCCCGGTCTCCAGTTCTGCAGAAAAAAAAGCCCAGCTGCGTCAGGCGGCCCTGGAGTACCACGAGTTCCCGACCCCCGGGAAAATCGCAATATCCGCCACCAAACAACTGGTCAACCAGCATGATCTGGCGCTGGCCTATTCACCCGGCGTGGCCGCGCCGTGCGAAGAGATCGTCAAGGATCCCAACAACGCGTTCAAGTACACCAGTCGGGGCAACCTGGTAGCCGTCATTACCAACGGCACAGCCGTTTTGGGGCTCGGGGACATTGGTCCACTGGCCGCCAAACCCGTGATGGAGGGCAAGGGCGTATTGTTTAAAAAGTTTGCCGGGATCGACGTCTTCGACATCGAGATCAACGAGAAGCACGACCTGGACAAACTGGTCGACATCATTGCATCGATGGAGCCCACCTTTGGCGGCATCAACCTTGAGGATATCAAGGCACCGGACTGCTTCTACGTCGAGCGCAAGCTGCGCGAACGCATGAAAATTCCAGTATTTCATGATGACCAGCATGGCACGGCCATTGTGGTGGGCGCGGCCATACTGAACGGACTGAAGGTCGTTGGCAAAGACCCGAAGAAGGTCAAGCTGGTCACGTCCGGTGCTGGTGCCGCCGCACTGGCCTGCCTGGGTTTGCTGGTCAAGCTGGGCATCCCGCGTGAAAACATCTGGGTCACCGACCTGGCCGGTGTGGTCTACGAGGGCCGCATCGAATTGATGGATGCCGACAAGGCAGTCTTTGCACAACCTACCAGCGCCAGAACGCTGCGCGAGGCCATCGTCGACGCCGACATCTTTTTGGGCCTCTCGGCCGGTGGTGTACTCAAGGCCGACATGGTGAAGACAATGGCGGCTAGGCCGCTGGTGTTTGCACTGGCAAACCCAACGCCCGAAATCCTGCCGGAAGAAGTGCTTGCCGTGCGCAATGACGCCGTGATCGCCACGGGACGCACCGACTATCCAAATCAGGTCAATAACGTTCTGTGCTTTCCTTATATCTTTCGGGGAGCGCTGGACGCGGGTGCCTCCACCATCACTCTGGAGATGGAAATTGCAGCGGTGCACGCCATCGCGGATCTGGCTCAGGCGGAGCAAAGCGAAGTGGTTGCGGCAGCCTACTCGGGTGAACAGCTTGCCTTTGGCCCGGAGTATCTGATACCCAAGCCATTCGACCCCCGTTTGATGATGAAGATTGCGCCGGCCGTGGCCAAAGCCGCCGCCGACAGCGGCGTGGCTTTGCGCCCCATTGTGGACATGGATGCCTACCGCGAGAAATTGCAGAGTTTTGTCTATGCATCCGGCACCACCATGAAGCCGATCTTCACGGCGGCCAAGAAGGCCCTAAAGAAACGCGTGGCTTATGCCGAGGGCGAGGATGAGCGCGTACTGCGGGCTGCCCAGATCGTGGTGGACGAGCGCCTTGCATTGCCCACCCTGATTGGTCGCCCCTCGGTCATCGCAGAGCGCGTCGAGAAGTTTGGTTTGCGGTTGAAGGAGGGCGTCGATTACAACGTGGTCAACGTCGAGCAAGACCACCGATACCGTGATTTCTGGCAAACCTACCACCGGATGACCGAGCGCAAGGGCATCACGGCGCAAGTCGCAAAAATTGAGATGCGCCGCCGCCTGACCCTGATCGGCTCCATGCTCCTGCACAAGGGCGATGTTGATGGCATGATTTGCGGCACTTGGGGTACCACGGCACTGCATTTGCAATACATCGATCAGGTCATTGGCAAGCGCGCAACAACCGGAGCCGATGCTGCCCTCGATGTACCAATTTACGCCTGCATGAACGGCCTCATGCTGCCCGGTCGTCAGGTTTTCCTTGTGGACACCCATGTCAACTATGACCCCACCGCCCGTGAATTGGCCAAAATTACCATCATGGCGGCGGAAGAAATGCGCCGTTTTGGATTCAAACCCAAAGCCGCCTTGCTGAGCCACTCCAACTTTGGCAGTAGCAACGAACCCAGCGCCCTCAAGATGCGCCAGACGCTGGCACTGCTGCAACAGCATGCACCCTGGCTGGAGGTTGATGGTGAAATGCACGGCGACGTGGCCCTGGATGGCGCCGCCCGCATGGCGCTAATGCCCAATAGTTCACTGCACGGCGATGCCAATTTGCTGGTCATGCCCAACATCGACGCCGCCAATATTGCCTACAACCTGTTGAAAACAGCGGCCGGGGGCAACATTGCCATTGGCCCGGTGCTTTTGGGCGCCGCGAAACCGGTGCATGTACTCACAGCAAGTACTACCGTCCGCCGAATTGTAAATATGACGGCACTCACTGTCGCTGATGCAAACGCTGTTCGCTAGGACCAATAGCAACAGTTAGTACACACTTACTCAGTAAAAAAACGTAAAGGCCTTGCCTAAAATTTGGGCAGGGCCTTGCTTTTTTTGGTGAAATACGCGACACTCCTTTCCTTGGATTTCTCGGGTTTACCCGGAGTCGTTTGAGGAATTTGATGGTGCGCAAAGGGTTTTTAAAGTTAGTGCTTACCAGCTTTTTGCTGGTCCTGACGGTGGCGTGGAGCGGTGTACAGGCAAGAGAATGGGCCGCATCGTCTGCAATAGACACCACGGTTGCACTGAACCAGTTACCGCCACAGGGAATTGAAGTCTACCGCCTGATCCACCGGGGTGGGCCTTTCCCTTTTGCCAAAGACGGTACGGTCTTTGGCAACCGGGAGCGCTTGCTGCCTGGTGAAAAGCGAGGCTACTACCGCGAATACACCGTCAAAACACCCCAATCAGTTGACCGCGGTGCCCGTCGAATTGTGTGTGGAGGTCCTGCCGTCACACCAGATGCTTGTTTTTACACGGCCGATCACTATGCGAGTTTTCGCAAGATCGTGCCATGAGTCCGATTTATACCTTTTAAGAAAGAGAAGCGGGAATGGATATGCCACTTCGAACAGTCAGAACTAACATCGTGCAATCGATCCGCGCCTTCAGAGTGCCGGATTTGCAGGAGGCCGCGCAGGCATTGGGACACCACTTCCTGTATGCGAATCTAGCCGATGCACAAACCAAGCAGGATGTGCTGGACCTGATTGGTCAGCAATTCAAGCTGCCTGCCCATGTCGGAAAGAACTTTGATGCTCTTTACGACAGCATGACCGACCCGGTGCACAAGTCTGGCCCTCAGCCCGGCTTCATCGCCGTGCTGGAGCACATTCCCGCCAACACCAAATTTGACAAGGAAGCGCGCGAGCAACTGCTCGACATCTTCCGCGACACTGCAGACTACTGGGGGGACCGGAAGATTCCGTTTCGATGCTTCTATTCTTTTCTGTAGCCCGTTCTGCACACACTAGCCAAGCAGAACGGGCGAATGAGGCAATCGGTGCCATTGCACAATCCCACTCCGTTGCGGGTATTGAGATGGCAACCGAATCCGGCGAAAAAATGCCAACCGACAAATTACTCGACGTGTCCCCATTTGCGTTGCGCATGAGCAGCCCTTTTAACTCGGGATACTGGCTGGCCGCGGCCTGACTTGAGCAACCGGCAATTCCGTCGCAATGACGGCCATCCAAGCATCCACCTGAAGCCCATCTCCGAGATGGGCTTTTTTTGGATCCCTGCGCTGTACTATTACCGACCGGGCCAATGCGTAATAGCTGCACGGCTCCCGGGCACTTGGGTAGCCTGCAACCGCCTTTGAGCGATATTTAAGGATTCAACAATGACACACGTTTCCACCGACACGGAGATCTCCGAAGAGTTGGTCCGAAAATTCGACAAGCTCGGCCCTCGCTACACCTCCTATCCCACGGCAGATCGGTTCCATACTCAGTTCACCGAGACAACGTATCGGGGTTACCTGGACCAACGCTGCGCCCGCACCGACAACCCGCCCCTGTCGATCTACATTCATTTGCCGTTCTGTGAGTCGCTGTGCTATTTCTGCGCCTGCAACAAGATCATCACCAAGGACCACGCGCGCGTTGGCGAATACCTGCGCTACCTGGACAAGGAAATGGACCTGGTGGCATCACGCATCGGCAAAGACCGCAAAACGGTCCAGCTGCATCTGGGTGGTGGCACTCCTACGTTCTTCAGCGATGATGAATTGCGCCAGCTCATGGCCATGGTACGCAAGCACTTTGAATTCACCCCCGATGCGGAACTGGGCGTCGAGATTGACCCGCGCACCGTCCAGCCCCACACCCTGTCGATGCTGGCTGAACTGGGCTTCAACCGCAACAGCTTTGGTGTACAGGATTTTGATCCGGCCGTGCAACAGGCGGTCAACCGCATCCAGCCATTGAGCATGGTCGAACAGGCCGTGCTGGAGAGCAGAAAGTCAAAGTTCGAATCCATCAATGCGGATCTGATTTACGGCCTGCCCAAGCAGACGCTGGAGAGCTTTAGCCGCACCCTGGACAACCTCATCCGCGTCTCGCCCGACCGGATTGCGCTTTACAACTACGCACACTTGCCAGGCCGCTTCAAGGCGCAGCGCCTGATTGTCGACAGCGACCTGCCATCAGCCGAACTGCGGCTGCAGATTTTCCTGATGTCGATGCGCCGACTGCTCGACGCAGGGTACGTCTACATCGGTCTGGACCACTTTTCAAAGCCAGACGACGAGCTGAACAAGGCCCGACTGGGAAAAACCCTGCACCGCAACTTCCAGGGCTACACCACCCGTTCCGAGTGCGACCTGATAGGGCTTGGCGTATCGGCCATCAGCAAGGTGGGTAACTCATACAGTCAGGCCGTGCGCACGGTCAGTGCCTATTACCAGCATCTGGACGCAGGGCGCTTGCCGATCGAAAAAGGGTTCGAGTTGAGCCAGGACGATGTGCTGCGCCGCGACATCATCATGACGCTGATGTGCAGTGCACCGGTGGAGGTTGAAACGATCAACCGCGAGTACGGCATCGACTTCAACACCTACTTTGAAGCCGAGTTGCTGCGCCTCAAACCCTACGAAGAAGCTGGTCTGATCACCATCGACGCTTCTGCCATTCGGGTCACGCCCAAGGGGCGTCTGTTTGTGCGCGCCAGCGGCATGGTGTTCGACAAATACCTGGGACAACCCACAACGTCCACCTACTCCAAACTGATTTAGGTGTAATTACTGACGGGCCACAGCCGGACTAACCGGCGATGGGCGTTCTGGCCCGAAACGTAACGGGCTCGCTGCTTTTTCCGCCATCCAGGCCTGCCGACGTTTTGACCACCAGCTTCTCCAGGGTGACCCCGTCGAGCACGCGCAAGTAGGCAGCAGTGGCAGCACCAAGGGCGTCTTCCAGCACGCAGTCCGACGCATAGACGCAGCGGTTATTTTCGCGCTGGAAACACTCGGCCATATGAAAGTCGGTTTCGGTCTGCCGAACGACCTCCCCAATATTGATGGCGGCCGGCTCCGAGCCGAGTCTTAGACCCCCATTGCGCCCCCGTATGGTGGTGACCAGCCCGATCTGGCCCAAATGGTGAACGACCTTGGTCAGGTGGTTCTTGGAAATACTGTGGAGACTGGCAATGTCCTGAATCGTCACCAGGCGATCCCGGTTGACGGCCAGGTACATCAGTGTGCGCAGAGCATAGTCGGTGTAAGTGGTCAATCGCATGGCACGCCTGCTGCCGGCTGCAATTGCCGGGCCAATTCGACATAGGCGCTCACCGGCACTTCCTCCGCCCGCCGCTGCACATCAAACGCTCCGCCAAAGCCCTTTTCCTCCAGCCAGCGGCCCAATGTATGGCGCAACAATTTACGTCGCTGGCTAAAGGCCACCTGCACCAGCTCGCTCAGCAATGCGATATTCAGCTCAGGTGGCCGTGCCAGCGGCACCATGCGAACCACAGCGCTGTTTACCCTGGGCGGCGGATCAAAACTCTCAGGCGGAACCAGCAGCACATTATCCATCGCGTAGCGCCACTGCAGCATCACGCTGAGCCGTCCGAATGCCGCCGTTGAGGGCTTTGCGACCATGCGGTCGATCACTTCCTTTTGCAGCATGAAGTGCTGGTCTTCAATCACATCCACCGCGTCGAGCAGATGAAAAAGAATCGGCGTTGAGATGTTGTATGGCAGATTGCCGACAACCCGCAATTTGCTCGCGGTTGCTCCATCGGCAGGGCCACCACCCAACGCTCCCAAATCAGGAGCACTCCACGCACTATTGACGTGGGAAAAGTCCACTTTCAATACGTCCGACTCAATCACTGTGAGATGCCCGTGGCTGCGCAGGCGTTGGGCCAGATCCCGGTCCAGCTCAATGACCGTTAAATGCCCCAGTCGCTCCACAAGCGGCTGGGTGAGGGCAGCCAGGCCGGGGCCAATCTCAACCATGCGCTGTCCGGGCTTGGGTGCGATGGCCTGCACAATGGACTCAATGATTGCGCCATCGGTCAGGAAATGCTGGCCAAATCGCTTGCGGGCAATGTGCTTCATACCTCGAAACTACTGCGCCGCCTCGCGCAACTCCACAAAGGCATTGGCGCGAATATCCTGCGCCCAACTGGCAAAGGCCGCTTCGTAACGACTTTCCTTGAGTTGAGCACGGATGGACTCACGAACCTCTCGCTCACTCAACTCCACGCGCCTGCGCTCGAGAACCTGAATCAGGTGCACACCAAAACGTGAAACCACGGGGCCACTGAGCTGTCCATCGGCCAGGCGGTTCATGGGTTCCTCAAATTCAGGAACAAAGGCACCCTGCCCGGCCCAGCCCAAATCACCCCCCTGAGGTGCGCTGCCGTCCTGCGAATGCTCGCGGGCCAGCGCCTGAAACGTGGCAGTGCCAGAGTCGATACGCTTTTTAAAATCTGCGGCCTGGGCCACGGCCGCAGCCTGCGTTAGCTGCGGACCGGGCCGCAGCAAAATGTGCCTGGCATGGGTTTGCACCGTCGTCCTCACCTGGGATGGCGCCTTCTTCTCAATCACTTTCAGAATATGAAACCCCGCGCCGGAGCGAACGATTTC
>JAIPDC010000242.1 GCA_021737865.1 Rhodoferax sp.
CAGAATTTCCACCCGCTCCAGTTTGCCGCCGGCCCGGGGCCCCGGCTCTGCGCTTCCCGTCGGAATGTCTTGTGCCCACGCCAGCCCAAGATGGCAGGTCGAAAGGCCGATCAGGGTCCCTGTGCATGCCAGCGTGTTTGAATACTTTATCAATGGCTACTCCACGGAGAATACATTTTTTCGAACCAAGGGCGGCATTGTCTGCGAGTTGAGGCTTCTCTGCGCGGTCTGGGGTGAGTGCGATACTTCGCGCCATTCGGGCGGGCTTTCTGCTATCAATAATTAAGGGGGGAGGAATGTCAAAGTACAGACCTGGTTTAGCCACGTTGGCATTGACTGGTGTACTGGGGTTGCATGTGGTGCCTTTGGTTGCGGCCAGTGATGGCCTCGCCCCTACCCACCGCTGTCGGGTCGAAGGCATGCCCAATGAACTGCAGTGTGGCTCGGTACTGCGCCCGCTGGATCCGGCCCGGCCCGATGGCCCCATGATTGAAGTGCACTACCTGGTCGTGCCGGCAATGGCGCGCAACAAGCAAACCGATGCCGTGCTGATGCTGGCCGGGGGTCCCGGACAAAGTGCGATCGATTTGGCGCCAACTGTTATGTCGCGTTTATCCCGTTTGAACAACCGGCGCGATCTGGTTTTTATCGACCAACGCGGAACTGGTCGTTCGGCTCCGCTGCAGTGCGCTGATGAGTCCCGGTTGCCGGTGCAGCAGAGCATCGATCCGCGCCAGCAGTTGGAGCGCTTGCGCCAATGCAGTGAGGACCTTGCAAAGCATTCCTACGGAGATATGCGGTTTTTTACCACCACTGTCGCCATGCAGGACTTTGATGCCGTTCGCGAGCAGTTGGGCGTTCCACAATGGAACTTGATTGGCGCGTCCTATGGCACGCGGGCTGCCCTGGAGTATTTGCGACAGTTTCCGCAGAAGGTGCGGCGCACCGTTATAGATGGTGTTGCGCCGCCGGACATGGTCCTGCCGGTGAGCTTTTCCATCGATGCCCAGGCCGCGCTGGACGCATTGCTGAAGTCATGCGAGATTGATGCAAAGGGCCCAACCGCCTGCGCCAATCAGTTTCCCTATTTGCGCAGGCAGTGGAGTGACCTTCTTAAGGGATTGCCGCGTCAGATCGCGGTCAGTCACCCGGTGACCGGTAAGGACGAGCGCTTTGAGTTGACCCGCGCCGCCCTGCTGGGTTTGATCCGGGCGCCTTTGTATGTGCCTGCCCTTGCATCTGCATTGCCGGCTGCCATCGATGGCGCTGCCAATGGCAATTTTGCGGGTCTTATCGGTTTATCGGGGGCTTTAGGCAACCGCAAGTCAAATCGCTTGGCCATGGGCATGCACTTTTCTGTGGTGTGTGCTGAAGATGCGCCACGCATTGCGGGTGCCACACAAGCGCCGGGGGCAGACTTTGGACAAGTCGACGCTGACATGTACGAGCGCGTCTGCGCGTTCTGGCCGCGCGGGCAGGTGCCACTGGGTTTTTACAGCGTGCCGGTGGCGTCATCACCCGTATTAGCCCTCAGCGGCGGGGCCGACCCGGCAACGCCACCGCGGCACGGCGACCGGGTTGTCAAGGCGATGGGCAGTATGGCACAGCATATTGTTGTTCCCGAGTCCGGACATGGCGTGATGGGCATCGGTTGCATGCGTGATGTGGTGTACCGCTTCATCGTTGCCGCCACCGACGCTGCAGCGTTACCCCAGGACGCCGGGTGCGCCACCCGGGTGCCACGCCCGCCCGCATTTTTGCCCACTCAGGCGCCGGTTGGCAAAGGGGTGCAGCCATGATCGAGATTGTCAATGTCAGCAAGCAGTTTGCAGTGACCGGCGCAGCCAAGCCTTTTCGCAGGGTCCCCAAACAAATCATCCGGGCGGTGTGCGGGGTGAACCTGTCTGCGCCCAATGGTCGTATTACCGGGTTGCTTGGCCCCAATGGGGCTGGAAAAACGACGACATTGCGTATGCTGGGTGCACTTTTTCAGCCCGACAGTGGTTCCATTACTGTGGACGGCATTGCTGTGGCGCAGCAACCCCGACTGGCCCTGGCGCGCATGGGCATATTGGGTGATGCCCATGGGCTGTATCCGCGCCTGACGGCACGCGAAAACGTGGTTTATTTCGGCCGACTGCAGGGCGTCGACATCGACACCGCCCACGCAAGGGCGCAAGAGCTTTCGCGGCTGCTGGATATGGGGAGCATTTTGGACCGGCGCGCCGAAGGATTCAGCCAGGGGGAGCGTATGAAAACCGCGCTGGCGCGCGCGTTGGTGCATGACCCGTCCAATATTGTTCTGGATGAACCCACCAATGGCCTGGACGTGCTGGCCACGCGGGCCCTGCGAGAAGCGCTGCGTTTTTTAAAGTCACCGGAGGGCGGTAACAAGTGCATCGTCTTTTCCACCCACATCATGCCCGAGGTGCAGCAACTTTGCGAACACGTGGTGGTGATGGCGAAGGGGCGCAGCGTGGCTGAAGGCACCGTCGAAGAGTTGCTGGCCCAGACAGGGAAAACCGATTTTGAAGACGCGTTTGTCAAACTGGCGTTTGAAACGCAAGACACGGGACCTACTCCATGAACGCCAACTTTTTCAGAAGTATCGCAGTGGTCCTGGTCAAGGAAGTGGTGGATGCCCTGCGCGACCGCCGCACCCTGCTGCGGTTGATGATCCCGGCGGTGCTGACGGGCCCACTGCTATTGCTGGCTATCTCGGGGCTGATTTCTTCGCTGGAGGAGCGCGCGGAGAGACGCGAGGTGATGGTCGCCGGAATCGAACACGCGCCGACCTTGCGCAATTACCTGGAGCGCCAGACCTACACCGTTACAACGGCTCCGCAAGATTACGAGGCACGGTTGCGCGCATCAACACTGCTGGTGCCTGTCTTGGTTGTCGGTCCCCAGTTCGAGCGCGAGTTGCTGGAGGGCGAGCGCCCCAGCATTGAGTTTGTGAGCGATAGCAGCAACCAGCGGGCCGGCTCCGGAGTGCCGGCGCTGCATCGCCTGTTGACGGGTTTCAATCAGGAACGTGCCGCGCTTAGCCTTGCTCTGCGTGGAGTCGCCACCGAGTTGCTGCAGCCGATTTCCGTTAATGAGCGGGATCTGGCCAGCGTGCAGGCGCGCGCTACCCGCATCACTGCCATCATTCCCATGTTCATCATCATGGCAGTACTCTACGGTGCCTTGACTGCGGCACTGGACAGCACGGCCGGTGAGCGGGAGCGCGGCTCACTGGAGCCCCTGCTGATGAATCCGGTGCAGCACCTGGCGGTAGTGATTGGCAAATGGTGTGCTGTGGCGATTTTGGGCATGGCAGTGGCGGTCATTGCCAGCCTTAGTTTTGTGCCGGCCCAGTGGTTTTTGCGCAGTGACAGTCTGCAAGCCATGTTCCAGTTTGGCGTGCCTGAGGTGATTGCCTTTCTGCTGTTGCAATTGCCGTTGGCGGCGGGGTTGGGTGCAGTGTTGATGGCACTGGCGATTGGCTCAAAAACATTCAAGGAGGCGCAGGCGGGTAGCGGCCTGGTCATCACTCTGATTGGGTTGTCGCCCATGGTCAGCATGCTCAATCCGGGCGGCGACGCGCCGTGGTATTTGTGGATTCCGGGCCTGTCTCAAAACACGCTGATGATGCTGATCTTGAAAGGAGAAACGCTGACTCTGGCGCAGGTCCTTCCCGGTGTTGTTGTCGGTGGACTGCTGACAATTGGCTGCCTGCTGTACGTGGCGCGCTCCATGCGTTCGGCCATCGCAAAGTAGGTCAGGAACACCGCTTATGCGTAGCTATTTGCTGTTGAATGCATAGGAATAACCCGCATTTGGGGTGAGCCAAAAGATTTCCTGCTGTCATAACTGGCGCACAATCCGCAATTTGCTTCAATGGGTGTTTCTTGCCATGACACGTTTTGTATTGATTGTTGCCATAGCGGCGCTGATGGTGGCCTGCTCTAAATTGCCAGAAACGGTGGCTACCCCGCCGGGCCCCCAAATTGCGCCGATGTCCAGCGCCAGCATTGCCTGGGTCAAACCTGAGGGAGCCAGTCTGGAGGCGGTCTTTGTCAGGGCCAAGTCTGAAAACAAGCCTGTGTTTCTGTACTGGGGCGCGGTGTGGTGCCCTCCGTGCAACCAGATCAAGGCGACGGTTTTCAATCGGCCTGATTTCATTGAGCGCAGCAAGGGCTTCATTCCGGTTTATTTGGATGGAGACACGCCAGGCGCGCAAAAGCTGGGAACACAATTCAAGGTCCGTGGCTACCCGACCACGATTCTGTTCAGCCCCGATGGAACCGAACTGACCCGTTTGCCAGGCGAGGTGGACGCCGTGCAATTTATGCAAATGCTCAAGTTGGGCATGGGTGCCACTCAGCCCATCAAGGCAACTCTGGCGGCTGCACTTGCCGCAACGGGTGGCACTGCGCCTTCGCTGCCAGTCGATGGCTGGAACATGCTGGCCTACTATGCTTGGGACACCGATGAGTCTCAGTTGGCGGCCAAGAGCGACCGACCGCAAGCCGTGCAGCAGTTGGCCAAGCAATGCCCGCCGGAGTTTCAGGATGCGGCGACCCGACTGCTGCTTAGATCGGTGGTGATTTCCGGGCAGGAGAAATCCAAGGGACTGGACTCCGCACAAGCGTTGGTGACGCTGCATAAAGTGCTGTCAGACCCCGCTCTTGCGCGTGTGAGCGCGGATATTTTGGTGAATTACGCCACGGAACTTGTGACCACTCTGACCGCCGCGCCGGGTCCGGACCGCACTGCGGTGGTGACTGCGCTGAACACGGCGCTTGACCGCTTTTCAGCAGACCCTGCATTGGCCAAGGCCGATCAGCTTGGTGCCGTGCAGGCCAAAGTTTCCCTGGCTTTGATGGATAAGCCCCAGGGCAGCAAGGCGGATTTGCCGGCCGATCTGGTGGCGCAGGCGCAGGCCGCGGTTGCCAAGGCCGACCAGACGACCACTGACAAGTACGAGCGCCAGGCGGTCCTGCCATCTGCCGCGCATCTGCTCAGTGAAGTTGGCCTGTTGGATGCCTCTGATGCGTTGCTCCAGAGTGAATTGCCCAAAGCGGTATCAGCGTACTACCACATGCTGGTGCTGGCCTCCAACGCCAAGCGCCGCGGCGACAAAGTGGCGTCGTTGGACTGGTCTGAAAAAGCCTACGCGGGTTCTCTGGGCCCAGCGACGCGGCTACAGTGGGGCAGCGGCTATGTCAGCAAACTGATCGAACTCGCGCCTCAAGACAGCGCACGCATCGAGAAAGCCGCCACCCAGGTGATTGGCGAACTGGACGCAGCACCCGAGACGTTTTATGAGCGCAACCGCCGCAGCCTGGAAAAAATGGGCCAGCAACTCCACAAGTGGAATGCAGACGGAAAGAACTCGGTTGTATTGAAAAAACTCACAGCCCAGCTGAACGGCATTTGCGCCAAGTTGCCGGAGGCGGATAGCGCTCGGGGCGCCTGCCATGGTGTGTTTGCCAAAGGGGCGAAGAAGGTTTGACGC
>JAIPDC010000243.1 GCA_021737865.1 Rhodoferax sp.
CGCGGGCAAAGGCCTTGAACACCGTTTCGGCCTGATGGTGGGCATTTTCACCCTTCAGGTTGTCAATGTGCAGGGTGACAAACGCATGGTTCACAAAGCCCTGAAAGAACTCGTGCGCCAGTTGGCTGTCAAAGGTGCCAATCATGCCGCTCTTGAATGGCACGTCCATTACCAACCCCGGGCGCCCGGAAAAATCAATCACGACACGCGACAGGGCTTCGTCCAGTGGCACGTAGGCGTGACCGTAACGGCGGAGACCCTTCTTGTCGCCCACGGCCTGGTGAAATGCCTGGCCCAGCGTGATGCCGACATCTTCCACCGTGTGGTGACCGTCAATATGCAAATCGCCATCGGCCTCAATGTCCAGGTCAATCAGGGCATGGCGGGCAATCTGATCCAGCATGTGGTCAAAAAAACCGATACCGGTGGACAACCTGGCCTGACCTGTGCCGTCCAGATTGACCTTGATACGAACACGCGTCTCGGCCGTGTTGCGCGTAACCTCGGCAATGCGGTCCGGGTTGGGGTTGGGAGGCAATTCCATCAGGGAACGGTTGGTCATAGTGCCTCCTGCCGAGCCGCCTCAAAGGAGGCAAAGGCCCCCTCGGGGGGCAGTGAACGCATGTGAACGTGGGGGCTCATAGGATCTCCTGTAGTGCAGCCAGCAGGCGAGAATTTTCAGCAGCGGTGCCGACAGTCAGACGCAAACATTGGGCCAGCAATGGGTGCATTTTAGAAACGTTCTTGACCAGAACGCCACGCGCCTTGAGGCCATCAAAGGTTTTTTGCGCATCCGCCACCCGCACCAGCACCATGTTGGCGTCGCTGTCCCAGGCCTTTACGCCCGCCATGGCATGCAACGCTTCCAAAAGCATAGCGCGCTGTGCACGTATTTCAAGGGCTTGGTCGGCAAATACCTCCTGGTGCTCGAGCGCAAACAACGCGCACTCGTAGTCCAGCACGCTGATGTTGTAAGGCGGGCGCACCTTGTCGACCTCGGCAATCAGGGCCTTTGTGCCCATCATGTAGCCCAAACGCACCCCGGCCAGGCCAAACTTGCTCAGGGTGCGCATCAACAGCACGTGGGCGTGCGCGGCGGGCCGCTCGCGGATGGTGTCAAGGTACGTCCGGCTGGAGAACGGCTGGTAGGCCTCGTCAATCACCACCAGACTGCCCGCCTGCCCGGCTGCCGCGACCACGCGCTCCATGGCGCCCTGTTCCCACAGGTTGGCGGTCGGGTTATTGGGGTAGGCCAGGTACACAACGGCGGGCTGGCTTTGGGCGATGGCGGCCAACATGGCGGCCTCGTCCAGCGCAAAGTCGGCCGTCAGCGGCACACCGACAAAGTCGAGCCCCTGCAGCACGGCACTCATGGCATACATCACAAAACCGGGCAGTGGCGCCAGAATGACCGGTTTCTTGCCGGTAACTGGGTCCGCCGGCACATCACAGGCCATGGCCAGCAGGGAAATCAACTCGTCCGAGCCATTGCCCAGCATGATGTCAAAACCCTCTGGCATCCGCGCATAAGCCGCCAGCGCATGGCGCAGGTCGTTGACGCGGCCGTCCGGGTAGCGGTTCAGCGCCAGCGAGCCCAGACGCTTGCCCAAGGCCTCCTGCAACTCAGTCGGCAGACGGTGCGGATTCTCCATGGCGTCGAGCTTGACCATGCCGGCGGAGTCCTGGACGGCATAGGCATGCATCGACTGCACGTCCTGTCGAATGCGGCGCTGGATCAGAGCGTCCAGCGTCGGGGGTGCGGTGCTCGGTGAAAGGGTAGTCATTCGCTTTGGGGGTTCTCGTGGTTCATCACAAAGGATTCGCTGGTCTGCTCACACAACCAATTGCCAGCAGCATCAGGACATCAGCTTACTTCAACCGCATTTCCGCAGCACGGGCATGGGCCTGGAGGCCTTCGCCGTAGGCCAGCGTGGCGGCGATGGGGCCTAGCTCCTGGGCACCGGCTTCGCTGACCTCGATGATGCTTGAACGTTTCTGAAAATCGTACACGCCCAGCGGGCTGGAAAAACGGGCCGTGCCGCTGGTGGGCAACACGTGGTTGGGGCCGGCACAGTAGTCGCCCAGCGACTCGCTGGTGAAGGCGCCCAAAAAGATGGCGCCCGCATGTTTGAGCATCGGCTCCCAGCGGTGCGGGTCCTGACTGGACACTTCCAGGTGCTCGGGGGCGATGCGGTTGCTGATGTCACAAGCCTCTTGCATGCTGCGCGTCAATATCAGTGCGCCGCGGTCGTTCAGCGATTTGGCAATGATCTCGGCGCGGGGCATCTGGGGCAGCAGGCGGTTGATGGCGGCTTGAACTGCATCGATATACGCGGCATCGGGGCACAGCAGGATGCTCTGCGCCAACTCGTCATGCTCTGCCTGGCTGAACAGGTCCATGGCAACCCAATCCGGTGGCGTGGTGCCATCGGCCAGAACCAGAATCTCGCTCGGGCCGGCAATCATGTCAATGCCCACCGTGCCGAAGACGCGGCGCTTGGCGGCGGCCACAAAGGCATTGCCCGGGCCGGTGATCTTGTGCACTGCGGGAATGGTGGCCGTGCCATAGGCCAGCGCTGCCACGGCCTGAGCCCCGCCGATGGTGAAGGCGCGGGTCACACCCGCCACATAGGCGGCGGCCAGCACCATGGCATTTTTCTCACCGCGCGGGGTGGGCACGACCATGATGATCTCGCCGACCCCTGCCACGTGGGCCGGAATGGCGTTCATCAATACGGAAGATGGATAGGTGGCCTTGCCGCCAGGCACGTAGATGCCTACGCGGTCCAGCGGGGTGACCTTTTGTCCCAATAAATTGCCACTCTCATCGCGGTAACTCCAGCTTTCTCCGCTGGCACGCTTCTGCGCCTCGTGGTAGCTGCGCACACGCGCCGCCGCTGCCTGCAGCGCCTCGCGCTGCGCTGCCGGGATCGAATCAAAGGCCGCCTTGAGCTCCGATTGGGAAAGCTCCAACTCTTGCATCGTCCGGGCCTGCACATGGTCCCAACGTGCCGTGTACTCCAGCACGGCTACATCACCGCGCTGCTGCACGTCATGCAATATGGCGGCAACGCTGGTCTCAATGGCGGCGTCCGTATCCGCAGCCCAGTGCAAGCGCGCCTTGAAATCCGCCTCAAACTGGCTGTCGGCAGTCGATAGGCGAAGCGGGTTGGCGGTCAAGGTCATGGCGATGAAAAGAATCAGGCGGGCACAGCAACGGCGCTGGCAAAGGCATCAATGATTTTGCGAATGGGCTCGCGCTTGAGCTTGAGGGCAGCCTGATTGACCACCAGGCGTGAGCTGATTTCCATGATCTGCTCGACCTCGATCAGGTGATTGGCCTTGAGCGTGTTGCCGGTGGACACCAGGTCGACGATGGCATCGGCCATGCCCACCAGAGGCGCCAGTTCCATGCTGCCGTAGAGCTTGATCAGGTCCACGTGCACGCCTTTGGAGGCAAAGAATTCGCGTGCGATGGCCACATACTTGGTTGCCACCGTCAAGCGCGCGCCCTGCTTGACGGCCGATGCATAGTCATAGTCGGCCCGCACGGCAACGCTGATGCGGCATTTGGCAATTTGCAGATCGAGTGGCTGGTAGAGGCCCTGACTGCCGTGCTCCAGCAAGGTGTCCTTACCGGTGATGCCCATATCGGCGCCGCCGTATTGCACGTAGGTTGGCACATCGGTCGCCCGCACCACCAGCACCCGCACGTCGGGCAGGTTGGTGTCCAGAATCAGCTTGCGCGATTTCTCAGGGTCGTCGAGTACTTCGATGCCAGCCGCTTTGAGCAGGGGCAGGGTTTCTTCAAAAATACGGCCCTTGGAGAGTGCCAATGTAATCATGCTCATCTTTCAATAGCAGCCCGCGCATATTTCACGGGGGCTACAGCCACTTTCAGGCATTATTTTTGGCCCACTCGGAAGGCGTGAAGGCTTTGATGGAGAGTGCATGCACCTCGTCGGTCTTCATGCGCGAACCCATGGCGGCGTAAACCTTTTGGTGTCGGGCAATGGTGCGCACGCCGTCAAAGGTCGCAGAAACGACCGTGGCATACCAGTGCCGGCCATCGCCATCCACATGGCACATTTCACAGGCAATGTGGCCTTCGATCAGGGACTGGATTTCTTGAGCGGTCATAAAAATAATAAGTTCAACTGCGAATTTTGTAACCGGTGCGCAGCAATTGCATGGCAACCAGGCTCACGACGACCAGTGCCGAGCCCACAATGCTCAGGCTCAGCCACGGGGATGCATCGCTGACGCCAAAAAAACCAAAGCGAAAGCCGTCGATCATGTAGAAAAAAGGATTGAGGTGGCTCGCACTTTGCCAAAACGGTGGCAACGAACCAATCGAGTAGAACACCCCGCTCAGAAAGGTCATCGGCATGATGACGAAGTTCTGGAACGCAGCGAGCTGGTCAAACTTTTCCGCCCACAAACCGGCGATCAGCCCCATCGCCCCCATCAGTGCAGCCCCCAGAATGGCAAACACAACAATCCAGAGCGGCGCGGCAAACGTCAGCGGCGCAAACCAGACAGCCACCAGCAGCACACCACATCCCACCACCAGGCCCCGCACAATGGATGAGCCCACGTAAGCGACAAACCAGCTCCAATGCGACAGCGGTGTCAGCAGCAGGAAGACCAGATTGCCCATAATCTTGCTTTGAATCAGCGACGACGAGCTGTTGGCAAACGCGTTTTGCAGCACGCTCATCATGACCAGCCCAGGCACCAGAAATGCGGTGTAGCGCACGGTGTCGTAGACCTTCACGTGGTCTTCCAGCACATGCCCAAATATCAGCAGGTACATCATGGCGGTGAGCACGGGCGCGGCCACCGTCTGGAAGCCCACCTTCCAGAAACGCAAGACTTCCTTGTAGAAAAGTGTTTGCCAGCCGGTCATTTTGATAATCCCTCTGGCTGCCCTGCCGAAGATCGGTTCATGATGTCAATGAACACATCTTCTAGATCGGCCTTGCGCATTTCGACGTCTTCCACTTCGAGCCCCGACTCGCGCACGGCGGCCAGGTACTGCTCAATTTCCAGCGCGCTGTTGGCGGGCAACTGGACCACGCTGCCGGTGATGCGGGCGCGCGCCGCCAGAGCAGGCGGCAGCGCACCGGTAGTCTTGAAACGCAGCACATTGCCTGAAGCCGCCTTCAGCAAGTCACTGGTGCGATCCAGCGCCACAACGCGCCCCGACTTCAGCATGGCAATGCGGCCACACAGGGCCTCCGCTTCTTCCAGGTAGTGGGTGGTTAAAAGCACCGTATGACCCTGCTTGTTGAGTGTGGAGATGAACTGCCACAAGGTCTGGCGCAGCTCCACATCCACACCGGCTGTGGGCTCGTCCAGCACGATGACGGGCGGCTTGTGCACCAGCGCTTGTGCCACCAGCATGCGCCGCTTCATGCCGCCCGAAAGCTGGCGCATATTGGCGCCCGCCTTGTCG
>JAIPDC010000244.1 GCA_021737865.1 Rhodoferax sp.
TGCAGCGCGGGCGTCTGCGCGAGCGCATCAGCGTCCAGCGCAGGCAACTGGCCCGCGAGCTCGCTCCGCTGAGTAGTGCACTACAGACGGTTGACCGCACACATGAAAAATTCAGGCAGGCACAAGTCTGGCTTGCTCGCCACCCCGCCATCGTGGCCGCAGCGGCGGTTGCCCTGCTCGTCTGGCGGCCGCGCTCAGCGTTTCGCGCGGTGCGCTGGAGCTACTCGGGCTGGCGGCGCTGGGTTCGCCTGAAACAGTGGTTTGGGCTTGCCAGATAATTCCAACATGGCCCTCCCTGATCCTCCCACCCCCGATGCGAATGCCGCAGGCGGTGAGCCGTCACTGGCTTTTGACCCTGATAAAACACTGTCCTACCAATCCCGCATGAAGCGGGCGCCAAAGTGGTTTTCGTCATTCCTGGCCAGCAACAGCCGGGAGAAAAACCGCATGCGCCAGGAGCTGGGCAAAATCAAGGGCGCCATTCCCCTGCTGATGAAGCCCCGTAATGGCACCAGCTGGACTGCCCAGGAGCGCCTTGAACTCAAGCTCATGCTGCGTGCCGCATCAGCCGTCTACCCTTACCTGATCATCTGGGCGCTGCCGGGGTCTATTGTTCTGTTGCCGTTCCTGGCCTGGCATCTGGACGCGCGCCGTAAAGGACGCGAGCGCAAAGCGGCCGCCGGACCGGCAAAGTAGGAACACCCGCTTGTCCCGTGTCAGCGCGAATCTCCTGTTATGCGTGGTCGCGCTCATTTGGGGTTCTGCCTTTGTCGCGCAAAGCTATGGAATGGCCAACGTTGGGCCGATGACGTTTACCGGCATTCGCTTTTTAATCGGCGCACTGGTGGTAGCGCCACTGATCTGGTTTGAATGGCGTAGCCTGCGCAGCCGTGCCAAGTCTCTGCAGATGTCCGACGCCTACAAGATCATTGGCCTGGGGGTTTTGCTAACCCTGGGCGCAGCGATGCAGCAGATTGGGATTGCCAGCACGTCGGTCACCAACGCAGGGTTCCTGACAGCACTCTACGTGCCACTGGTTCCGGTTCTTGGATGGATTCTGTTGCGCCAACTGCCGCACTGGTCGGTCTGGCCGGGCGGGCTTGCATGCATTGCGGGCGCCTATTTGCTCTCCGGCGCAGACCTGGGCGCGATCGGCACGGGTGATCTTTGGGTCATTGCGTCGGCCATTCCATGGGCAGTCCATGTGCTGCTGATTGGGCAGGTAGCGGACCGCATGGGAGCACCCTTTTCGGTGGCGGGAGGACAGTTCGCGGTCTGCGGCCTGATGGCGCTCGGGTGGGCCCTTGCGTTTGACCCCATCAGTACGCAAGGGCTGCGCGCCGCCTTGTGGCCCATTGTCTACACCGGTGTTTTTTCGGTTGGCATTGCATTCACGGCACAGGTCGTTGCCCAGCGCTATGCGCAGGCATCGGATGCCGCGATTGTGCTTTCCTCAGAGACACTATTTGCAGCAATCTTTGGCTACGTGATGATGGGGGACCGCGTAACGAACGCCGGCCTGTTCGGCTGCGGACTCATTTTCCTGAGCATGATGGGCGTGCAATTGTTGCCCATTTTCAAGAACAAATCGGCGCCAGTCTGATTGTGAATTCACCCCCCGTTGACCCTGAAAAAGGAGAAGACTGCTATTGCTTTGATAGCTTCCTACGCAATGAATTAGGGGGCTAGAGCCTTATTTCATGCCTAACTCTGGGCTGAAAAAAATGTTCGCCCTTGGTGCACCGCGTGAATCGCGGCCAACAGTTCCAGCCCTGCATTGCCCTTGACCACATACCCCACGGCGCCGGCCTCGACCATTGCCGCCACAAAGGTCCGGTCCGCGTGCGCTGAAAGCCCGATGATCCTGACCCGGGGCTGCAGCATCAGCACTTGCCGCGTGGTCTCCATGCCATTGAGCGTGCCCATGTTCACGTCCATACAGATGACATCGGGGCAGGCCGCATCCAGTTGCGCCAGAACGTCGTGCCCGTCCACCGCCTGGGCCACCACGTCCACGTCTGCATCGGTTTCCAAAAACAGGGCCAGCGCATTGCGCATCATTTCATTGTCATCTGCCAGCAGGATGCGTATTTTGTTCATGTTATGAACCCTCCACGGCTTGGCGAATATAAGTTTCCAACACCTCTGATGCAACCGGTTTGCAATACACCGGTATCCCCTGTTTCACGATGGTGCGCAGCACGTCGGGGGCGGTGTCTCCCGTCAGAATAATGGCCGGCAGCCGGGGGCCAAATTGCACTCGGGCAGCAGCAATCACGTCCAGTCCGGTTTCTCCCGCACCCAAGCGGTAGTCGCACACCAGGATGTCGGGCTTCTGCCCCGCAAGTCGCTCCAATAACTGCGCGCCCGTGACCCCGGAAAACACCGTGTGGCCCAGCCACTGCAGCATCAGCACCAACGCACGCAAGAGCACTGCGTTGTCTTCAACCACACCGATCGTGAATGTCTGACTCGCCACCAATGTGGGCGGCACAACCAGCGCCGCAACGGGTGTTCCAGCCTCCGGCAGGGAGACCGAAAACACCGAGCCGCGTCCGGGCCATGAACGCACACGAATTTCCAGCCCCAGCAGCACCCCCAACTTAGACACGATGGACAAACCCAAACCGCTTCCCCGGTTGCGGGCGCCGTCGCCAAGCTGCCTGAATTCTTCAAAAATAAGGGGGATCTGATTCTTCTCCATGCCCACACCGGTGTCCCACACCTCAAGCCACAGCCGGCCGCTGCGGCGACGCGTAGCAACCAGCACACCACCTTGCACGGTGTAGGCCACTGCGTTGTCAATCAGATTGCCGACCAGTCGGTGCATCATCCGCTGGTCGGTATGCAAGGCGAGTTGGGCGGAATGCCGGCAGCGCAGGCGCAAACCCTTCTCCGCCGCCTTGGAGTGGTAGATGGTTTGCAATGATGCGCACAGGCCGTCGACAGAAAAATCGGTCATAGTGGGCACCAGCACGCCCGCATCGAACTTGCTCAGGTCCAGCAAGTCGTCAAGCATCCCACTCAGACTGTCCACGCAGGTCTGCATGTGGGATACCAGCTTGTCCTGCCCCGGCTTCACTGCGCCGCCCAGCATCCCGGTGTACAACGCCAAGGCCGCCATGGGCTGGCGCAGGTCGTGGCTGGCAGCGGCCAGAAAGCGGGACTTGGACTGGTTGGCCTTTTCCACAGACGCCAGCGCCTGCCGCAGGTCTTTTTCGGCCCTATTGCGCTCGGAGATGTCACGCGAGATGACGATAAACCGCTGCATCTGGCCGGGCAACGGGAGCTTGCGCGCGCCAGACAGTTCAAACCAGTGCACACCCGTGGGCAGCGCCAGGCAGATCATTTTGCCGCTTGAATACCCGCGGGCATTTGCCTCACTCAAGGTATCCATGATTGTCGCTGCGGCATCGGCTGGCAGCACGTCTTGCACCAACTTGCCGGTCAGGGTCTGCGCCGGAGCGATCAGCAAGTGTGCCGAACGCGTATGCACGGCATAGAGGCGGCCGTCGATCCCGACATCAAATATCAGGTCGGGGCTGGCATTCAACGTGGCCTGCAAATCATCCTGCAGCGCCTGCCGATGCACCATCAATCGGTTAAAGCCTTCAATCAGGTTGCCGATTTCGTCTTCCCTGCTGATGGGCAGGGGTTGTTGGAGCTGGCTCGGATCAGACAGCTTGGCCAGGGCCCTAACGGTGGACGACACCGGTGCCAATTGCCGCCGCAGGGTCCACCCGGTCAGCACCCCGGCCAGCAAAGTCAGGGCGAGCGTGGCCAATAGCATGCGTCGCTGCATGCCATGGACGGGGGCAAAGACTTCGGTGCTGGGTAATGTGACACCAAGTACCCAACCCGCTACTGGAATGCCCTTGGCTGCGCTCAACTCCTCAAGCCCTCGTTCACTGACCGAAACGCCGTATCCCTCGTAGCCGTCCGCATAGCGGTCAAACATCTGGTTCACACCCAGGGCGGGCATTGCCTGCACGACGAGCGCTCTATCGGTGGCGGTGATGATCAATCGTTGCTTGGGTGCGACCAGCAAGAAGCCACCTTGCTGGGCATGGCCGCGATTGACCAAGTTATCCAGAAAGTTAGGCTTGCCCAAATCAGTCAACCCCACCAGGGCACCGATGACATTGCCGCTGGCATCGTGAATCGGCACCACTGTGGCAAAGATGGAATTTCTCCAGACTTCGCCGGAAATCGGCTTGCTGAAGGCGGGCTTGTTGTCTTGCAAAACCGACATCAGGTAATCCCGCTCCGCAGCACTACCCCCACTCCGTGCGGGCCAGTCCGAGGCAATCACCGTGCCATCCGGACCACTGACCCAGACGCCGCCATTGAACATGCCCCTGACCAGTGGGCGCTGCTGCAAACGGGACTGCAAGTCGAAGGGTTTTTCCATCAAGGCGGTGCCGATTTCCGCAGCAGTCAGTTCCAATGCCCAGATTCGGTTCACCAACTCATCGTTGACTTGATGGGCAACAAGGGAAGCCGCCGCGAACTGCTGTTCTCCCAACATGTGCTGCATGTCGTCCTCCAGCATCCGACTGGCGTAGTACGAAAGCGCCCACAGACTGAACACAAAGATGGCCAGCGTCGAGAGTGTTACTTGCGCTTTGATCGAGTGCAATACAAACATTTTTGATTTCATGCAAACGCCCCCCCTGTTCAATAATGCATCAACGCTACAACGTAAACGTCCACCCCTCAATCAGCGCACCCGGCACCCGCGAGCCGCCCAACGCGCGGGTGTAATAGGTGTCGCAGGCCGGGTCAATGTCGGCCCAATCGGTCAGTGCCAGCAGTTTGGTGCCCAGTGCGTCGTACAGGCTCTCGTCCCAACGCAGGTCGTTGATGGGGCCGACGATCTCGCCGTTTTCCACCCAGAAGCAGGCGTAACGGGTCATGCCGGTCACGCGGGCCGAGACCGGGTCGCTCCAGTTCAGGTAGTGCACGTTCGACAGGTACAGGCCGGTGCCAATGGCCTGCAGAATGTCGCGCTCGGCCAGCGTGCCGCAGGCCACGTCGAGCGAACGGGGCGCTTCGCCCTCGTCGGCGGCATTGCCACTCAGCCCATACTCCTTTGCGGTGCGCGAGCTCACCAATAGCGTACTCAGCTCACCGGCCTGCATCAGGGGCAGCAGGCTCTCGCTGACTTCGCCCTCGCTGTTAAAGCGCGGCGTCAGTGCCAGCGCAAAGTTCTCGGCAAAGCTCAGCAACGGAGAAAAGCGCGCCTCCCGCTCCACCAGCTTCTTGAACGGACTGCGGCCCTGCTTCCAGGCCGCCGCCGACAAGGCATTCCAGCCCATCATGCCCAGCACATCGGCAAACGCGCGCGGCGCCAGATAGGTGCGGTATTGGCCGGGCTTCACATTGACGATGGGCTGCTTGAGCTTGTCCAGCAGGTCACGCGTGCGTGC
>JAIPDC010000025.1 GCA_021737865.1 Rhodoferax sp.
CTACATCAACCTTTTTGATCATCGAGGTGAGCATGGTGCCTGGCTGCAGGTGGTTCTGGTTGCTGTCCACACCAATCGCCAGCTTGCCGCTGTCCTTGGCGGCCTGGTACACACCCATGCCGGTGCCGCCGGCGGGCGCAAACACCACATCAGCGCCCTTGGCAAACTGCGCCCGGGCCAATTCGCCACCGCGTGCGGGGTCACTCCAGGCGGCACCCGTGGTGCCGGTCATGTTGGCAAAGACCTCAGCCTTGGGATTTGCAAATTTGGCGCCCTGCTCGTAGCCGCACTGGAACTTGCGAATCAGTGGAATATCCATGCCACCCACAAAGCCCACCTTGCCGGTCTTGCTGGCCATAGCAGCCATGGCGCCCACCAGAAAGCTGCCTTCATGCTCTTTGAACACAACCGATTGCACGTTGGGTTGGTTCACCACCATATCGATGATGGCGAACTGCAGCTTTGGAAACTCCTTGGCGACCTTCTCGATGCTGGAGGCCTGGCCAAAACCGATGCCAATAATCGGGTTGGCGCCGCGCTCCGCCATACGGCGAATGGCTTGCTCGCGCTGGGATTCATTGGAGATTTCAAAATCGAGGTACGACTTGCCGGTCTCTTTTTTCCACTGCTCCATGCCTCGGTAGGCGGCCTCATTGAACGACTTGTCGAACTTGCCGCCCATGTCAAACACAATGGCCGGCTCAGCAGCGACCTGAAAACTGGCCGCCAACGCAGCGGTGAGCAAACCCAGGCGCGCGATGTTCTTGAAATTCATATCAACCCTTTTTATTGAATGCAAAACCAGAAAGCACTTTAGCCTAAACACGCCCTCAAAACCTGGCAATCCGGGTGATTCCCTACCGGCATTTTTGTGGCATCGGCTTTTTCCACTACACAATGGGAACCCTATTTGAACACTGCGGATACTTCATGATACTGGTTGCAGGCTCGGCCAACCTGGACTTTGTAGTTCGGGCCCATCACATTCCCGGCCCCGGAGAAACGGTGCTGGGACGCGCCTTTGAAACCTTTCCAGGCGGCAAGGGAGCCAACCAGGCCGTTGCCTGCGCCAAAGCGGGGGGCGCATCCACGCAGTTACTCGCCGCCATGGGGGACGATGCCTTCGCCACGCCCATTGAAGCGTCGCTGCGGGACGCAGCAGTTGTCCCCAACATCGTGCGTGCCCTCGGTCAACCCACGGGGGTTGCATTTATTTGTGTATCCGACGACGCCGAGAACGCCATCACCGTCGCCCCCGGTGCCAACCTGTGTCTGCGGCCTGAGCACCTGCCCGCGCTGGACGGCATCCGCCACTTGCTGATGCAACTGGAAATACCGCTTGACACGGTCCTTGCCTACGCCCGGGCTGCCCACCACAAGGGTGTAACCGTGGTGCTCAACGCAGCACCCGCGCAAGACCTGCCCGCCGAACTGCTGGACCTGGTCGATGTCCTGATCGTCAACGAGGGCGAACTGGCAGCAATTTCCCGCCACGCCGGCAGCATCGCGCAGTGCCTGGAACGCACACCCGTGCCAATCGTTATCGTCACATTGGGGCACCGGGGCTGCTGCGCACGCGTTCAGGGCACATTCTTGCTGCAACCGGGTTTTGCTATTGATCCCGTCGACACCACAGCCGCCGGTGATACCTTTTGCGGCAGCCTGGTCGCGGCCATGAGCCGCGGCACCGGCACACAGCAAGCCTTGCGACTGGCCTGCGCAGCCGGCGCGCTGGCGTGCACCCGGCCGGGTGCCCAGTCCAGCATTCCAAAAGCCGCTGAAGTCACCGAATTTTTAAGCCGCCAACCACACGCCGATGCAATGACAGTCGATGCGCTACGGACCTATTGTGGTCTGCCCGCCCCAACCTTCTCTTGATGAATATTCGATGCACACCATGACACCCCGAAAAGTCATCTACGACACTGACCCCGGCGTCGACGATGCCATAGCCCTCTATTTCGCTCTGGCGCACCCCGGCATCGACGTGGTGGGCATCACCACCACGTTTGGCAACGTGTCGGTCGCGCAAGCCGCCACCAATGCCTTGTACCTCACTGCCCTCGTGAACCGCGACATTGCGGTTACCCGCGGTGTCAAAGCTCCCTGGGTCAAGCCTGGGGAAGCACCACCCGACTTCATCCACGGTGCTGATGGCCTGGGCAACCTGGCACGCCGAGTGGCCACAACCCACCAAGTGGACCCACGCACTTCTGCGCAATTCATTGTGGATGAAGCCCGCTTGCAACCCGGTGAGATCACGCTGGTCGCCGTGGGGCCACTGGGCAACCTGAGCCTGGCACTCAAACTCGAACCGGAGCTACCCAAGCTGCTGCGTGAAGTCATCATCATGGGCGGCACGATTGACGAACCCGGCAACGTGTCCCCCGTGGCCGAGGCCAACATCTGGAACGATCCGCATGCGGCAGACGCCGTATTCACAGCACCCTGGAAACTCACCATGGTCGGCCTGGACGTGACCCACCGCGTGGTGACCGAACTGGCATTGTTCAAAAAAATTGCCGACCACCACCGCCATGTGGCCACCGATACGCTGCACCACGCAGTGGCTTTCTATTGCACGTTCTACAGTGGTTTGCACAAGCACCTGGCGCTGAACCCGGGTTGCTTCGCCCATGACCTGCTGGCCTTCATCTACTTGGTCAGCCCGGAGCTGTTCCAACTGGAGAATGGCGGCATCCGCGTGGCGACTGATGGCGTTGGGCAGGGGCAGACGATGATGAATCGCCGCGGCTATATCGACTACCCGCAAGCCGGCTGGGGCAGGCACCTGCCGCTGACCAATGTGTGCATGCAGGTGGATGCACCGGGCTGCCTGGCATTGTTCGAGCAGACCATGCTGTCCGATTGGCTAACCTGAGCCTCTCATGATGCAAAACATAACAATGCTTTCAGCCGAATGGCAAACCTGGATTCGCGACAACTTGGCCCGCGGCTGCCTGCCCCACGAGATGGCGCAAAAGATGGTGCAGTCAGGCATTGATGCCCAATTGGCACAGCAAGCCATTCAGGAAGCAAACACCGCCAAGACCACCTACGCCATGGAAACTCCGCGCTTGCCGCAGACCGGCAACCTCATTCGCACCCATGACCGCGACATACGGGTCAGCATGCGATTGAGCGACCCGGTGGTGGCGGTGTTTGACAACTTCATGAGCCATGAAGAATGCGACGAACTCGTACAGCTATCGCGCACCAAGCTCAGTCGTTCCGCCATCGTCGATCCGGTGACCGGGCTGAACCAGATCATTGATGCCCGCAGCAGCTACGGGACCTATTTTTCCGTGGCGGAAACAGATTTCATCGCCAGACTGGATCGGCGCATTGCTGAAGCGATGCACTGGCCCATTGAAAACGGCGAAGGCATCCAGATCCTGCACTACCCGGTGGGTGGCGAGTACAAAGCGCATTTTGATTACTTCCCTGAATCCGACCCTGGTAGCGCCGTGCATCTGGCCAAGGGTGGTCAGCGAGTGAGCACCCTGGTGATGTACCTCAACGACGTTGAGGAAGGTGGTGGCACGGCCTTCCCCTCCATCCACCTAACCGTGATGCCAAAAAAGGGATCGGCAGCCTATTTTGAATACTGCAACAACAAAGGCCAGGTTGACCCGCGCTCGCTGCACAGCGGCATGCCGATCGTTCGAGGGGAAAAATGGATTGCCACCAAGTGGATGCGTCAGGGGGTCTACGGGGCCCCATGGCCTTCAGACGCCGCTTAACACCGCATCCATAGCCGCGATGATCGCGTGGGATCGCTCCCGCAGGGATGTGATTTCCGTCCTGAGCAGTCGCTTATCCAGCGGTGCCGCTTCAAATGGAACCAGCATCAATGGCCTGTCGTTCACGGTGATGACCGGGCACAGTTGCAGGGGCAGGTCTTTTGCGCCGAGAGGGGTTACGGCCAACGGAACCACCATCCGCGTGGCAAGCGCGCTGAGCAGGTCACTCTGCACGTCCACCACATAAGGGTAGACATCGCGCATGCGAGGGCTGGGGTTTTCAAACACATCAAACTGCATGCCGGCTCACCAAACGCGCATGTCGTCGCACCACAGACCATGCGCCTCAAAGCGCTGGTTTTGCTCGGCAAGCCAGGCGCTGTGCGATTGCTCGAATTGGGCCTTGCGCTGAGATAGCGTTTGGGTCCGACTGGCGCCCTGCAACTCGGCAAACTGCTTTGCCGACACAATGACGGAGTCAATGCGCCCGTCCTTTTCCACAAAGACCGGCCCCTCTTTGGCCTGAGCGCAGATCGCCCCAAAACGGTTCTTGGCCTGGGTGGCAGTGACTTGCATGGCGGGTCTCCTGAATAGCTTGATGGCTATTTTAGCTAAACTTCACGGTGCGACTACAAGCCTGCCTACCGAACTGCGCCGCAATGCGCATGGCAACTTGCGCTACCCCCCTGCATCGGGCCGATTTCGACCCAACCGCAAGGCACACAGCGACCTGCTTATTCAATATAAGCATAAGGAAATAGCAAAAAAATAGTTTTCAATATATGCAAGGGCACCTAAAGTCGCCCCCATGCATGAATTAGCGTTTGTTTTTGCGGGTTTCTTTGTGGGTGTCATCGTCGGCCTGACCGGCGTGGGCGGTGGCTCCCTGATGACACCCATCCTGATTTTCTTCTTTGGCGTCAAGCCCTACCTGGCGGTTGGAACGGACCTGCTGTTTGCCGCGTTCACCAAGATGGGCGGCACGCTCAAGTTGGCGCGCTCCAAACACATTGACTGGCCGGTGGTGCTGAACCTGTCGGCGGGCAGCATTCCGGCATCCCTGATCACCCTATACGTACTGCACAACGTGGGAGCTACCAGCCAGCCGGTGCAAAAAATCATGACCACCGCGCTGGGCCTGGCCTTGCTGCTGACTGCCGCCGCCACCCTGTACAAGGTGATTCACGGCAAGGTGACGCCCACCAGCATTGCCAAGGGTCAGGAAGCGGCTGCGGCCCGCCCCCGCCACTGGAGCCTGCCGCTGCTGTTTGGCGCCGTTATTGGCACGCTGGTCACGCTGACGTCGGTCGGCGCGGGTGCCATTGGTGTCACCGTGTTGATGATTCTGTACCCCCTGCTGCCCCTCCCGCGCATTATTGCTGCCGACATTGCCTACGCCGTGCCGCTGACGTTGGTGGCCGGCTTTGGCCATGCGTCGCTGGGCTCGGTGGACTGGCCGATGCTGGCCAGCCTGCTGGCGGGCTCCTTGCCCGGCATCTGGGTGGGCTCGCACCTGATGTCCAAGACGCCCGAGCGCGTGATCCGCTCCCTGCTTTCCGTTCTCCTCGCCTACGCTGGCTTCAAATTGATTGCCCTCTGACATGTACCAATACACCGACTTCGACCGCCAATTCATCCAGAACCGCGCTGCCCAGCACCGTGATCAGCTGGAACGCAACCTGGCCGGCACACTCAGTGACGAAGACTTTCGCCCCCTGCGGCTGCAAAACGGCTGGTACATCCAGCGTTACGCGCCTATGCTGCGAGTGGCCGTGCCCTACGGCGAGCTCTCAGCCCAACAGGTCCGCGTGCTGGCCAAAATTGCCCGCGAATACGACCACCCCACCAAGGACGTGTTTGACAAGGCGATTGGCACCCAGGCCACCTGGGGCACCACGCATCTGCCGGTGGGCTACGGACATTTCAGCACCCGCCAAAATGTGCAGTTCAACTGGATACCGTTGGCCAAAAGCGCCGATGTGATGGACCTGCTGGCCAGCGTGGACATGCACGGCATCCAGACCAGCGGCAACTGCATCCGCAACATCACCAGCGACGCGCTGGCCGGTATTGCGCCCGACGAGATCGCCGACCCGCGCCCGTTTGCCGAAATCATCCGCCAGTGGAGCACGCTGCACCCCGAGTTCGCCTTTCTGCCGCGCAAGTTCAAAATCGCCATCACCGGTGCCACGGAAGACCGCGCCGCCACGGCCTGGCACGATGTAGGGCTGCACCTGATCAAGAACGCCGAGGGCGAGCTTGGCTTCAAGGTGCTGGTAGGCGGCGGCATGGGCCGCACGCCCATCATTGGCACCACGATCCGCGAATTCCTGCCCTGGAACCAGATCATGAACTTTCTGGAGGCCGTGGTTCGCGTCTACAACCGCTGGGGCCGCCGCGACAACGCCTACAAGGCGCGCATCAAAATTCTGGTCAAGGCCGAAGGCCAGCGTTACATCGATGAGGTGGAGGCCGAGTATCAGAGAATCACCACCGTCGACGGTGCGCCGCACACAATTGCGCAAGCCGAGTTGGACCGGATTTCTGCATCATTTGTGCCACCAGCCCTCGTGGAACGTGCGCAGACAGCTATCAATTCGATAGCAAATGCTGTGCCCGGAGACCACCAGAAGGACTACCAGCGCTGGCTCAAACAAAACGTGGCGGCCCATAAAAACCCCGCACTGCGCGCTGTAACCCTGTCCTTCAAACGCCTGGGCTTCGCACCCGGCGACGCGGATGCCGACCAGCTCGACACCGCCGCGGCACTGGCCGACGCATTCAGCGCGGGTGAAGTGCGGGTCACCCACGACCAGAACCTGCTGCTGCCCTGGGTACACGCCGATGATCTGCCTGCATTGTGGGTGGCGGCCAGCCACGCCGGCCTGGCGCGCTCCAACATTCGCCTGCTGACCGACATGATTGCCTGCCCGGGAGGCGACTTTTGCGCGCTGGCCAATGCGCGCTCCATCCCCATTGCCGCGGCCATCACCGAGCGCTACCAGGACATGGACGAGTTGCACGACCTGGGCGAGATTGATCTGCACATCAGCGGCTGCATCAACTCCTGCGGCCACCACCACAGCGGCCACATCGGCGTACTGGGCGTGGACAAGGACGGACGTGAGTGGTACCAGGTGTCGCTGGGCGGCTCTGACGGCTCGGCACTAAGCGGCGCCGCTGTTCCCGGCAAGGTGGTCGGCCCCGCATTTGGCGCTCTGGAAGTGCCGGGTGTGGTGGAAGCCGTGCTCGACACCTACCGCCTGTACCGGCAAAACAGCGAGACCTTTATCGACACCATCCAGCGCGTTGGCTTCGACGTCTTCAAAAATGCGGCCAATGCAGCAAGACTGAGCGAGAAGCACGAGGAGCTGAGCGTCCTGCCCAAGACCCCCCACTTTGCCCGCGACACCCAGGAGGCATGAGCAAAGCATGACACAAAGCACTATGAAATTGATAGCTTATAACGCCTATTCCACGGGGTCTGAAGGCAAAAATGATGCAACATTTTTGGCACTGCCGAACGATGTGGACCCGGCAAGCGTAACCCTTGATGGAGTCACCCGCATCGACCTTCACTTTCCCAAGTTCACCGATGGCCGCGCTTTCAGCCAGGCCTTTCTGCTGCGCCGGCGCCTGGGCTTTAGCGGTGAACTGCGCGCGACCGGCGACGTACTGATCGACCAATTGGTGCAAATGCAGCGCACCGGCTTTGACGTGGCCGTGCTGCGCGCCGACCAAAACGTGGACTTTGCCCAAGCCCAGTTTGAGCGGTACAACGATTTCTACCAGGGCGATGCCATCACGGTGCAACCCCACTTCGCCCGTGACGGTGACGGTGTCGCTGACCTGGCCCGTGAAGGAGCCACAGCATGAGCGCCAATGCTTCCGCGCTGAAAAACCGGTTTACGCCGCAAGCGCAACCGGCCGGCACTGCCATTACACGCAACGCCGGGCCCAGCAGCGAATACGCCACCAAACTGGCTGAAGCGCAGGGACTGCTGGCGCAGGCAGCCGCGCAATACGCAGGCATCGACGGTGCCCCGGCTACGGTGGCACAGGCCTCCAGCCTGGGTGCAGAAGACGTGGTCATCAGCCACCTGATCAACGCTCTGAACCTCGACATCGGCATATTCGTGCTGGATACCGGCGCACTGCACCAGGAAACCGACGATCTGCTGGAGCGCTTCAAAGCGTCCAGCCGCGCGACGGTGACGGTGTACCAGCCCGTTGCCGACTCCGTGGTGCAGTTTGTGGCGCGCTCGGGAAAAGACGCCATGTACGCAAGCATCGCACTGCGCAAGGAGTGCTGCAACATCCGCAAGATGGAGCCATTGGCGCGCGCGCTGGACGGCAAAAAGGCCTGGATCACCGGCCTGCGGCGCGAACAAAGCGGTGCCCGTGCCGACGTTCCCCTGGTCGACTCCTCAGAAGCACGCACCAAGCTCAACCCGCTGGCCAGCTGGACGTGGGGTGACGTATGGCACTACATCGCCGAGAACAAGGTGGCCTACAACCCGCTGCACGACCAGTTCTACCCCAGCATCGGCTGCGAGCCCTGCACCCGCGCTGTGTCCGCAGGTGAAGACTTCCGCTCCGGCCGCTGGTGGTGGGAAGCCAATCTGGAAGGTGGGGCCGCCAAGGAATGTGGCCTGCACGTCAAAACTGAATCAAAGCCTGCAAAAGAAAGCGCCTCCGTATGAATGCCCGAATCGACCCCAACCTGTTCACGCACCTGAGCAACCGCCACCTGGATGCACTGGAAGAGGAAACCATCTTCATCCTGCGCGAAGTGGCCGCTGCCTTTGAGCGCCCGACCCTGCTCTTCTCGGGCGGCAAAGACTCGCTGGTGATGCTGAAGTGCGCCGAAAAAGCCTTTGGCGGACCGACGAGCCCCGGTGGCAGCGGGCGCATCCCCTACCCGCTGCTGATGATCGACACCGGCCACAACTTCCAGGAGGTGACCGACTTCCGCGACCTGCGCGCCAAGGAACTGGGTGCCGAGTTGATCGTGCGCAGCGTCGAAGACTCCATGGCCCGTGGCACCGTGCGCCTGGCTCACCCCGGTGAGAGCCGCAATGTCCACCAGTCTGTGACGCTACTCGAAGCGATTGAAGAATTCCGCTTTGACGCGCTGATTGGCGGCGCCCGCCGCGATGAGGAAAAAGCCCGCGCCAAGGAGCGTATCTTTTCGCACCGCGATAGCTTCGGCCAGTGGCAGCCCAAGGCCCAACGCCCGGAGCTGTGGACGCTGTTCAACACGCGCTTGCAGCCAGGGGAACACTTTCGTGTGTTCCCCATCAGCAACTGGACCGAGCTGGATGTGTGGCAATACATCGAGCGCGAGAACATCGCCCTGCCCAGCCTGTACTACACGCACAAACGCGATGTCGTGGAGCGCAAGGGCCTGCTCGTTCCCGTGACCGACCTGACGCCGCCCAAGGATGGCGAAACGGTTGAGAGCCGCGACGTGCGCTTTCGCACCGTGGGCGACATCACCTGCACCTGCCCAGTGGAGAGTCTGGCCACCACCGCCGCCGACATTGTGATCGAGACACTGGCCGCCAATGTGAGCGAACGTGGCGCCACCCGCATGGATGACAAGACGTCCGAAGCCTCCATGGAGAAGCGCAAGAAGGACGGGTACTTTTAGGCGCAACCCGGATCAGGCAGGCGGGGCACTCAACTCCGCGAATGTCCCCCGGTCTGCGGCCTCCTCCTTGATTTCGCTGCGCAGTGCACCCCACCTACCCAATCCTCGCCACAACTTACCGAAAAATCATATGACAACCGCTACCAATTCCATAGCTGATTACGCTTATTCTGTGAGGGCTACAGGTCAAAATGGCTCTGAACCCGATACGCAGAGCGCACTGCGCTTCATCACCTGCGGGTCGGTCGATGACGGCAAAAGCACGTTGATTGGGCGCCTGCTGGTGGACGGCCGCTCGGTGCTGCAGGACCAGTTGGCCAACGTGTCCAAAAGCGGTGAGGCCGACCTGGCCTTGTTCACGGACGGGTTGAGTGCAGAAAGGGAGCAAGGTATCACCATCGACGTGGCCTACCGCTACTTTGCCACGCCACAGCGCAAGTTCATCATTGGCGATGCACCCGGCCATGTGCAATACACCCGCAACATGGTGACCGCCGCCAGCAGCGCGCACGCGGCCGTGGTGCTGGTGGACGCCACCAAGTTGAGGTGGCAGGTCGATGGTCTGGTGGAATTGTTGCAACAGACCCGGCGCCACTCACTTCTGGTCAACCTGCTGCGCGTGCCCAGCATCGTGTTTGCAGTGAACAAGCTCGACGCCCTGGGCGAGGAGGCAACCGCAGCCTTCAACAAGATCCGCACCGCCCTGCACGCCTTTGCCGAGCATGCCGGCATCGCAAGCACTGGCATCATCCCCATATCCGCCCTCAAAGGCCACAATGTGGTGAGCGCGGTGGAAGGTTGGTGCGGCTACACCGGTCCCAGCCTGCTGACCCTGCTGGAGCAGTTGCCGGTGACTGCGGCGGAGACCGACCTGCCCTTTGCCTTTCCGGTGCAATGGGTGGAGAAACTTGGCCCCCACGCTCCGCCGCTGCGCGGGTCGCTGCCCCCCGAGGGGGCGCATTTCACCTTGGGGCGGCCCGGCGGTGAAACCAGCCCTCACGCGATCAACATTGCGCAGGGTCGCCGCGTGTTCTGGGGCCGTGTGGCCACCGGGCGTGTGCAACCTGGCGACACCATCTGCGTTTTGCCCAGCGGCCAAACAGCCGTCGTGGCTCAGGTGCTGGACCACGCACGCACGCCGAAAAACGTGAATGCCGGACACAGCGCCGGCATTGTGCTGGACCGCGAAGTCGATGTATCCCGCGGCGACTGGTTGTTCGCCCAGGCTCCGGTGACTGCCGCCGCAGACGACGCGTTTGCCGACACGCTTACACCCAAAGCGTACTTGACCGCTTCCCGCGACATCCAGGCCACGGTGGCCTGGATGGATGACGAGCCGCTGGTGGCTGGGCGCGTGTACCTGGCGCTACACGGCCACCGCTGGATCAAGGCGCGGGTAAAACGCATCGTGCACAGCCTGGACATC
Source organism: Rhodoferax sp. (assembly GCA_021737865.1). Lineage (GTDB taxonomy): Bacteria > Pseudomonadota > Gammaproteobacteria > Burkholderiales > Burkholderiaceae_C > Allorhodoferax. The sequence continues at coordinate 10,823 of JAIPDC010000025.1, forward strand.
AATACACTCGAAGAGCATGACGCAACCCAAATCGAACCCAACGCCATCGGCCACATTGAGCTGGCATTGCAGGAACCCGTTGCGGTGCTGCCCTACGCACAGTCACGGATTTTGGGCTCGCTGATTCTGGTGGACACGGCTAGCCACAAAACCTCGGGTGCACTGCTTCTGAATTGACCTGCAACAAGAATTGAAGCGGTAATGCCCCTACAGGTGTAGCGCCGTGACAGGTTCGGTAAGCAAATGCCAATAAAATCAAGGGGTTGTTAATACTTCCCTGCCCTAAAACACAAAATGACCCATACCGTCACCGAAGCCTGCATCAAGTGCAAGTACACCGACTGCGTCGACGTTTGCCCCGTGGATTGCTTCCGCGAAGGCCCCAATTTTTTGACCATCGACCCCGACGAGTGCATCGACTGCGCGGTCTGCATCCCCGAGTGCCCGGTGAATGCCATTTACGCTGAAGAAGACGTGCCGTCAGACCAGCGGCATATGACCAAGCTCAACGCTGAACTGGCGAAGCTGCCAAGCTGGAAGAGCATCACCAAGCGCAAAGCTGCATTGCCCGAAGCGGAAGAGTGGAAAGACAAGACCGGCAAGCTCTCGTTCCTGATCCGCTAAAGCGCGCACTCAGTGACCATTGAAACCGATGCGGTCATCATCGGAGCAGGCCCGGTGGGCTTGTTTCAGGTGTTTGAGTTAGGCCTGCTTGAGGTCAAGGCCCATGTCATCGACTCGCTGCCCCATCCCGGTGGCCAGTGCGTGGAGTTGTACCCCGACAAGCCGATTTACGACATCCCGGCGGTGCCCGTTTGTACGGGCCAGGAACTCACGGACAATTTGCTCACACAGATTGCGCCCTTTGGCGCCACCTTTCACTATGGGCAAGAGGTCACCACCGTCGAAAAGCAGCCCAATGGCCGGTTTCTGGTCGAAACCAATCAAAACACCCGATTCCTCACCAAAACCATATTTATTGCAGCCGGTGTAGGTGCATTTCAGCCGCGCACGCTCAAGGTGGAAGGGCTGGAGAAGTTTGAAGGCGACCAACTGTCGTACCACGTCAGGAACCCAGCCGACTATGCCGGCAAGAACCTGGTCATCGTCGGAGGGGGCGATTCGGCACTGGATTGGGCGCTGAACTTTTGCGCCGCCAACCAGGACGGCAACCCGCACAAGGCCGAGAGCGTCATCCTGATCCACCGCCGCGATGGCTTCAAAGCCGCACCCGCCAACGTCACCAAGATGCGCGCCTTGTGCGAGGCCATGGAGATGCAATTCCTGGTCGGCCAGGTGACAGGATTTGAAGAAGCCAATGGGCGGCTGAGTGAGCTCAAAGTCACCGGCTCAGACGGCATCACCCGCCTCGTTCCCGTTGATGTGCTGCTGGTATTCTTTGGCCTGTCACCCAAACTCGGTCCGATCGCCAATTGGGGGCTGGATATTGAGCGCAAGCAACTGGCGGTGGACACCGAGAAATTCTCCACCAGTGTGCCGGGCATCTTTGCCGTGGGTGACATCAACATCTACCCCGGCAAGAAGAAGCTCATTCTGAGCGGCTTTCATGAGTGCGCATTGGCAGCCTTTGGCGCGATGCCCATCATCTTTCCCGAGAAAAATATCTTTTTGCAGTACACCACCACCAGCCCGAAGCTGCACAAGGTGCTCGGCGTGGAGTCGCCCGTTTTTGATTGAGCGGCGTTTTTCTAAAAATCTACCGGCACAGCTAAATCCCTCAAATTTCAACGCTATAATCTGAGGCTTCATTCCTCGATAGCTCAGTTGGTAGAGCGCCGGACTGTTAATCCGTAGGTCCCTGGTTCGAGCCCAGGTCGAGGAGCCAAATAAGCCTTATGGCTACTGGAAACCCTGCTATTTAATCGATAGCAGGGTTTTTTCACTTGTGGCTCATGTCGCCACCATGTAGCCAATAGCAGGTTATTAACTGCAATTTCAAAGGCGACCAATGCACACTACCACCCCTTCCACCCAGCTCTCACCGGCCCAGGAAGAAAACACAAAGCAGATCGCCGCATTGCATGATGCCGCCAATGGAGGTCACATCGCCGAGCACATCCGCGGCATGGTCGCTGCGACTATGGGCAATTTGTCTACTCAAGTCTCTGTGGCCACCCGAAATGAAGCACAGCAGTGGCAACAATGGGCGCTAGGCGTTGCCGATGGACTCGAACTGCCTGTTGCGGGTTAACCGCCATCCCCGCTAAACTGAAACCCACGCAAAGACAGGAAGAAAAGAATGTTTGATAAAAGCGGCCAGTGGATACACCTTGAGACGTTCGATGATTTTGACAATGGCCTGTCCGATCTGATCGAGCTATGGTCCTCCGAGACGGCGACCCAAGCCATGAAAGACGCGGCTTTCGCACATTTCAAGGAAGACCTGGAAGCAGCCTCACTGGAATGGATCGACAACAAAGCCAAGAGCAAAAAATATGCGGCCATTGGTCAAGAATTGGTTGAGTTTGAAGAAGTGTTGAAAGAAGACACGAGTGTTCCTGCTGAATCCGACAGCAAAGCGCCAGAGGCAATCGCACCCAAGGTGGCTGCAAAAGCTAAAAAGAAGTCCTGAATATCCGTTATGTAAATTCGCTCCCATGAGAATCAAGGAGCTTCGTTGAATCCACTGTGATTTTTCTAGCCATAGCTAAATTCAGCTTGCCACAATGAAACAGAATCCTTGCCCGGTAGTTAGTGAAGTTGCGGAACCCGCGCGCATTGGCTTTGATAAGCTGGATGGCACTGTTGAAGCCCTCTGGGTGTCCTAAGTTAGAGGACACCGGGCTTGCGGAAGTGTCTAAAAGCAAATAGACACCGCCACCGTTCGCCAACGAATTACACACTTTTTACACACTTGAATGAAAAAAGCACCTAACGTTTCCGCTAAGTGCTTGATTTCATTACCATATTTGGTGGGCAGTACAAGTTTCGAACTTGTGACCCCTGCAGTGTGAATGCAGTGCTCTACCCCTGAGCTAACCGCCCTGAACCGGAGTTCAGAATAGCTTCGAATTATACAATAGGCTTCAGGCCAATTTTCGCCAAAGCGTTTTGCCGCCACTCGATTTGTCCAGCTGCGTCAAAACGTCCTCATGCGCGGCAAGCTCCTGCGCATTGGCAGCGACCACTGGCAAGACAAATCCGCGCAAATCAACCTGAACAACGGCTGTGCCACCGTGTTGTACAGAGCCAACGTCCATCAGCAGGGCATCCTGACCGCGGGTCAGGTTGATGTACACATCGGCCAGCAGTTCGGCATCCAGTAGGGCACCGTGGAGCGTGCGGCCCGAGTTATCAACTCCAAGGCGGTCACATAAAGCGTCCAGACCGTTGCGCTTACCGGGAAACATTTCCTTGGCCATGACCAGCGTATCGATCACGCCCGCGACGTGTTGCCGAAACGCAGGGCGCTTGACCAGTTCGAGTTCCTTATTGAGGAAGGCCACGTCAAATGCGGCGTTGTGGATGATGACTTCAGCGCCCTGCAGGTAGGCCAGCAGTTCATCCACCACAGCGTCAAATTTGGGCTTGTCGCGCAAAAACTCGGTGGTGATACCGTGCACCTTGAGGGCCTCCTCATGGCTATCGCGCCCCGGATTCAGATAGAAGTGCAGGTTTTTGCCGGTGAGTTTGCGGTTGACCAGCTCCACGCAGCCGATTTCGATGACGCGGTCACCGTTGGCGGCAGACAAACCGGTGGTTTCAGTATCCAGAAATATTTGACGCATACAGGGATATTAAGGTTCTTTCCGGCCGGGCAGCGCTGCACACGCAGTCGCAAGCGTGGGGGCTAATGATTTTCCTTCGCATGGTTGATGGAGTATTTGGGAATCTCCACGACCAGGTCTTTCTGCGCCAGAAACGCCTGGCAGCTCAGGCGCGAGTTGGGCTCCAGGCCCCAGGCGCGGTCGAGCAGATCTTCCTCGTTTTCGTCAGGCGCATTGAGTGACTGCAATCCTTCGCGCACGATGACGTGGCACGTTGTGCAGGCACAGCTCATGTCGCAGGCGTGCTCGATGTTGATGCGGTTTTCCAGCATAGCTTCACAAATGGAGGTGCCAGGTGCAACGGATATTTCAGCGCCTTGCGGACAGTATTCCGGGTGCGGCAAGATTTTGATGATGGGCATAATTTAAATCGACTCTATGTTCTTGCCAGCCAGCGCGTGGGCGATGCCGCGGTTCATGCGCTGGGCGGCGAAGGATTCGGTGGCTTGCGCCAGCGCCTTGCTGAGTGCCTCGATGTGGGCGGCATCGGCACTGGTTCGGGCATGGGAGAGTGCCGCCATGGCGGCATCAATGGTGTCACGCTCCTGCCCGTCGAGCAGATCCGCATCGGCGTCCAGAGCGCTGCGAATGGCTAACAGCAGGCGGTCTGCATCGACCTGGGCCTCAACCACGGCGCGGGTGCGGATATCCTGTTCGGCGGTGGCAAAGCTTTCCTGCAGCATTTGCGCGATTTGTGCATCACCCAGGCCGTAGGATGGCTTGACGTTGATGTCAGCCTTGACGCCACTGACCTGCTCATGTGCCGCCACGTTCAGCAATCCATCCGCATCGACGGTGAAGGTGACGCGGATGCGGGCCGCTCCCGCTGCCATGGGTGGAATGCCGCGCAGCTCGAAACGCGCCAGGCTGCGGCAATCGGCCACCAGGTCGCGCTCGCCCTGCACCACGTGCAGAGCCAGCGCAGTCTGGCCGTCCTGGTACGTGGTGAAGTCCTGTGCCATGGCCGTGGGAATGGTCTGGTTGCGCGGAACAATGCGCTCGACCAGTCCGCCCATCGTCTCAACCCCCAGCGACAGCGGAATCACATCGAGCAGCAACAAATCGCCTGCTGTGTTGTTGCCCGCAAGTTGATTGGCTTGAATGGCTGCACCCAGAGCAACGACTTCATCCGGGTTGAGATTGTTCAGCGGCGCCCGGCCAAAGAATTGGGCCACTGCGTCTTGCACCTGGGGCATGCGGGTGGAGCCGCCCACCATGACCACGCCCTGCACATCTTGCACGGCCATGCGGGCATCGCGCAAGGCCTTACGCACGGCGGTGATGGTGCGGGCGGTCAAATGCGCTGTGGCGGCTTCAAACTGACTGATTTCAATGTCAAAATCGATTCTAGCCCCCGTCAGATCTGCGTGGATAGCTACCTTTTTTGTAGCAGTCAGTGCTTCCTTGCAAGCCCGCGCGGCGACTTTGATGGTCGCCTTGTCTGCCGCACCGGCCAACAGAACACCGGTTTGAGCCAGCACCCAGTCGGCCAGCGCGTGGTCGTAGTCATCGCCGCCGAGGGCCGAGTCGCCGCCGGTGGCGACCACTTCAAAGACGCCCTGGGTGAGCCGCAGAATGGAAATATCGAACGTGCCGCCGCCTAGGTCATAGATGGCGTAAACGCCTTCGCTGGCGTTGTCGAGCCCGTAGGCAATGGCCGCGGCCGTGGGCTCGTTGATCAGGCGTAGCACGTTGATGCCCGCCAGTTGGGCTGCATCCTTGGTGGCTTGGCGCTGAGCGTCGTCAAAATAGGCGGGCACGGTGATCACCGCACCATAAAGGTCGTCATTGAAGGTGTCTTCGGCACGGTAGCGAAGCGTGGCCAAAATGTCCGCACTAACCTCCACCGGAGATTTCTCGCCCGCCACCGTCAACACGCCCAGCATGCCGGAATGGTCCGCAAATCGGTAGGGCAGTCTGGCAGCACCCGCGACATCAACGAGGCTGCGCCCCATGAATCGTTTGGCCGATGCAATGGTGTTTTCGGGGTCACTGGCCAGCGCCGCCTGCGCGGCGTGGCCAATTTCACGTCGCCCCCCCGTCAGGTAACGCACGACCGATGGCAGGATGACGCGGCCTTCGTTGTCCGGCAGGCATTCGGCCACACCATGGCGAACCGCTGCAACCAGGGAGTGGGTGGTACCCAGATCAATGCCTACGGCGATGCGCCGCTGATGCGGGTTGGGCGCTTGGCCGGGCTCGGAGATTTGTAAAAGCGCCATTGTTATTTTTTCAGTTTCAGGTTTCCAGCTTGTCGAGTGCCAGGTCGAGATCACGCCCAAACTTTTTAATAAACATCAGGGACCGCACGGACTGCACGGCCGCTGCGTAGTCGCCCTGAGCGTCAATGTGTCTGGCGCAGTCGTTCAGCAGGTCGCGCTGTACTGTGTCTACATTTTCGCGCAATGCGTCGAGCGCCTCTACGCTAGCGGCCTCGTCAAGTTCTTCGCGCCACTGCATTTGCTGCATCAGAAACGCAGCTGGCATGGCGGTGTTGCTGTGGGCATTGATGGGTGAGCCGGCTAGCTCGCACAAATAGGCTGCACGCTTGATCGGGTCCTTCAGGCGCTGGTAGGCCTCGTTGATGCGCACCGACCACTGCATGGCCACGCGTTGTGCAGCATCTCCCTGGGCGGCAAACTTGTCTGGATGGGCTTCGCGCTGCAACTCTTTCCAGCGCGCATCCAGCGCGATGCGGTCCTGGAGAAACTGCTGCACGAGCCCAAACAGCTCAAAATCATTGGACTGCAGGTTCACACGCGAAACGACTCACCGCAGCCACATTTGTCGCGCTCGCGCGGGTTGTTGAAACGAAAGCCTTCGTTCAGTCCCTCACGCACAAAATCGAGCTCGGTGCCGTCGATATAGGCCAGGCTCTTGGGGTCTACCAGTACCTTTACGCCATGGCCTTCGAAGATCAGGTCTTCAGGGGCCAGTTCGTCGACGTACTCCAGCTGGTAGGCCAGCCCGGAGCAACCGGTGGTCTTGACGCCCAGGCGCACGCCAACGCCCTTGCCACGTTTGGTCAGGTAGCGCGTCACGTGGCGCGCAGCAGCTTCTGTCAAAGTAATTGCCATAGTTGATCAGTTGAGGACAGGGCTAAAAATCTGTCCCGCAAGTCCTCACAGATGTTTCTTTTTGTAGTCATCCACTGCCGCCTTGATGGCGTCTTCGGCCAGGATGGAGCAATGGATTTTGACTGGCGGCAGCGCCAACTCCTCAGCAATCTGGCTGTTTTTCAAGGCAGCTGCTTCATCCAGCGTCTTGCCCTTGACCCATTCGGTAACCAGTGAGCTGGACGCAATGGCGGAGCCGCAGCCATAGGTCTTGAAACGTGCGTCTTCAATCACGCCCGTCTGTGCATTCACCTTGATCTGTAGTTTCATCACGTCGCCACAAGCGGGCGCACCGACCATGCCGGTACCCACGCTGTCATCGCCCTTTTCAAAGCTGCCGACGTTGCGGGGATTTTCGTAGTGGTCAACGACCTTTTCTGAATATGCCATTCTTAGCTCCTTAATGGGCGGCCCATTGGATGGTGGAAATATCAATGCCTTCTTTGTACATGTCCCACAGGGGGCTGAGATCGCGCAGCTTGGCGACATTTTTCTTGATGGTGTCGATGGCGTAATCGATTTCCGCCTCGGTGGTCCAGCGGCCAATGGTCATGCGCAGGCTGCTGTGGGCCAGCTCGTCGCTACGGCCCAGGGCGCGCAGCACATAGCTGGGCTCCAGACTGGCGGAAGTGCAGGCAGAGCCGCTGCTCACCGCCAGGCCCTTGATGCCCATGATGAGGGACTCGCCCTCGACGTAATTGAAGCTCATGTTGAGGTTGTGCGGCACGCGCTGGGTCACGTGGCCATTGATAAACACCTGTTCCACGTCCTTGAGGCCTGCCAACATGCGGTCATGCAAAGCCTGGATGCGAATGTTTTCGCCCGCCATCTCCTCTTTGGCAATTCGGTAGGCCTCTCCCATGCCGACGATCTGGTGCGTGGGCAAGGTGCCGCTGCGCATACCACGCTCATGACCGCCGCCGTGCATCTGTGCCTCCAGGCGCACACGCGGCTTGCGGCGCACAAACAAGGCGCCAATGCCTTTGGGACCATAGGTCTTGTGGGCGGTCAGGCTCATCAGGTCCACCGGCAGCTTCGACAGGTCAAATGCCACACGGCCGGTAGCCTGCGCCGCATCAACGTGAAAAATAATGCCTTTCTCTCGGCACACGGCACCAATGGCCGCAATGTCCTGAATGACACCAATTTCATTGTTCACAAACATCACGCTGGCCAGGATGGTGTCCGGACGAATGGCCGCCTTGAACGCATCGAGGTTGACCAAGCCGTCTTCCTGCACGTCAAGGTAAGTCACCTCGAAGCCCTGGCGCTCCAGTTCGCGGCAGGTATCGAGCACGGCCTTGTGCTCAGTCTTGACCGTGATCAGGTGCTTGCCCTTGGACTGGTAAAAGTGCGCCGCGCCCTTGATGGCTAGGTTGTTGGATTCGGTCGCGCCAGAGGTCCAAACGATCTCGCGGTGGTCAGCACCAATCAGTACTGCTACCTGTTCACGTGCCTTTTCGACGGCTGCTTCCGCCTCCCAGCCCCAGGCGTGGCTACGCGACGCCGGATTGCCAAAGTGGTTGCGCAACCAGGGAACCATAGCGTCCACCACCCGCTCGTCGCAGGGGTTGGTCGCGCTGTAGTCCATGTAAATGGGGAAGTGGGGAGTGGTTTCCATGGTTTTGGTGAACTTAATTCTTCAAAAAGGTGTTGCCCAGGGCAAATACTGAATTGGGAGCATTGACACGAATCGGTTTACTCATCGGCATGGCCGAAATGGCGCGCTTGACGCTGGGCTTGTCCTCGACATGGAGTCCCTTGGCGAGTTGGTCATCAACCAATTTTTGCAGCGTGATCGAATCAAGAAACTCGACCATGCGAACGTTGAGTGAGGCCCAGAGGTCATGCGTCATGCACCGGGCACCCTCGCCATGGCAGTTTTCCTTGCCTCCGCAATGGGTTGCGTCAATGGGCTCGTCGACGGAAACGATAATGTCGGCCACGGTAATGTCGGCCGCTTTGCGCGCCAGTGTGTAGCCGCCACCCGGACCCCGGGTAGACTCGACGAGCTCATGGCGGCGAAGTTTGCCAAACAATTGTTCGAGGTACGATAGCGAAATCTGCTGGCGCTGACTGATGGCTGCCAGCGTGACGGGGCCAGCGCTTTGGCGCAAACCCAGATCGATCATCGCTGTAACCGCAAAGCGGCCTTTGGTGGTGAGACGCATAAAGAGCTCCTTCAGACGCGCTTGGTTGACTAACTAACTCAAGTGTAGCAAGAAACCAAGTGTTTTGCTCGGGTAATAAAACCACCCAGTCATCTTTCTGCTTTATTTACCATTGGAAGCAATGGGGACGATGTTGTCGCGACCCGGGGCACCGAAGGCTTGGGCTTTCAAAATGCCCAGCTGGTCGCGCACTTGTGCCGCTTTTTCGAACTCCAGGTTTCGTGCGTGCTCCATCATCAACTTCTCGAGGCGTTTTATTTCGCGGGAAACATCCTTTTCGCTCATGTCTTCCACCTGCGCACGCTGCATCGCGTCGCGCTCCAGCCGCTCCGCCTCTTTGCCGGCCTTTTCGCTGTAAACCCCGTCAATCAGGTCACGCACCTGCTTGACGATGGAACGCGGCGTGATGCCGTTGGCCAGGTTGAAGGCGACCTGCCGGTTTCGCCGCCGCTCGGTCTCGCCCATGGCCCGCTCCATGGAGTTGGTTATCTTGTCGGCATACAAAATGGCGCGCCCGTGCAGGTTGCGCGCAGCGCGGCCTATGGTCTGGATCAGTGAGCGCTCGGAGCGCAAAAAGCCTTCCTTGTCGGCGTCCAGAATGGCGACCAGCGAGACCTCGGGAATGTCCAGCCCCTCGCGCAGCAGGTTGATCCCCACCAGCACGTCAAATACCCCCAAGCGCAGGTCACGCAAGATTTCCACCCGCTCAACCGTATCCACATCGCTGTGCAGGTAGCGCACTTTCACGCCGTTGTCACTGAGGTAATCAGTGAGCTGCTCGGCCATGCGCTTGGTCAACGTGGTGATGAGGACACGCTCGCTCTTCTCGACCCGGATGCGGATTTCCTGCAACACGTCGTCCACCTGGTGGGTGGCGGGGCGCACCTCCACCTCGGGGTCCACCAGACCGGTGGGCCGAACCAGCTGCTCGACCACCTTGCCGGTATGGTCCTGCTCCCACTGGGCGGGTGTGGCCGACACAAAGATGGCCTGGCGCATCTTGGTCTCGAATTCCTCAAACTTGAGCGGCCGGTTGTCCAACGCGCTGGGCAAACGAAAGCCATATTCGACCAGGGTGGTCTTGCGCGACCGGTCTCCGTTGTACATGCCGCCAAACTGGCCAATCAGTACGTGGGACTCGTCCAGAAACATCACCGAATCCTTGGGCAGGTAGTCGGTCAGTGTGGCGGGTGGCTCGCCAGGGGCTGAGCCACTCAGGTGGCGAGAGTAGTTTTCGATGCCCTTGCAGTGCCCCACTTCGCTGAGCATTTCCAGATCGAACCGTGTGCGCTGCTCGAGTCGCTGGGCTTCGACCAGTTTACCTTCTGATACGAAGAACTTCAATCGCTCGGCGAGTTCAACTTTGATGGTTTCCACCGCAGCCAGAACCTGCTCGCGCGGTGTCACGTAGTGGCTGCTGGGGTAGACAGTAAAGCGAGGAATTTTCTGGCGGATGCGCCCCGTCAACGGGTCGAACAGCTGCAGCGATTCAACCTCGTCGTCAAACAACTCAATCCGAATCGCCATTTCGCTGTGCTCGGCCGGGAATATGTCGATGGTGTCGCCACGCACCCGGAACGTGCCACGTGAAAAGTCCATGTCATTGCGCTGGTATTGCATGCGCACCAGTTGCGCAATCAGGTCACGCTGGCCGGGTTTGTCGCCGACCCGCAGGGTCATCACCATCTTGTGATACGCCTCCGGCTGACCAATACCATAGATGGCGGAGACCGTGGCCACGATCACCACGTCGCGGCGCTCCAGAATGCTCTTGGTACACGAGAGGCGCATCTGCTCGATGTGCTCGTTGATGGCAGAGTCTTTTTCAATGAAAAGGTCACGCTGCGGCACGTAAGCCTCAGGCTGGTAGTAGTCGTAATAACTGACGAAATACTCGACCGCATTTTTGGGAAAGAACTCGCGAAACTCGCTGTACAACTGCGCGGCCAGGGTCTTGTTGGGAGCGAACACGATGGCCGGGCGCCCCAGGCGGGCAATGACATTGGCCATGGTGAATGTCTTGCCGGACCCTGTCACGCCCAGCAAGGTCTGAAAAACCTCGCCGTCGATCACGCCTTCCACCAGTTGATCAATGGCGGCCGGTTGGTCCCCTGCCGGTGGATAGGGCTGATACAGCTCAAACGGAGAATCCGGAAATCGAACAAATACGCCCGCGGGTGCGACGCTGTCAACAGGTGAAGGCATGGGCAATGGTTCCGAAAGCAGAGTAAAAATCGCAAGGCAACTGAGTATGGTACCCATTGCCCTGAACTCTTGCCTGAACGCATGCCACCCATGCCGGCTGAATCGTCTGCAACAATGCGCGCATGCACCCCACGCCCGCCGTATCTGCCGCAAACATTTTTTCCTGGCCCATCCGTGTTTACTGGGAAGACACCGATGCCGGTGGCATCGTTTTCTACGCCAATTACCTCAAGTATTTCGAACGCGCCCGCACCGAGTGGCTGCGTGCCCTGGGACTGGAGCAGCGGCACTTGCAGAGCACGCTGGGCTGCATCTTCGTTGTGAGCGAAGCGCAGATTAAATACCTGCGCCCCGCCCGCCTGGATGACCAGCTGCTGGTGACAGCACAGTTAAGCGGTATGGGCCGGTCGTCGTTCACCATCCGGCAGGAAGCACGACTGTTAGTGCCGTCGCCAGGTGATGCGCCTCAGCTGCTTTGCGCCGGGACCGTGCGTATTGGCTGGGTTGACCACCAAACCTTGAAGCCCGCACGCATCCCGGCACCCATTCAAGAGACATTGAATCGGTGAGACTCCGGGCACTGCAAAGTTAGTAGAAACCCGCATACCGGTAGAATCAGGTCTGCCGCCAACGCTGTTGCCGCATGGCCTTCCCATCACTCCTACAGGACCCTGCTATGTCTCTTTTCTCTGCTGTCGAAATGGCCCCCCGTGACCCGATTCTGGGTCTGAACGAACAATTCAACGCTGACACCAACCCCGCAAAGGTCAATCTGGGCGTGGGCGTTTATTTTGACGACAACGGCAAGCTGCCCTTGCTGCAATGCGTGCAAGCCGCTGAAAAAACCATGATGGAAAAGCCCACTGCCCGCGGCTACCTGCCCATTGACGGCATCGTCGCTTATGACAACGCCGTCAAGGCGCTGGTGTTTGGTGCAGACAGCGAACCCGTCACCTCCGGGCGCGTGGCCACCGTGCAGGCCATTGGCGGCACGGGTGGCCTGAAGATTGGCGCCGACTTTTTGAAAAAGGTCAAACCCAACGCGAAGGTGTTGATTTCGGACCCAAGCTGGGAAAACCACCGTGCACTGTTCACCAATGCGGGGTTCGAGGTGGATACATATGCTTACTACGATGCAGCCAAGCGCGGCGTGGATTTTGAAGGCTACCTGGCCAGCCTGAACGCTGCGGCCCCTGGCACCATCATCGTGCTGCACGCCTGCTGCCACAACCCAACGGGTTACGACATCACCCCCGCACAGTGGGACCAGGTCATCGCCGCGATCAAAGCCAAGGAGCTGACAGCCTTTCTGGATATGGCCTACCAGGGCTTTGGCTACGGCATCAGTGAAGACGGTGCCGTGATCCAGAAGTTCGTCGCCGCCGGCTTGAACTTCCTGGTATCGACTTCGTTCTCAAAAAGCTTCAGCCTGTATGGTGAACGCGTGGGCGGCCTGTCGGTGCTGTGCAAAGACAAGGAAGAGACCAGCCGCGTGCTGAGCCAGCTCAAGATCGTGATCCGGACCAACTACTCCAACCCACCGACCCACGGTGGCGCCGTGGTGGCGGCTGTACTGGGCAACCCCGAACTGCGCGCCCTGTGGGAAAAGGAACTGGGCGAGATGCGCGTGCGTATCAAGGCCATGCGCCAGAAGCTGGTCGACGGACTCAAGGCTGCAGGCGTCAAGCAGGACATGTCCTTCATCACCAGCCAGATCGGTATGTTCAGCTACTCAGGCCTGACCAAGGACCAGATGGTTCGCCTGCGCGATGAGTTTGGCGTCTACGGCACCGACACCGGTCGTATGTGCGTGGCGGCGCTCAATAGCAAGAACATTGACTACGTTTGCGCGTCAATTGCAAAGGTCATTTAGAAAATTGTGCGGCGAATTGCCCATGCGCCATGATGGAACCTTCACGGCCCTTACAAGCCTGAAGCCATCTGGCAACATACTAGAGGCAATCCCCAAGGCCTGAAGCACTGAAAACTGTTATATTGCACTGCAACATATTTTTGCGTTGAACCGTTTTCGAAAGCGATCCCCCCATGCTGTACCAGTTCTATGAAACCCAACGGTCTTTGATGGAGCCGTTTTCCGAGATGGCCCAAACAGCCTCCAAAGTTTTCGGCAATCCGCTCTCGGTTGCGGGTCAAAATCCGTTTGCACAACGCATTTCTGCCAGCTATGACTTGATGCACCGACTGGGCAAGGACTATGAACGGCCAGAGTTTGGTCTGCGCACGATCGATGTCGACGGCGTCGAGGTGGCTATCCACGAGCGCATCGAAATTGACAAGCCGTTTTGCGAGTTGCGCAGATTCAAGCGCTTCAGCGACGACCAGGCCACACTGGAAAAGACCAAGGACCAGCCAGCCGTGCTCATCGTGGCGCCACTGTCCGGTCACTACGCCACGCTGCTGCGCGACACCGTAAAAACCATGCTGAAGGACCACAAGGTCTACATCACGGACTGGAAGAATGCACGCCTGGTTCCGCTCTCGGAAGGCCAATTCCATCTGGACGATTACGTTAACTATGTGCAGGAGTTCATCCGGCACGTCCAGAAAAAATATGGCAATTGCCACGTCATGAGCGTGTGCCAGCCGACCGTTCCCGTGCTGGCAGCCGTGTCATTGATGGCCAGCCGTGGCGAAATGACGCCGCTGTCCATGATCATGATGGGCGGCCCGATTGACGCGCGCAAATCACCCACTGCGGTCAACAACCTGGCCATGAACAAGAGCCACAACTGGTTTGAGAACAATGTGATTTACCGCGTTCCCGCCAACTTCCCGGGTGCCGGGCGCCGCGTGTACCCGGGCTTTTTACAGCACACCGGTTTCGTGGCAATGAACCCGAGCAACCATGCCAAGAGCCATTACGACTACTTCAAGGACCTGATCAAAGGCGACGATGCCAGCACCGTGGCACACCGCAAGTTTTACGACGAGTACAACGCCGTGCTGGATATGGATGCCGACTACTACCTGGAAACGATCCGGGTCGTATTCCAGGATTTCAGTCTGGTCAACGGG
>JAIPDC010000245.1 GCA_021737865.1 Rhodoferax sp.
TCTATGACGTGACGGGTGCGGCCCCCAAACTGGTTCAAACCATCAAGACTGCAAAAGGTGCCCACTCGTTCCGGGCCGCCGGTGACAAGCGCCATGTGTTTGTCAGCAACCGGGTGGCCAACACCATCAGCAAGATTGACTACCAGAGCATGACGGTGGTTGACAGCCTGCCCGGGCCCAGCGGACCCGATGACATGGATATTTCCGCCGATGGCCGAACGCTCTTTTTGGCATCGCGCTGGGCCGGAAAACTCACCGTGATCGACACCACCACGCGCCAGGTGCTGCGCCAGATCAAGGTTGGCAAGTCGCCGCACGGCGTGTGGACGCTTGATCATGCCGGGCGGCAATAAGCGCGACTGAGGGCAGGCATGGACTGGCAAAAGGGTCTGCGGACTGCTATCGAAATAGTAGCTGTATGTGCAGTATCTGCGGGGGCTGCAGGCGTAAATGCCTGTGAAAACCCACTGTATTTGACGCTGGACACCGGGCACATGGAGGTTGCGCCATTGATGGCCGATGTGCTGAATCGCCAGGGCGTCAAGGCGACTTTCTTTGCCGCCAACGAGCGGACCAAGGTGGGCGATGGTTCGCTCGGCACCCATTGGGCCGCCTGGTGGAAGGCGCGGGGTTCCGAGGGGCATGAATTTGCCTCGCACACCTTTGACCATGCTTATTGGCGCGCGGACGTGCCGGGCGCCGCGCCACGTTTTCGGATACGGCCCTCGGCCGGGGCGCTGCAAGGTAAAGACCTGGTCTGGGATGCACCAGCCTACTGTGGCCAACTCGACCAGGCGAACGCACGTTTGCAGGACATGACCGGCAAAAAGCCCTTGCCCCTGTTCCGTGCGCCGGGCGGCAGGACATCGACCCCATTGTTGGCGGCCGCCAAGGCCTGTGGTTATGCGCACGTGGGGTGGGCGAGCGCTGGTTTTCTGGGCGATGAGCTGCCAAGTGAATCGTTCAGCAACACCGCCTTGCTGGCCAAGGCTCTGCGGGACATTCGGGCCGGCGATATTCTGGTGGCCCATCTGGGCATCTGGTCGCGCAAAGACCCGTGGGCGCCCGCCGTTCTGGAGCCCTTGATTGTGGGCCTCAAGGCCAAGGGTTTTTGCTTTGCGACCTTGCGCGAGCACCCGGCCTACAAAAGTTGGATCGCTGCCCGATGAATGCCATTCTTGATGCGTTGGCCAGTGCGTTTGGCGTTCTCCAGCAGGAATTGTTCGAGGCGTTGGTGCAACCAGCCATGTTTGCACTGGGCATGGCCAACCTGCTCGACGATGGTTTTGACGCCACCGGCTGGCTGCTGGTGGGCCTGTTTCAACTGGTGGTCATCGTTGCCGTCATCGGCCCCTTGCAGCGCTGGCGCCCGGTGGAAGCGGTCACCGACCGGGCCACCGTTCGGGTCGATATGCTCTACACCGCGATTCACCGGCTGGGCCTGTTTCGGGTGGTCCTGTTTTTCAGCGTAACGCCCTGGTTTGATGCGCTGTTCGGCGCGCTGCGGGTCTCCGGTTGGGAGACCTTTCACCTCGATGCCGTGTGGCCTGGCGTGACGGATCAGCCCGTCCCCAGTCTGGTCATCTACTTGCTGGCCATCGATTTGTGCAACTACTGGATGCACCGCGGTCAACACCAGTTTGAGTGGTGGTGGCGGCTGCACTCCCTGCACCACTCGCAACGGCAAATGACCATGTGGAGTGACAACCGCAACCACCTGCTCGACGACCTGCTGCGTGACTGTGTGATGGTCTTCGTGGCCCAGCTCATCGGCATTGCGCCGGGGCAGTTTGTCGCCATTGTTGCCTTCACCCAACTGAGTGAGAACTTTCAGCATGCCAACCTGCGCTTGTGGTTTGGCCCGGTGGGCGAACGCCTGTGGGTCAGCCCGCGTTTTCACCGGCTGCACCACTCAATCGGTATAGGGCACGAATCAGCCGGTCGTCAAACACTGGGCGGCGCCAACTTTGGCGTGCTGTTGCCCTGTTGGGACATGCTGTTTGGCACTGCCAATTTCGAGCGGCGCTTCGACCCAACTGGCGTACGCGATCAGGTAGAGCAGGGGCGGGACTATGGCCGGGGCTTCTGGAGCCAGCAGTGGCAGGGGCTGAAGCGGCTGGCCGGGCGCGCCTGAGGCACTCTCGTCGAAGTGACTTTCAGCCTTTGTGCCGCCGCGCGTTATGCTTGACGCATGAACCTGCTTTTCGATTCGTTCTGGCGCGCGGTGGCCTACTGCCTGCGGCCACGGGTGATGTTGATGTCCGTGTTGCCGCTGGTACTGGTCATTGCGTTCACGTTGGGGCTGGGTTACCTGTATTGGGAGGCCGCACTCGACTTGGTGCGCTTGCTGCTGGAGTCGTCCGCCTTCGTTAACAACGGATGGGCCTGGCTGGACAGCATCGGCCTGGGGCGTATCAAAATCTTTCTCGCGCCCCTGATCGTCATATTTTGCGTTACGCCGGTCATCGTGGTGGTGTCGTTGCTGGTCGTGGCCCTGATGATGACGCCGTTTCTCGTGCGCCTGGTGGCCCTGCGCCGTTTTGCCGACCTGGAGGAGCGCAAGGGCGCTTCGTTCCTGCACGGTCTGTTGTGGTCGCTGGGCTCGGCTGTGGCGGCTTTGGTGGCGATGGTGCTGTCAATCCCCTTGTGGTTTTTGCCACCGCTGGTGCTGGTCCTTCCACCGCTGATCTGGGGCTGGCTGACCTACCGGGTCATGGCCTTTGACGCGTTGGCCCTGCACGCAGATGCTGAGGAGCGCCATACGCTGTTCCAGCGCCATCGGATGCAGTTGTTGGGCATGGGGGTGATGGCCGGTTACCTGGGTGCTGCACCGAGCCTGGTGTGGGCTTCTGGCGTCATTTTTGCGGCGGCATTTGTCATTCTGGTGCCACTGGCCATCTGGATTTACACACTGATTTTTGCATTCTCGTCGCTCTGGTTTACCCACTATTGCCTGGCGGCATTGCAGGCATTGAGGCGGGAGCGTGCTGCGGCCCAAGTGGTCGTGGTCGAGCCGCAAGCAAGCGACACGCTCACCGCGCCGGTCGCCACACCCCTCATCGCATTGGAGTAAAGCGTGAACTTTGGCATCATCATCATTGGCGATGAAATTCTGTCCGGCAAGCGCTCGGACAAGCACCTAAGCAAGGCCATTGAACTGCTGTCCGCACGCGGATTGCAACTGGCCTATGCGGACTATGTGGGTGACGAGCCGGCGCGCATCACAGCAACTTTGAAGCGGGCTTTTGCATCGGGCGATGCGGTGTTTTCCTTTGGTGGCATTGGCGCCACACCCGATGACCACACACGCCAATGCGCAGGGTTGGCCCTGGAGCGCGACATGGCGCTGTCTCCGCAAGCCGAGGCACTGATCCGGGAGCGTATGCAGGACGTCGCAAGGGAACAAGGCGTTGCCTATGAGCCCGACCGCAGCGACAACGTGCACCGGCTCAACATGGGCGTGTTCCCCAAGGGCGCGCAAATCATTCCCAACCCGTTCAACAAAATTCCAGGCTTCTTTTGCTCGGCCGGCAGCGACCCACACGCAGTGGGGGAGCGTGGGGGCATAGACATGATCGCCGCCGGGCCGCCCCAAGGCGCGAGGGCCCCCTCGGGGGGCAGCGACCCACACGCAGTGGGGGAGCGTGGGGGCATCTTCTTCCTGCCAGGTTTTCCGGTCATGGCCCATCCCATGATGGCGTGGGTGCTTGATACCTATTTTTCGGACTTGTTTGTTCGTGATGCGTGGGTTGAGCAGTCGGTCATCGTTTTTGGCGCCATGGAAGCCACCCTGACCCCGTTGATGCAGGCCATTGAGCGCGACCATGCCGTCAAAGTGTTCAGTCTGCCCAGCGTGGACCACCCCCAGTTCGGCAGACACATTGAACTCGGCGTCAAAGGCACCCCGCAAACCGTTGCTCCGGCTTATGCCGCTCTTCTTGCCGGTTTGAAAGACTTTTCAGTGAAATTGGGCCCTGAAATGGTGCGATCCTAAAATCGCACATTATTGGTGCAGCCACACGGTGCTCTATTGTGGTGCATTACCCATTTTGGATCATCTGGCAACTGCTAAACGGCATTTGACTGCTATGGCGCAATGAAAACTGGGGCATTCTCAGGGCAAAATGGAGTGCTTTACCAAATTGGTATCCGGATCAGCTGTTGGCATAAAAGCTGCATTGTGGATAGGGCAAGTTTTTTACAACCGCGCGCATTTTTTTGTAACAGGAGTATTTGATGGCCAAGACCGTCGCAGACGTGATGAAGATGGTGAAAGAGAATGAAGTCAAGTTTGTTGACTTCCGTTTTACCGATACCCGCGGCAAACAACAGCACACCACGGTGCCTGTGTCGCACTTTGACGAAGACAAGTTCACATCGGGCCACGCTTTCGACGGCTCGTCCATCGCCGGTTGGAAAGGCATCGAAGCCTCCGACATGCTGTTGATGCCGGACCCCAACACGGCCAACATCGACCCCTTCTTTGAAGAGACCACCATCATCATGAACTGTGATGTGGTCGAGCCCAGCGATGGCAAGTCTTACGACCGCGACCCGCGCTCCATCGCCAAGCGCGCAGAAGCCTACCTCAAGGCCTCCGGTATTGGCGATGCAGCCTACTTTGGTCCCGAGCCCGAGTTCTTCATTTTTGACGGCGTGCGCTGGAGCACAGAGCCAAACAATACCTTCTACGAGATTGAAGAGTACGAAGCACCCTGGAACAGTGGCGCCAAGCTCGAAGGCGGCAACCGTGGACACCGTCCTACCGTCAAGGGCGGCTACTTTCCTGTGCCACCGGTCGACAGCACGCAGGATATGCGCGCTGAAATGTCCCTGATTCTCGAATCGCTGGGCATCCCGGTTGAAGTGTTCCACCACGAAGTGGCGGGCGCTGGCCAGAATGAAATCGGCACCCGCTTCTCCACCTTGGTTGAGCGTGCGGACTGGACCATGCTGCAAAAGTATGTGATCCACAACGTGGCCAATGCCTACGGCAAGACCGCTACCTTCATGCCCAAGCCTTACCACGGTGACAACGGTTCCGGCATGCACGTGCACCAGTCCGTGTGGAAAGACGGCAAGAATCTTTTTGCTGGCGACGGCTATGCCGGTCTGAGCGATTTCGCGCTGTACTACATCGGCGGCATCATCAAGCACGCCCGTGCCCTGAATGCCATCACCAATCCCGGTACCAACAGCTACAAGCGCCTGGTTCCCCACTTCGAGGCTCCGGTCAAATTGGCGTATTCCGCCAAGAACCGTTCTGCCTCGATCCGCATTCCTTTCGTGGCGAACCCCAAGGGCCGTCGCGTGGAAGCCCGCTTCCCCGATCCACTGATGAACCCTTACCTGGGCTTTGCGGCCCTGTTGATGGCGGGTCTGGACG
>JAIPDC010000246.1 GCA_021737865.1 Rhodoferax sp.
GTGCTGGCGCCCACGCGGGCTCCGTCGCGCCCCCAGGGCAGGGCGTAGGCCAGCTTGAGGTATTGGCTGCCTTCGCTGGTGTTGCCGTTCAGGGCGATTTGGTCGCCGATGCCGCGCGGGCTGTCCATCA
The DNA here is from genome assembly GCA_021737865.1 of Rhodoferax sp. Taxonomy (GTDB): domain Bacteria; phylum Pseudomonadota; class Gammaproteobacteria; order Burkholderiales; family Burkholderiaceae_C; genus Allorhodoferax. The sequence goes on from JAIPDC010000246.1 coordinate 131, forward strand.
TCAGGCTGACCGAGAGTTTGTCGGCCCCGGTCGAGCGTGCGCCCTGGTTGTCAAGCATGGCGGTGCCGCTGAACAGGGGTTTGTCTTGGACTTTGACCACGGCGTCGGTGTCGCCCGTGTTTTGGCCGGGGGCCAGGATGGTGGCCACCGCCACGCCGGGGGTGTCGTTGAGGATATTGGTGCTGCGGTCCAGCGCGTCCAGGTTGAGCGGCTCACCACTCTTTTGCCGGGCGGTCATGGTGTCGGTGACCATGGCGCGGTCGGTGCGCAATTCTTTGCCGCCATCGTCCAGGCGCACAGCGCCCAGGCGGCCTTCGATGATGTGGATGCTGATCACACCGTCGTTCACATCCTGTGCGGGCAGCTGTGGTCGGGCAAACCAGCCACGGGCGCGGTAGGCCTCGGCCACGGCATTGATGGCTTGCTGGAGTTCGGCAAAGCTGGTTTCCTTGCCCACCCAGGGCAGCAGCACGGCTTGCAGGTCGGGCTCACTGATCAATGTGTTGCCGCTGATGCGGAAGGCTTTGACCTGCACGCGCACACTACCCATCTCGGGCCCTGCAGGTGCCTTGGGCACGGCCTGCGGGACGGGGTTGGGCAGGCGCTGGGGCTTGCGCTCCGCTTCGCGCAGAAGGCTGCCGGCGTCAGGGGTGGTTTGGGCCAGGGCGAACTGGCCCCAGGCTGATATGGCAAGCACCAGTGCGGTGGCGCGCAGTGAGTGGAGTGATTTAGTCATGGCGAGCATTTGGGAGGAACTTGGTAACGGCAATGGGCACACACAGTTGGTAGCCGGTGCCACGAATGGCTTTGATGCAGGGCGTGCTGGCGCCGACGTGTTCGAGCTTTTTGCGCAGCCGCACGATCTGAACTTCAAGCGCGGCCTTGGTCGGTTCGGCAGATTTGCGGCCAGCTATTTCCATGAGCCGCACGGTTTGCAGGCGCTGCTCGACCGCCGTGGCAAAGGCACCCAAGAGCGAGCACTCGGCATCCGACACATCCACCGTGGCGGCGGGGCCTTTGAGTTGCAGGGTGGCCGAGTTGAGCATGAGTGGCATGCCCACGACCGCCCTGGCCATGGCCGGACAAACGCGCCGGGCCAATGAGTGGATGGCGGCACTCAACTCTTCGGACGACACGGGCTTGGTGAGGTAGATATCGGCGCCACTGTCGTAGCCGCCAACCTTGTCATGCTGGCGAGCACCCGCAGTGAGCATGATGATTCCGGTGTCTGGCACGGAAGCACGGATGCTGCGCGCCAGGCTCAGGCAATCTTCACCCGCCAAGCACAGCACCACGATGTCGGCGCCCAGGTTTTGGTAGGCACTTACCGGTGCATCGGCGGGACTGATGCCCCGCGCGCTGTGGCCCATGGCGCGTAAGTCCACCACCATGGCATGGCGTATGGTTTCAAACGGCTCAATGACGAGAATTTCTGGGGATAAGGCGGGCATGGGAAGGAAGCATTTCGGCTATTTCCACGTCACTGTAGTGACGTGCAATTTCCAAAGTCTTCCCTTCCTGACACCCCCCTACGGACACCTACAGATACTTACGCTTGCTGACAGAAGCGCCTAGTTTTGCCGGATCTCGATGGCCACGCAAAGTTGGTAGCCGGTACCACGAATGGCCTTGATGGTGGGGACCGCAGCGCCGGCTTGCTCCAGCCTTTTGCGCAAACGCACGATCTGCACTTCGATCGCGTTCTTGCTGGCCTCATCTGCGGTTTTACCCGACAGTTCAATGAGTTGCCAGTGCTCCAGACGGCGGTCTTTGGCCTTGGTGAAGGCAGACAAGACCGTGGCCTCCTGGCTGGAAACATCGAAGGTTCCCAAGGAACCGCGCAACTGCAGAGTCACCATATTCAAGGTCAGGGCCTGTGTGGCCGCCACGCGGGGGCGTATGCGCCGGGCCAGTGCAGCTATTGCCGCACCGAGCTCTTCGACCGAGGTGGGCTTGGTGAGGTAAATATCGGCGCCACTGTCGTAACCCCGCATCTTGTCGCGCAGTTGGTTGCGGGCGGTGAGCATGATGATGCCGATGTCGGGCGCCGCACTGCGAATCCGCTGGGCCACACTGATACCGTCTTCACCCGGCAGATTCAGGTCCAACACCAGCAGGTCCGCCCGAAAAGCGCCCAATTCATCGTCCAACGCCTCAGCGCAAGAAACTCCCTGCACCATATGGCCCATGGACTGCAGTGCTTCCACGGTGGCTTGGCGCAGGTCGTCGTTGTCTTCAACAACAATAATGTTCAGGCTGGTATCCATAGGGTGAACTGTACCTGCTCAAGCAACGGTGTGTAACTCAGCTTGCCACCGAGCTTGCTGGCAAAGCCGGCGGCGATGTACAGGCCCAGGCCCGAGCCGACCTTGCCCTGGGCACCGGGAGCACGGTAATATTTTCTAAACACTTGCCTGGGGTCTGGCACACCCGTCATACCGACAGAATTGCTGACCGTCACCTGGACCCCCGGTGCGCCCCGTTGGGAGGCTGATTCGCAGACAAGGTGCACCTGCCTATCCGGGGAACCATATTTGAGTGCGTTATCAACCAGGTTGGAAAGGATCACACTGAAGAGTTGTTGGTCGGTGCGCACGGGGCCTATATCGCTTGCGTCAATCGCCACCCGCTGCGGGGCACTGCAAGCGGCACGAACGTCGGCAGCGATGGCAACCACATCACACACACCCTCGGTCACCTCGACTCTGCCGTGTGCCAGTCGGTCGGACTGCAGGCAGCGATCGATGACCGCGTTCATGGAGTCAATGGAGCGCCCCACCCGCAACTTCGTGGCATCCGGAATGTGGTTGCTGCCCATGGTCATTGCAATGGTCGACAAGGGGGTTTTGAGCTCGTGACTCAGCATGGACAGGAACCGCCCCTGCTCTGCCCGGCGTCGAATTTCAATGGTCAAAAGAGAGGCGAGCGTTAGAACGACTGCAATGATTCCGAGCGCGCCAATGGCGATTGTGCGCAGTCGTTCATAAACCCCGGACGCGATGTCAGACTCGGAAAATCCGGTGGCTACGACCAGCGGCAGGTCGTCAACTTTTTTGTAGGCATAGATCCGCGCAATGTTGTCAACCGGGCTGGTGTTGGTGTAACTCCCGGCGGGCGACTGCTCTAGCAGAGCCCACAACGGTGACTCCAGCGGGGTCTGCCATCGATCGGGCGGCAGTGCAGGTGAACGTGCACGGATCTTTCGATCCAAAATACCCACGACCGCTGCCGTGCTCTGGGCCCCCTGGGCCAGCTTCTCGTAATACCGGGAAAACGATTCAGGCCGCACCGTGGCCAGCACCACACCCGCGAAACTGCCATCAGGGTTGTTGATTCGCCGCGCCACCCTGAAATTGAATTGCTGTGTGACACGGCCAAGTTCTGACGAGCCGATGAATATCGTATCGGTGCCACTGGACTTCAGAAATTGATAGTAATCACGGTCGATCACACTTACGCCTTTGATCGCGGGGTCATGTGAGATGACGATCTCGCCGCTTGGCGAAATCAGGTAAAAATTTTCAATGACCGTCTTGTCAAACGGCAGCGCGCGAATGAAATGCTCAGTTTTGTCAACCGAGCGATTGCTCAAATAGTAGTGGCCCACGACATACAAAATGGTGTCAATCTGAGTCATGACCTGTTTGGTCTGGTTGGCCAGGGCCTCGGCAGTTAACTCGGCAGCACGTACCAGTCGCGTCTGCTCCATGGCGTAGGTCTGCGTGTAGTACACGCCCGCTTCACCTATGCCAGCGAGCACCATCATCACCACCATCGTCCAAAGAAGCAGCAACTTGCGCTGAAGCTCCTGTATGAATCGCAAACCCGGATGTGCGGCACGTGAGCCTTCTGAGCGACGGTCTGATGGTTGACTGAACTCAGCCCAGACAACACACAAGGCCATTGCGGTGGTGAGCAAGATGTACCAAAAAACGGTGATCCACGTTGTCGGGTTGCTGCCTCGAATGGGCGCTGGGGGCACACCGTCAAACAACAAAAAACCTGCGCGAGCGAGCATCCAGACGGTCAACGCCCCAAAGAGTGCCACCAGAACCAGGCCTGGGGTGCTGCGCCGCTGTGCGTTATCGGCGCGCAACAACTGGTAGGCGGTGCGGGCACCGATCACCGCATTCGCTAAGGAGAACACGACTGCACGATAAACGCCGTTGGGCTCTACAAGACCCCAATACCAGAACGCAACCGCACTGCAAGCCAGCAAGCCAGCGCCAACCCAGTCCACTCTCATCTGGCGCTGCTCAACGAAGGCCACGACTCCCGAATAGAAGATAGTACCCGCGCCAAGCAGAACCAGGTTGGTTCCAATGACAGTCGCCCAGAGGGGGAAACTGGGGCCATAGCCGGCCACGACAAACCCAACCGACAGCATCAATATGGCGTAAGCACAGCTGCGAAGCAGTTGGGTGCCCGGTCGTACATGTGCCAGCCAAAACAGTACCGCACTCAGGCTCAAACTAACGCCACCCGCGTAGAGGTACAAGGTAAGGGTCGTGGTGTTCATGGGGGGTAGCGCACGGCGAGCCAACGGGATTGGAACAGTGCGGTCATGCGGGATTCTTCACTGTGCGTCATTATTGTCCGCATTTTTGGTGTTGGGCCTTATGCCGTGCTTTTTAGCCCTCAAGCCCCCTTGGAATGTGCGCACGCAGCTACATTTCTTATAGCAATCTGGCTGCCCTCACCAGCACCCCATTTACCTTGCAGGCTCCCGGTATGTCAGATACTTCATCAACGGCAAATACCGCACGAAGCGAAACATGCCGTACGCCTGCACCCACACCGCATAAGCCACATAGTCAGGGTCCCGCGAGAGATGCCACTCCTCGGTCTTGGCCCGCATCACGTAGATCAGGTTTAAGCCCAGCAACAGCAGGCAATGCCGCAGCGCCTCACCGGGGCCGCCACTCGCCATAAACGGGATCGAGATCATCCACCACGACAGGTTCTTAGCCACATAGGCGGGATGCTTGGTCCAACGGTACGGGCCACTGGTAATGATGCCCCGATGGGTCAGGTTGGAAAAGCGTGCGCCGAACACGACCGTCGCCCACACATAAATCGCCGTCAGGACCAAAATCAACGTGCCCCACATGCCATAGAGTAGTGGCGTATTCCACAACCAGCTTCCCCATTTCAGGTCTGATCCGTAGGACAGATACTGGCGTCCAATCAGCGACCAGAACGGCTCGTAGCACGCCAGTGCCACTGCCCAACCCAGCATCGTCGGTTCGG
>JAIPDC010000247.1 GCA_021737865.1 Rhodoferax sp.
CGACCCAGCAAGCGCGCTGTGTCCTGCATGCGGCCCTGGTCTAACGCCTCGCGCACTGCGGAACTCGACACGCGCAGACCATGGACCTCGTAGCTATTCATGCGGGCAACGTCGAAACCCTGCGCAACGCCCGCCGCATCCAGAAAGGCATAGTCGCCGGCGCGCTGTGCACCAAAACGGAAATCGTCACCCACCAGAACGTATCGTGCGCCCAGCCCACGCACCAGAACGTCCTGAACAAAGGTTTGTGGTGACTGGGCCGCCAGCCGGGCATCAAAGGGCAACACCACGGTCTGGTCGACGCCGCAATTGGCCAGATCGTCCAGCTTGTCACGCAGTGTGCCAACCCGGGCCGGAGCGAGCTCTGGCTTCTTGAACTTCTTGGCAAAATAGTCGCGTGGATGCGGCTCAAAAGTGAGTACACAACTGGGCACGCCACGCTGCTGCGCTTCACCCCGCAGCAGCGCCAGCATGGCCTGGTGGCCACGGTGCACTCCGTCGAAGTTGCCGATGGTCAAGGCGCAGGCAGACGCTACGCCGGGGTGATGGAAGCCGCGAAAAACCTTCATGAATTCGTTATCTTTTTGATAGCAGGCAGCACACAGTGTGCGGGGGCCTAAAGCCAGTTTGTCACAGAAAGAGGGTATATTGTGACGCAGCAGCCGAGGCAGATTGTTTTGTCCGGCTGCGGTTGCCGTTTTTGCAAACTTTAAGTGTTGGGGACAGCGCTGGTTCGCTTTGCGCCACTGCGGTCCGTCCCGCAACGTTTCGGGAGGGCGTGTTTTGAAAGTCTTGAAACTGTCGGCCCAAGGGCTGCCGCAATCATGGATATCGCTGGAGCAGGCGGTCATTCACTACGCTGCCGGCGAGGTTCGCTGGGAGTCAGGTGGCGAGGTGGCGGTGTTCCGCGGCGGCTACAACGCGGTAACGGGCCTGCAATCCGTGATCCGGGTGAACAGCATCATTGGTACCAAGGGCGTGCCCAGCATCAACCCTTTCACCATGCGCCCGGGCCTGACCAACGGCAAATTATTCGACCGTGACCGCTGTGTGTGTGCGTATTGCGGCAACCGGTTTAATGATCAGGATCTGACACGTGAACACATCATTCCCTTTGCACAAAAGGGAGTTGATACCTGGATGAACGTGGTCACAGCCTGCAAGCCCTGCAACCACCGCAAGAGCCACCGCACGCCCGAGCAGGCGAATATGCCCCTGCTTTACACGCCGTATGTGCCCAGCTTGTGGGAAGACTTCATCTTGCGCAACCGGCGCATTCTGGCCGACCAGATGGAGTTTCTGATCGCCCACGTTCCCAGGTCTTCACGCCTGCTGGCCTGAGGGTCTGCGCCTAGCCTGGACGCAAAACCTTGGCCACCGGGTTGGTGCGAAGGCGGAAGGCGTCGGGCATGCCCGAGCCCAGCAGGGGGCGCAGGTACAGCCTGAAAGCATCCGTCACATCGGTGCCGTTGGGCGTGATGAACGCGTCTTCCATCACACGTGTTTTGCCAGCTACGGCGTCCAGCGGCAGCAGTTCGTAGTCCACCGAATAAAAACCGGTGCGCTTGATGGCCACCGAGCCATCGCGGTCTCCCCACATGGCGAACTGCACGGCTTTCTCGCCGACCTCGCGGGCTTCCCGCTGGTCCACATCGGACACGCAGCCAATGAAGGAGCGCTGCAGGTAGCCCAGCGTGTCGCCTCGCACCCGCTTGATGCCCAGCTTGCTCTTGATTTCTTCGCACAGCAGATCAGCCAGCGCGCCGCTGCCCGAAAGTTGCAAGTTGCCGTGGGCATCGTGCTCAAGGTCTTTGGCCAGTTGCGCGGCAATGGGGGCACCTGATGCGTCGTGAATTCCTTCTGACACCGCAATCACGCAACGGCCCAGGCGTTCGTAGGTGGCTTTCACATCCGCCAGAAACTGGTCCAGGTTGAAGGTGCGCTCTGGCAGGTAAATCAGGTGCGGGCCGTCATCGGCAAACTTCTTGCCCAGCGCAGATGCTGCAGTCAGAAAACCCGCATGGCGACCCATGACCACGGCCACGTAAACGCCGGGCAGGGCTGCGTTGTCCAGGTTGGCACCGGCAAATGCCTGCGCCACAAAGCGCGCAGCTGACGGAAAGCCGGGCGTGTGGTCGTTGCCCACCAGGTCGTTGTCAATCGTCTTGGGAATGTGGATGCTGCGCAGCGGGTAGTTCGCCTTGCGCGCCTCTTCGCTCACGATGCGCACAGTGTCTGACGAGTCGTTGCCGCCAATGTAGAAAAAGTGACCGATCTCATGCGCCTGCAATACCTTGAAAATCTCCTGGCAGTATTTGATGTCAGGCTTGTCCCGGGTGGAGCCCAGCGCACTGGACGGCGTATTCGCCACCATTTCGAGGTTGTGGCTGGTTTCCTGGGTCAGGTGCACAAAGTCTTCGTTGATGATGCCGCGCACACCATGACGGGCGCCGTAGACGTGTTCAATGTCGCGGAATCGACGCGCTTCGAGGGCCACGCCGACCAGAGACTGGTTGATGACGGCGGTAGGGCCGCCACCTTGTGCGACCAAAATTTTTCCGGATGCCATGTTGATTCCTATGGGTAGTTGAACACTTGTCGGAAATGATCGTAGCACTACCCGCAGCGGCGCCAAATCCGATCTCAATCCGACTTCCATTGATGCATGTCAATCGCTTTGGCGTGGAATAAATACCTGGGCGTGTAAGATGGTCTTCACAAACCTTGATCTGGATTAAGGCTTTAAAAATATACCGAGGGTCATTCATGGCGCGCAATCAAAATCGTTTTCTCCAAGTTTTGCTGGGCTTTTGCCTGGCCAGTGCGGCGTGGGCGGTTCAAGCTCAGGCGGTGGACGTAGCCGCGGCTGAGCAGTTGCTGGAGGCCAGTAAATGCGGCAAATGCCACTCGGTGGACAAGCAGAAAGACGGCCCTGCATACAAGAAGACGGCCGCCAAATACAAAGGCAAAGCCGATGGCGAAGCGAAGTTGTTTACCCACTTGACGACCGCACCCATGGTGGAGATTGACGGCGTGAAGGAAGAACACACCAAGGTCAAATCCAAAGACGAGGCCGCCATCAAGAACTTGACCCGCTACATACTTTCGCGTTGAGCACCCGCCCAAACCGACCTGATGCGATGCGATCTTTTATCTTGAAAATGCTTCCGCGTTGGAAGCTGATTGTCGGGCTCGCCCTGGCTTTGATGGTTTTTTCGGTTTCGGTAGGCATTTCGGGCGCATATGTTTTGGCACACACCAGCACCGAAGAGTTTTGCGTCAGTTGCCATGAGATGTCCTATAACTTCGCGGAGTACAAGGGCACCATTCATGACACCAATCGCACCGGAGTGCGAGCCATTTGTACCGATTGCCATGTCCCCCATGCGCCGGGTCCCCTGGTCCTGGCCAAGATCAAGGCCACCAAGGACCTGTACTACACCTACATTTCCCCCTCGATTGATACCAAGGAAAAGTTTGAGGCCAAGCGTGCTGCCATGGCTCAAGGGGTTTGGCGGTCGATGAAAGCCAGCGACTCGCATGAGTGCCGCAGTTGCCACCGGGAAGACAAGATGAGTCTGGAGCTGCAGACTGCCAAGGCCAAGTCACGCCATGCCAAAGGCAAGGCGGAGGGCAAGACCTGTATCGAATGTCACTTTGCAATTGCCCACAAGGAGCCTGAGGGCCCTGGACCTGCAGAGTTGTTTGGTGATGCGGCTGCAAAAGCCCAATAGCGTTTTAATTATTAACCTGAGGAGACGAGATGAAACTGAGTCTGATAGCTGCGTTAGTGTGCGCGGTTGTGTCCCTGCCGGCGGTGGCGGCGGATGTCACCTATCGTAATGAAGTGGCTCCCATGCTGAAAAAGTACTGCGCGGAGTGTCACTCTGCAAAGGCCGGTGCTCCCTCCATGGCAGAGTTCAACCTGGACCAGGAAAAGTTCAAGAAAGAAAAAGTCGGTCCACTCTCCGACACGTATGAGCATCTGTTGCAATTGGTGAACGGCAAGTCCACCGGCGCCTTCATGCGCCGTCTGGATGATGGAACCAGCCCGTATGCCGGCGGCAAACCCGGAAATATGTACAAGTACTTGTGTGAGCAGGACAACAAGGACAACAACGCGGAGTGCGCTGCCAACTTGCTGGTGCTCAAAGCGTGGGTGGGAGAAGGCGGCTGGAACTTGAACCGCATGTCAGCCCGTGGGGATGTGCCTGCATTGACAAAAGAGCAAATGGACAAGGTCAAAGTCAAATACTGAGTGAATTTTCTTTAACCTTGCCGGCAATGCCGGCTGCAATTGCAGCGTCAGGCAAATACCCCCGCAGTGTCCTGCATGCGCGCGGACACTTCACCCAGGTGATGCAGGCTGTCGCCAAAAGTCATTTCCAGCTGGGTGAGCTTCTTGAAGTAATGGCTGACGATGTACTCGTCTGTCACGCCAATACCACCGTGCAATTGCACGGCCTGCTGGCCGACATAGCGCATGCTCTGGCCCAGCTGGTATTTGGCGCGGGCTAGTGCCGCGCGGCGCTCGGGTGCCGGGGCGTTGAGCTTCAGGCTGGCGTAGTAGCTCATGGAGCGGGACAGTTCCAGCTGCATCTTCATGTCGGCGGCGCGGTGGCGCAGTGCCTGGAAGCTGCTGATGGCGACACCAAACTGTTTGCGCGTGTTCATGTACTCGGCGGTGATGGCCATGGTCTTGTCCATGACGCCCACCGCTTCAGCGCAACTGGCGGCAATGCCAATGTCCACCGCGTGCTCCAGAGCGGCAAGCCCGTCCTGGGTGATCAGTGTGGCGGGTGCGTTCTTGAGGGTGACTTCTGCGGCACGGCTGCCGTCTTGCGTGCCATAGCCACGGGTGGTCACGCCGGCACTCTGGCGCTCCACCAGAAACAGGGCCAACTGGCTGTTGATCTTGGCGGGCACGATGAAGGCATCGGCCTGATCACCCACAGGCACTACACTTTTTGTAGCGTTCAGCACATAGCCGCCGGGGGCTTGCGTGGCTTTTGCTTCACAAACATCGAGCTTGTAGCGGGCGGCGCGTTCCTGGTAGGCCAGCACCACCAGGGCTTCGCCGCTGGCAACTTTTGGCAACCACTCGGCCTTGACAGCCGCATCCGCATAGCCTGCCAGCACACCACCGGCGATCAGGGACTGCGTGAGCGGCTCCAGTACGATGCCGCGGCCCAACTCTTCCATCACCACCATGCCTTCAACCGGACCCATGCCCAGGCCTCCATCGGCCTCCGGCACGTACAGGCCGCACAGGCCCAGTTCGGCAATTTCGTTCCAGGCGGCGCGATCAAAGCCGCCCGCTTTCACTGCAGCGCGGCGACGCTCGAAGGTGTAGCCCTTGTCAACCCA
>JAIPDC010000248.1 GCA_021737865.1 Rhodoferax sp.
GCAAACAGGCGCCACTCTCCAGGAACTCCCTTCAGCGTATGCACACCGCGTTCCTGGAACGCTAAACCAGAGCCAGCAACGAGGTCCTTTACCGTACTCGAAACGAGGACTTCTCCGGCGTTGGCCCGAGCGGCGACTCTTGCACCGATGTGCACTGCGATACCACCAATGTCATCGCCCATTACTTCGCACTCGCCAGTGTGCAAACCTGCACGAGTTTCCAGTCCAAGGAGCCGAACCGCTTCCGATATCGCTCTGGCACACCGAATGGCACGGGCAGGACCGTCAAAAGTAGCGAGAAACCCGTCCCCGGCGGTTTTGACTTCATGCCCACGAAAGCGCGCAATTTCCCTGCGCACCACAGTGTTGTGGCTTTCCAGAAGATCACGCCAACGACGATCACCAAGTTGGGCTGCCTGTTCGGTAGAGCCGACGATGTCAGTAAACAGAACTGTGGCAAGCACGCGGTCGGGCTCAGCTTGACCGCGCGTCCCGGTCATAAATTCTTCAATCTCATCGACTAGAACATCACAGTCGCTCAGCCACGGCAAATGGTCTGAACCTGGTAGTTCAACCAATTTAGCGCCAGGTATGCGCTTTGCCATAAAGCGGCTGCCCTCCACGGAGACCGCTTTGTCTCCGACACTGTGCAGAATAAGTGTAGGGGTATGAACAAAGGCAAGCAGAGACCGGACATCAATTTCATAGCTCATCCGGATTGCAGACGCTGCGGCTGCTGGACTAGCGCTGCTGCGCAGAAATCGTGCCCACCACTGCCGGAAACGGTCGTCACGGGCAACGCTGGGTGCGCGCACTTCGATCCCGACAGGCCCGCCCCATTCGGCTTCTATGGTGCTCAAAAATTGTTCCTGCATAGCATCGGTTCGTCCCCATGGGGATTCAGGGCTCCACTTCTGATTTGGATAGCTCCCCGCGATGATCAAGGCGGTCGCGCGATCGGGGTAGGTAGCTGCAAAGAGTGCACACATTGGCCCTCCTTCCGAGTAACCAAAGAGCGTCGCGTGACTTGAACCTGCTGCGTCCATCACAGCCCGGACGTCATCCATTCTTTGCTCAAGACTCGGGACGTCACCGACGCGATCTGAGAGTCCGGTTCCACGTTTATCAAAGAGGATCAAGCGCGAGAACGAGGCAAGGCGCTCCAGGAATCGAGCCACGGTCGGCTCCTCCCAGAAGACCTCAATGTTGGACACCCAACCAGGAACCAATACCAAGTCACGTGGCCCGCTCCCTACGACCTGAAAAGCAATGTTGACGTCACCGTTTCTTGCGTATCGGATTTGCGGTGTCATGATTGCCTGTGCAGTCGGTTCGATGGAATGGCTGTAAGCCGGAAAAAGGACCTTCGGGTTCTAGTTCCAAATTCAGTTTATCCGATCTTGAATCGACTACTGTACCGAGGTCATACCGAGGTCAGCCCTTGGCGGATTAGGGGTGACACGATGTTTACCCAAGTATTCGCACTGGGCATACCCACACTGTCAGGAAGCATGCATTCGCTTTCATCTGCCTACCCCCCACTGGAGCACGAAGATGCCCACCAGAAACCGGTTTTGACAGGCAATGAGGCCTGTCGTTTGTGGCTTCTTTGCGTCTTCGGAACCGGGTGGTAGTCTAAAAACCATAACAACGCACCAAGCTTGGGTTTATCTGCGCGACAGCGAAGGTAATCAATCCATGGCACCATGCACGTCCGGTCCAACCCCTCGTGTTGTCCCACTCAATTGAAAAGGTATCTTTATGCAATATCGCCGTCTTGGCCGCAGTGGTCTTCAGGTTAGCGTCTTGTCTTTGGGCTCATGGGTCACGTACCACAACCAGGTGGACGTGGCGGCCGCCAAGGAAATGCTGGCGGCGGCCATGGATGCGGGTGTCAACTTTTATGACAACGCCGAGGTCTATGCGCTGGGCAAGAGCGAAACGGTCATGGGCGCAGCCATCAAGGAACTCAATTGGCCGCGCCTGAACTATGTCGTCTCCACCAAGTTCTTCTGGGGCCTGTCCCGCGACGGCAACACCATCAACCGCAAGGACACGCTGAACCGCAAGTACCTGATGCAGGCAATTGACGGTTCCCTCACACGCATGGGGCTGGACTTTATTGACCTGGTGTATTGCCACCGCCCCGACCCGCATACGCCCATTGAAGAAACCGTGCGGGCCATGAGTGACATGATTACGCAGGGCAAGGCCTTGTACTGGGGCACCAGCGAGTGGTCGGCAGCCGACATCCGCGCCGCGTGGGAGATTGCCGAGCGCCACCACTTGCACAAACCGGTGATGGAGCAACCACAGTACAACGTGTTTTACCGCAAGCGGGTGGAGCAGGAATATGCGCGCCTGTACGATGACATTGGCCTGGGCCTGACAACATGGAGTCCGCTGGCCAGCGGCTTGCTCACGGGCAAGTACCGCGACGGTGTACCAGAAGGCAGCCGTGGCGCAGTGAAGGGCATGGACTTTTTGCTCAAGGGCCTGACCGATCAGGCCAAGAATGCCGCCGTATCCAAACTGGCCGTGGTGGCCGCAGAGTTGGGTTGCAGCCTGAGCCAACTCGCCATCGCCTGGACCGCGCACAACCCACGCGTCAGCACGGTGATCACCGGCGCATCCAAACTATCCCAATTGCAGGACAACCTGGGCGCGGTGGGCGTCATGGCCAAGCTGACGCCCGAGGTATTGGGCAAAATTGACGAGGCAACGCTAGCCCTGGCAGAGTGAGCACCGAGGGGCAGGATATGGGTGTATAACCAAGGCCCCCACAATTTCAAGAAAGAACCGACATGGGCGCGCAGTGGAAAGCAAAAGGCAAGGAACTGGCAGCCAATGCCAAGGGCAAACTATTTGGGCGGCTGTCCAAAGACATCATGGTGGCGGCACGCAACGGGGCCGACCCGGCATCCAACTCGCGGCTGCGCTTGCTGGTGGAGCAGGCCCGCAAGGTCTCCATGCCCAAGGACACGCTGGACCGCGCGATCAAAAAAGGTGCCGGACTGACGGGCGAGGCGGTGCATTTTGAACACGTGATGTACGAGGGCTTTGCGCCCCATCGGGTGGCCGTGATGGTCGAATGCCTGACCGACAACGTGAACCGCACCGCGCCCGAAATGCGGGTGCTGTTTCGCAAGGGTCAGTTGGGCACGTCTGGCTCGGTGGCATGGGACTTTGACCATGTGGGCATGATCGAGGCCGAGCCATCGGCACCCGGCGCCGACGCCGAGGTGGCCGCCATCGAAGCGGGCGCACAAGACTTTGAGCCCGGCGACGCTGACGGCAACACCCTCTTCCTGACCGACGCGACCGACCTGGACCTGGTCAGCCGCGCGCTACCGACCCACGGCTTCACGGTGGTGTCTGCCAAGCTGGGCTACAAGCCCAAGAACCCCATCGACCCGGCCAGCCTGAGTGCGGCGGACCTGGAAGAGGTGGAAGCATTCCTGGCAGCTATTGACGGCAATGACGATGTCCAAAATGTGTACGTAGGTTTGGCTGGCTGAGCAGCGTGGCAGCCTACGTCCCTCAGATTCGGCTGTACCAGGACTGGCTCGCCGCTGAGCGCGGCTTGTCATTTGACAGCTACGACGCACTGTGGCGGTGGTCCATCACCAATCTGGATGCGTTCTGGCAAAGCATTTGGGACTTCTTTGCACTGCAGTCACCCACGCCGCACAGCGCGGTGTTGGCCAATCGCTCCATGCCCGGTGCCCAGTGGTTTCCCGGGGCGCAGGTCAACTACGCGCAGCAGGTGTTGCGCCATGTCGATGCGGCCCATGCTGCGGGTTTGCCTGCCATCCTCAGCCACAATGAAAAGAGCCTCGCCAGCGGGGCCGTGCACCGCGAATTGAGTTGGCCCGAATTGCGCCGGCAGGTGGCCTCACTGGCCCTGCACTTACGTGCGCACGGCGTCCGGCCGGGCGACCGCGTGGCCGCCTACCTGCCCAACACACCCGAAGCCGCGGTGGCATTTTTGGCCACGGTGAGCATTGGCGGCGTGTGGAGTCTGTGCGCACCGGACATGGGTACCAATGCCGTGCTGGACCGTTTTCAGCAAATCACGCCCAAGGTGTTGATCGCTTGCGACGGCGTGACCTATGGCGGACGTGATCTGGACCGCACCGGTGTGGTGGCGGAGTTGTGCGGCGCATTGCCATCCGTGCAGCATGTGATCATTCATGACAACCTGGGTCTCGACACCTCCGCTATTAAAAACGTAGCTGCCTGCGCATATTTTACGGGGGCTACAGGTCAAAATGACCATGAAACATCAGCATTCAAACCGCTCTGGCTGCCGTTTGACCACCCCCTGTGGATTGTCTATTCGAGCGGCACCACCGGCTTGCCTAAGCCCATCGTACACAGCCATGGCGGCACGGTGCTGGTGGCCATGGCGCTCAAATGCGTGCAAAACGACATTGGCTGCAGTTACCACCCCAACTCCTTCGGCGAGCGCTACCACTGGTACAGCTCGACCGGGTGGGTGATGTGGAACGCACAGGTGGCGGGCTTGCTGGGCGGCACCACCTGCTGCATTTTTGACGGCAGCCCCGGCGGCAGCACGGTGGACGTGGCAGGGAACAAGCAGGCCCCCGACTGGACCACACTATGGCGCTTTGCGTCACGGATGGGCGTCACGTTTTTTGGCGCAGGGGCAGCTTTTTTTGCCAATTGCCTGAAGGCCGACATAGACCTGCGGACCTGCGGAGACCTCTCGCAAGTGCGCGCCTTGGGCTCTACCGGCTCACCTTTGAGCGCGGATGCGCAGGCCTGGGGAACCGAGCAGTTCCGAAAGCTTGGGGGTGCCGCAGCGCAGAGTGGGGGCGACATCTGGTGGTGCAATATTTCCGGTGGCACCGACTTTGCCGGTGCCTTCATTGGCGGCAACCGCGAGCTGCCGCAAACGCCCGGTGCCATGCAATGCCGCGCACTGGGCTGTGCGGTGGAGGCGTGGGACGAACAGGGGCAACCGGTGGTAGACGAGGTGGGTGAGCTGGTGTGCAGCCAGCCGATTCCCAGCATGCCGCTCTACTTTTGGGGCGACACGGGCAATCAACGCTATTTGTCGAGCTACTTTGACACCTACCCCAACGTCTGGCGCCATGGCGACTGGCTCAAGGTCGGTGCGGACGGCAGCTGCATCATCTACGGCCGAAGTGACGCCACGATCAACCGCCACGGACTGCGCATGGGCACCAGCGAACTGTACAGTGCGGTCGAAGCCCTGCCCGAGGTGCTGGACTCGCTGGTGGTTGACCTGGAGTACCTGGGCCGCGAGAGCTACATGCCGCTGTTCGTGGTGTTACGCGATGGTCTGGTACTGGATGCAGCGGTAAACGGCA
>JAIPDC010000249.1 GCA_021737865.1 Rhodoferax sp.
AATGGCCTGCTCACCACCAGTGCGGCGCAGATCAGCGCCACGCCCGAGTTTGCGCTGGAGGGCAGCGTGTTTGTCGGCGGTGCGGTGGTGCAGTGGCTGCGCGACGGCCTGCGCGCCATCCAGACCAGCGGTGAAGTGCAGACGCTGGCCCAGAGCGTGCCCGATGCAGGCGGCGTGATGATGGTGCCGGCTTTCACCGGCCTTGGAGCGCCCTACTGGAACCCCGATGCACGTGGCACCATCACCGGTATCACGCGGGGCACAACCGTGGCCCACATTGCGCGCGCAGCATTGGAGAGCATTGCGTTTCAGAGTGCAGCCCTGCTCACCGCCATGAGCCGCGACAGCGTGGCCAATGGCGGCAGCCCGGTACACGAGTTGCGCGTGGATGGCGGCGCCTGTGCCAATGACCTGCTGATGCAGATGCAAGCCGACTTGCTGGGCATACCGGTGGTGCGCCCAGCGGTGATTGAAACCACGGCGCTGGGTGCCGCTTATTTGGCGGGGTTGGGCACCGGCCTGTACGCGGGCAGAGAGGAACTGGCGGGTTTGTGGCGCGCCGAGCGCGTATTCACACCGGCATGGGGAGCGGAGCAGGCATTGGCACGCATGGCCGCGTGGGAACATGCGGTACGCCAGGCCACGGCGACCTGACGCTGCAGACTGTTACCGCTACTTTATGGACGACACATACGCCACGACGGCGGCAATGTCAGCATCAGTCATGGTCTTGGTGTTGGCCGCCATCAGCGGGTCATTGCGAACGGCGGAGCCATCGCGGTAGCGTTTGAGCGTGATGGCCAGATAGCCCGGTTGTTGCCCTGCGATCCGGGCAATCTTTTCGCTACCACGGCCCTGGTCGCCATGGCAGCGAAAGCAAATCTTGCTGTAGTACTCTTGCCCTTTGTTGGCCAGGGCCGCGTTGGCTGGCGGCTTGAAGGTGACTTCTTTGCTGGCGTAATGCAATACGACGCCCACTTTTTCGTCGGCGTTCAGGGCGCGGATCATGCCTTCCATGAACAGATTTTTGCGCCGGCCGTCGGCAAACTGGCGCAGTTGTTCAAGCAAATAGGACGTGTTCTGGCCGGCCAGATTGGGGGTTTCCGGCACCGGGCTATTTCCACCCTCGCCATGGCAGTTGCCACAAAAACTGGCCACCTTTGCGCCCGTCTTGTAGGCCGCCTCCAGCAGTCGGGGGTTGGCTTCGGTTTCCTTCAGACGCAGATTCAAGTCGACATCGGCCGAGTTTTGCGCCCGTGTTGTCTGCGCCCACGACGTGGACAGCAATGCCAACCACAAACAAAGAAATGAACCAACTATGGCCCCGCGAGACAGCATTTTCATCAAAATAGCCCTGTAGCAATTGGGGCAATTTTAGATTTAAAAGCTGCTGCCCGGCTGAAACCCTTTTGCTACACGTGTAATGCATGCCCCAATGCCCGCAGCGCGGCTTCCTGCACGGCCTCACCCAGGGTCGGGTGCGCGTGAATGGTGCCCGCCACGTCTTCCAGGCAAGCACCCATCTCGATCGAGTGCGAGAACACCGTGCTCAACTCCGACACTCCGACACCCACCGCCTGCCAGCCAACGATGCGGTGGTTGTCGCGCCGGGCCACCACGCGCACAAAGCCGTCGGTGGCTTCGAGTGTCATGGCACGGCCATTGGCGGCAAAGGGAAAGTGGGCGCTGATGCAGTCCAGCCCGGCCTTGGCCGCATCCACCGGCGACTGGCCGACCACCACAATCTCGGGGTCGGTAAAACACACCGCGGCAATTGCGGCAGGGGCAAATTGGCGGCGTTTACCGGAAATGATTTCTGCCACCATCTCGCCCTGCGCCATCGCGCGGTGGGCCAGCATGGGCTCGCCGGTCAGGTCGCCGATGGCCCAGACGTTGCGCATGGAGGTGCGGCACTGATCGTCCACCTTGAGCGCGCGGCCCTGCATGGCCAACATCAATTTCTCCAGGCCCCATCCATGGGTGTTCGGCACGCGACCGATGGCCACCAGCACCTGATCGGCAGCAAGGTCTAACTCGCGCCCCACCCCGTCGAGCACCCGCACTGCATCACCCGCAGCATTGAGCCCTTGCACCGTGCTGGCCAGATGGACCTGCAGGCCCAGCTTGCGCAGCGAGTTTGTCACCGGCTTGGTCAGTTCCTCGTCATACAGCGGCAAGATACGGTCTTGTGCTTCAACCACCGTCACGTCGGCACCCAGCTTGCGGTAGACCAGCCCCAGTTCGAGCCCGATATAGCCACCGCCCACGACAACCAGCTTCCCTGGGATGCGCTCAGGTGACAGGGCTTGCGTAGACGAAATGACGCGCCCGCCAAAGGGCATACCGGGCAGTCCCAACTCGACCGACCCGGTTGCCAGCAGCAGGTGCTCGCCCTGGATGCGCACGGGCTTGGTGTCCGATATATCCTGGGTTACATCGACCGTCTTGCCGTCCACAATGTGCGCCCAGCCCTTGACAACCTTGACGCCATGCTTTTTCAACAAGGCCCCCACGCCGCCGGTCAGCCGGGCAACGATGCCATCCTTCCAGCGCACGGTCTGCGCAATGTCAATGCGTGCCGCCTCGACCTGAATGCCCAGCGCGCTGCCGCCCATGAAGTGGTGCGCCTGGTGGTAGGCATCGGCCGCGTGAATCATCGCCTTGGATGGAATGCAGCCCACGTTCAGACAGGTGCCACCCAGTTGCTCGCCTTCCACGAGCGTAGTGGCGATGCCCAGTTGCGCCGCGCGAATGGCCGCCACATAGCCGCCGGGGCCGCCGCCAATAATCAGCAGGGTTGTGTGTTGAATGTCCATTGCCCTTACTCCACAAACAGGGTGGCCGGGCATTCCAGGTAGCCGCGGATCAGTTGAATAAATTCGGCGGCATGCATGCCGTCGACCACCCGGTGGTCAAAGCCCGACGACAGATTCATCATCTGGCGTGCCACCACGGCGCCGTTGCGCATCATGGGTCGCTCGACCATGCGGTTGACGCCCACAATCGCCACTTCGGGGTGGTTAATCACCGGCGTGCTGACAATGCCGCCCAGTGCACCTAGGCTGGTGATGGTGATGGTGGAGCCACTCAGCTCCTCACGCGTGGCTTTGCCACTGCGCGCGGCCTCGCTCAGACGCATCACCTCGGCGGCGCAGGCCCACATGTCGAGCGTCTCGGCATGGCGGATGACCGGCACCATCAGGCCGCCTTGAGTCTGCGTGGCAATGCCCAGATGCACTGCGCCGCAGCGGGTCACCACCCCCGCATCGTCATCAAAACGGGCATTCACCTCGGGGTGCTCACGCGCGGCGAGCACAACGGCGCGCACCAGAAAGGGCAGTACCGTCAGGCGACCACGCTCCTTGCCGTGCTTGGCGTTGAGTGTTGCACGCAAGGCCTCCAGCTCGGTCATGTCCACTTCTTCCACATAGGTGAAGTGGGGAATGCGGCGCTTGGCGTCCTGCATCTTCTGCGCGATCTTGCGGCGCAGACCGATGACCGGAACCGTCTGCTCGTCCAGCCGCTGTGCAAACCGTTGGTCCGCCACTCCAGCAGGCTGGGCCTGCGCGGCACGCGTCACATAGGATTGCAGGTCTTCGTGGGTGATGCGCCCTGCGGTGCCGGTGCCCGGCACAAACTGCAGTTCGACACCCAGGTCCCAGGCCTGACGCCGCACGGCCGGTGAGGCAATGGGTTTATCACCGGGCGCACGTACATGGGCAGCAAGCAGCTGCTTGGTACGCGCTGCCGTGGCGTGCGGCGCTGGCTGAACGGGTGCAGGCGCAGGCGCCGCCACCCCGGGTGTTGCTGCTGCTTTGGCGGACTCCATGGCAATCGCACTTGCTACAGAATTAGTAGCTGTCTGCGCATTGTTTACGGGGGCTAGAGGCACATTTGGCACAAAATTGCCGACACCCTCGACCTCAATGCGAATGACTTCGGAACCCACGGCCATAACCTGCCCCACCGCACCTCCCAGGGCGATCACCTTGCCAGCCACGCTGGACGGAATCTCCACCGTGGCCTTGTCGGTCATCACGTCGGCCAGGATCTGGTCTTCGGCCACCGTGTCGCCCACCTTGACATGCCAGGCGACCAGTTCGACTTCTGCAATGCCTTCGCCAATGTCGGGCATCCTGATGATATGAATTCCCATCATGCCTCCAGGGCGCGCTTGAACGCTTCAGCGACCCGCTGGGGGCCGGGAAAATACGCCCATTCCTGGGCGTGCGGATAGGGCGTGTCCCAGCCTGCCACCCGCTCTATCGGGGCTTCGAGGTGGTAGAAGCAATGCTCCTGAATCAGCGCAATCAGCTCTGCGCCAAAACCACTCGTGCGCGTGGCTTCGTGCACCACCACGCAGCGACCGGTCTTCTTGACCGATTTGACGATGGTCTCCAGATCCAGCGGCCAGATGGAGCGCAGGTCGATGATTTCGGCGTCCACCCCACTCTCGGCGGCGGCCGCTTCGGACACATAGACCATGGTGCCGTAGGCAATCACGGTCAGCGCCTTACCGGGCCGGAAGATTGCCGCTGTGTCCAGTGGCACGGTGTAGTAGCCCTCGGGCACGTTGCCCATGGGGTGTTTGGACCAGGGCACCACCGGCTTGTCGTGGTGGCCGTCAAATGGGCCGTTGTACAGGCGCTTGGGTTCCAGAAAGATCACGGGGTCATCATTCTCGATGGATGCGATCAGCAGGCCTTTGGCGTCGTATGGGTTGGACGGCATCACCGTGCGCAGGCCGCAGACCTGGGTGAACATGGCCTCCGGACTCTGGCTGTGGGTTTGCCCGCCGTAAATGCCGCCGCCACAGGGCATGCGGATGGTGATGGGGGCGGTGAAGTCGCCGGCCGAGCGGTAGCGCAGGCGCGCCGCCTCGGACACGATCTGGTCGGTGGCCGGGTACACATAGTCTGCAAACTGGATCTCGATCACCGGGCGCAATCCATAGGCACCCATGCCAACGGCGGTGCCGACAATGCCGCCCTCGGAAATGGGGGCATCGAACACGCGGGAGGTGCCGTACTTCTTTTGCAGGCCTTCGGTGCAGCGGAAGACGCCGCCGAAGTAGCCCACGTCCTGGCCGTAGACCACCACGTTGTCGTCGCGCTCCAGCATCACGTCCATAGCGCTCCTAAGCGCCTGGATCATGGTCATAGAAGATGAGGCCCCCACGCTTGTCGCTGAGCGTACTGCGCTGCCCCCCGATGGGTCGCTCACTTGCTTGAGGCGGCTCTGCGCTGCGTTCATATCGTTGCTCATATTCCCAACTCCTGACGTTGCCGGCGCAAGTGCTCGGGCATGACTTGGTACACATCTTCAAACATTTCGGCCGGGCTGCGCACCATGCC
>JAIPDC010000026.1 GCA_021737865.1 Rhodoferax sp.
CAAACGCAACTCCACTTCACCAGCATCGCTGGCAAGTTGGATCGCAACCCGAGCAGTAGCCTCTTGCGTTGCGAAGTCGGAGATCCGCATCGCCAGATGTGCGCGCCGGCCGGCCACTTCCGCTTTGCGCCTGTTGTCGTTCAAGGCGTTGGCCACAGCCTCCATGGCCACTTGGTCGGCACGCTGCGCATCACGCTTTCCCTGCAACTTCAGCGTTGCCTCGCGCGCATCCAGTAGCCGCCATTGCAAATCATGGAGCAAAGCGGGTTCGCCCTTGTCCGTGCGCAACAAATCCAGCAAATTCAGCGCATGTGCGACGTGATTCAAGACGGACAGATGAACATAACCAGCCTTTGCATGTTCAGCTGCGCGGGTGAGAAACTCGATGGCATTGGGGTAGTCGCCTGCCTGCTCATAGTGATCGGCAGTCGCACCCAGAAAATCACCCGCACGTGCCCCGGTCAAATTGGCGAGCCAGTTCGCTGCTTTTGCATGGAGTTCTCGCTTGTGCCGTCTTAGCAAAGTCTCATAAGTCACCTGATGAAGGAGATGGTGGTTGAAGGCGAATTCATAAACCTCTTCCAAAGCACCAGCGTCGCGCCGCAACGTCAAGCCCCTTCGCACCAAAGCTGGTAAAGCCTCTGTCGCCGATGCATCCAATGCGCCCAGCGCTTTGTCCCAAAACGTCGGCCCGATCACGCTGGCCTTCTGCAACGCACTGCGCTCAGCCATGGGCAGTCCATCAAGACGGGACTGCAAGAGCCCGATCAATGTCGGCGGAATGGGTGTGCTGCGCAGCCGCTCAGCATTGACGCGCCATGCGTCCTCTGTGGTGTCGATCGCTCCCTGATCGATCAGCATCTTCACCAGCTCTTCCATGTAGAACGGGTTGCCCTCGGCGCCGCCTGTAACCAATTGGCGCAAGGAGACCGGGATTTCAACCAGTCTCTTGAGGAGCTCTTTTGCAAGAAGCACACTGCCGGCCTGGTCCAGAGGGTCAAGATCTATTCGTCTGAAAAATCCTTCGGTGCGGCGCCAATCCGCGTGACGCTCGAACAACGTCGCACGGGTCAACCCAATGATCATCATCGGCACATCGCGGTTTACCTGCGTCAGGTAATTGAGAAACTCGAGCGAACCGTCATCGGCCCAATGCAAATCATCCAGATGAAGCAAAACAGGATTACCGGTTCGCAAGGCGGTTCGCCGAAAGACTTGGGCTGCAGCGTGAAACGCGCGATTGCGAATTTGCTTCGCGTCATCGAGGATGCCGCTGACGTGGCAACTGTCGCTGTAGTCCAGACCAACAAGTTGTCCAAGCAGATGGGCATGCGCGCTGGAAAAGTCAGGGCCTTCGTCAGCAAAAATGTCTGCCAGCCCCGCTTCAAGCCTGCTTTTTGTCTCCTGCATGCTTTCGTTGTCGAGCAACTGGTACCGCCATGCAAGGATATCGCGCAAGAGTCCATATGGCTGTGCCTGGGATTGCGGATTCGCGCTGCCCCGAAAAACGGTAAAAGCTTCAGGCCGGTTCTGGGCCCAGTGCGCAAACTCGTATAGAAGCCGGCTCTTTCCAAGACCTGCTTCAGCAACAATGAGAAGCACCCCAAACCGGCGCTGCTGGCAGAGTTGAAAGAATGCGTCCTGCATAAGCTCCAACTCAGACTCGCGCCCAATCATGCGCGTTTGGACGCCCTCAACCCCTCGCGATGTGGCTCGCAAGGAACGTGGCTTTGCGCGCCGAACCAGGTAAGTCACCATGGCTTCGCCAATCCCCTTGACTGCGATTGGCGCTTGGGGCTCAACATCAAACGCTCCGCGCACCATGCCATAGGTCGTGTGACTGATCCGCATTGCACCCGGCGGGGCCGCTTGCTCCATGCGCGCGGCAACGTTGACGCTAAGCCCGCTTATGGTGTTGTCAGCCTGCACTCCCCCACCCAGCAGAACCGGCCCGGTATGGATGCCGACTCGCACATGGCTGCCACCCAGACCAAAACGCTGCAGCACATCCGCGCGCAGACGGTCGCCAACTTCCAGCAATCCGAGTCCGGCATGGACCGCACGCTCCGCTGCATCCTCGCTGGCTTCGACGCCGCCAAAAACGGCAATGATGTTGTCGCCGGCATAGCTGATGATTTTTCCGCCATGGGCTGCCACGATTTCAGTGCCTCGCCGCAATACGCCATCCACGACGCCATGAAACTCTTCCGGGTCGAGTTGAAGGCTGAGCGCAGTGGAGCCAACGATATCCAGAAAGAGAATAGTGGCCTGCTTGAGCGCTTGGCTGGGGGGCTCTGGCGCAGGCCCCGGCGGCGCTGATAGCGCATCGAGTCTGGCACGCAAAGGAGCCACTGACATGTCCACCACTGCATCACCAAGCACTTGCCGCTGCGCTTCCAAAGTGGCGATCGTGACTTCAAGTTGATGACGCTCGGTGCTCATTCCGCATTATGGCAACTGTGCGTAGAATGAATCGATCGCTGCCGTTTTGGTTGACGAATTACCTGGAGATTTTCAATGCGATTTCAATTGACACTGCTCGCCTGCGTGGCCTTTGCACAAGGCGCTCTGGCCCAGGGGAACTCGGAAAGAACCGTCAAGGTGTCGGTCAATAACGGAGTGATATCGGTCAGCCCGGATCCGGCAAATATGTCAAAAGGCCATAACAAAATCGTGTGGTCACTTGCGACTGCAGGTTATACGTTTGCCAATGACGGCATCGTCATTGAAGGAAATGGAAAAGAGTACGGCGATTGTGGGAAGCAGGGGTCTTCAACCACGGTGTATGTTTGCAAGAAGCTGGTGCACGTTAATTTGAAACAGTACAAGTACGACGTCAACCTGGTCAACGCAAGCGGACAACGCGTCAGTCTGGATCCGCGGATCATTAACGATTAGGCTATCACCCGCCACCCCTTTGCATGTACAGATCAAACCGCTGCATGAACGCATAACGCTGGGCATCGTCCAGCCCCGCAAAGCGAAAGCTCACCAGCAGGCGCGGCATCCGAACCAACCCAATCACCCGTGGTTCAGCCACGTGCCACTTCAGTCCTAGGGCACCGTCGCCGATGCGCACCCCCGCGGAGTGCTCCTGCAGCTTCCAGTGGTTATCACCCACCGCGCCCGGCAGCCAACGCAGCCAGTCGGCCTCGGTACAGCCCATTTCGCGCTCGAAGCGTTCGGCATAAAACGATTGCATATGGCTAGAAGCGGGGCAGGGGAAATCGCTCGTGTCCCCCGGCCTTCGGCCTCCTCCTTAACCTCGCCATTTCCCCTGCCCCGCTTCTAACCACCGGCTATCGGCGGCCAGATGGCAAGCACATCGCCTTCGGCCAACGCCTCGCTGGCGCGCTGTTCTGGCGCAATGTAGCGCCCGTTGACCAGCACCAGATGCACCAGTGCCGGCGGCAAGCGGTAGGGTTCGGTGATCTGCGTGATGGTGGCGCCGTCGGGCACCTCAATCTCGACGATATTGGTGTACTTGGAGGCCACCGGCAGATAGTCGGTGAGCGAGGCAAATAATTTGAGCGTGATTTTCATTTACCTGCGTCGCTCGTCCTGGGCGCCGTCCCATTGGCCTTGTGCCTGCGCGCTGGCCAGATAAGCCTCCATCAATTTGGTGGGGTCTTGCTTGAGTCTTTCTTTCCATTCGCCCAGATGCACCTGACCTTCCACCAGGCCCCGCATCACACCCACGTGCTCGGTCCAGCCCACGCTGTTGCAGCCGATCAGCACATCGCCCTGAAACTGCAGACTCAGGTGGCGACCGGCCTGGGTGTCGGTCAGTTCCACATGTTCGACACCTGCGCGGCCTTGCCAGTCACCGAAGCTGGTCGATATCAAACCCAGCGTGTCGAGCACGTTGATTTGTGTGACGCCCTTGAGATTGGATGGTGCGGCCTTGCCGCGCGAAAACGCCACCATGTTGGCGCCTGCTACACGCGCCTGCTCCGCTGCGTTGGGTTGAATGGCGCTGACAATCATCTTGCCCGACACCTTGTCAAAGGCTTCGGCGCAGTCACCTGCGGCGTACACGCCGGGCACGTTGGTCTGCAGATGCTCGTCAGTCAGCACACCCAGCAAACAGGTGATGCCCGAGTCTTTTAAGTAGCCAATGGCAGGGCGCACACCGGCCGCGCTGATGACCAGATCGGCTTCGACGGTCTTGCCGTTGGACAACTTGACCTGCAGGGGCTTGCCCGCGGTGATGCTTTCAACCTTGGTACCGGTGAAGACCTGCACGCCTTTGGACTCGACCCAGTCGCGAATCATGCCGCCCGCCGTGGGGCCCATCATGCGGGGCACCATGCGGTCGCCCATCTCCACCACGCTCAACTCAACGCCGCGCGCGGCCAGCGCCTCCATGATGATGCAGCCGATGAAGCCAGCACCGAGTTGCAGCACGCGTGCGCCCTTGGTGGCCCGCGACGCAATGGCGCGCGCATCCGCTAAGGTCCAGCAGGGGTGTACGCCCTCGGAGTCGATACCCGGGATGGGCGGGCGCATGGGGTGCGAGCCGGTTGCGATCAGCAGGGTGTCAAAGCCCATGCTCTGTCCATTGTCAAGCGCTACTGTTTTCGTAGCGGCATGCACTGATTTGACGAGGGCTCGCACCACTTTTACCTGCAAATCTTCAAAGTGGGTCGGGCTCTTTCGCAGGTAAGTACCGCGCTCGTCGATGTTGCCCATCAGCAGGTAGGGGATTGCCATGCGCGAATACGCCGGTTCGGGCTCGTCGCCGATGATGGTGATGGTGTCATCGGGGGCGAGTTTGCGGATGGTTTCAGCGGCGATAACGCCCGCGGGGCCAGCGCCAAGGATGAGGTGGTGGGTCATTTCAACTCCAAAAAGAAAGCGGCCACTGAAGACCGCTGTTTCATTGATTCCGGTCCGGTTTATTGGGGTCAGAGCACACTTCGTTCGCTGCGCTCTCTACGGTGATCCGACCCCAAAAAACCTGCGCTGCGGTCCTCTACAGGCCCAGACGCTCTTTCGTGGCGGCAGTGGGGCGACCCTCTGCATCCCAGCCGCGGGCAGCGTAGTACTTCGGCAGCATCTCTGCCAGCATATTGAACTTGCCCTTGGCTGGGCCGGTTTTGCAGGCACCCTCGGCACTGGTCAGACGCGCGGGCAAGCTGTCGTCTTTATGCGTGAAGCCGGCACGGTTGTTGAACTCGCGCTCCATGTTCCAGATGCGCTCGCCAATCTTGGCCAATTCTTCAATCGTGTAGTCCGCGTTGCACGCACCCTGCATTTGCGGCGACAGATCCTGCAGACCCCAGGCGAAGGTGGTGAAGATGCACAGGCCCGACGAGTCAAACGCTGCCGTGGCATCCTGGAAAGCCTTGACCAGATCAGGCTTGCCTTCATGCTCCAGCGGGTCGGTCTTGACCGGAATGCCCAGCACTTCGGAAGCAATGGTGTAGCCGCGCAGGTGGCAGCCGCCGCGATTCGATGTGGCATAGGCCAGACCAATACCCTGAATGGCGCGACCGTCGTAGGCCGGGAACTCCTGGCCCTTGGACGACATGCTGAGTTCGGGATGGCCGTACTTGGCGGTCAGGCGCTTGGAGCCCTGGCCGATTTCCTTGCCGAAGCCGCGACCATAGATGGTTTCTTCGGCCAAAAAGGCCAGCGTCTTCGCAGAACCAAACTTGGCGTCGATACCGATCTGTTCCTTGGTCAGCACACCCATCTCGTACAACTCCATCACCGCGCCCACGGTGGCGCCAAAGCTGATGGGGTCAATGCCTTCTTCGTTGCACAACAGGTTGGCGTATTGCAGCGCCTCAAGGTCGTTCACGCCATTGGCTGCGCCCAACGCCCAGGCCGCTTCGTATTCCAGGCCGCCGTTGGCACCACGGTACTGCGGCTTGTTCTCGATGGTGAAGTGGGTCTCGTCCATCTTGCTGATGCGGCCACACGCAATGGTGCAACCAAAGCAGGCCTGGTTGGTAACCAGGTGCTTCTTGCCATCGGTCTTGCGGGGGGTGGCCATCGCCTCGGCACCAATGTCCTTGGCGCCTTCAAACTGGTTGTCGCGGTGGTTGCGGGTGGGCAAGGCGCCCACCTCGTTGATAACGCTCATCAGCACCTGGGTGCCCATGGCGGGCAGGCCGGTACCGGTCACGCCGTTTTCGGCCAGTACCTTCTTGCCGGCCTTGACAGCTTCCATGAAGGCTTTGGGGTCGCGGATATTGCCCACGCCCTTGGTGCCGCGCACCGCAATGGCCTTGAGGTTCTTGCTGCCCATCACAGCGCCCACGCCAGAGCGGCCAGCCGCACGATGCAGATCATTCACCACAGCGGCAAACAGCACGCCGTTTTCGCCGGCCTTGCCGATGCTGGACACGCGGGTCAGCGGGTCTTGCAGGCTGGACTTGAGAGTGGCTTCGGTCTCCCACACGCTCTTGCCCCACAGGTGGGAGGCGTCGCGCAATTCGGCCACGTCGTCGTTGACGTACAGGTAGACCGGCTTGGGCGATTTGCCTTCAAAAATGACCATGTCCCAGCCGGCCATCTTGAACTCGGCGCCCCAGTAGCCGCCTGAGTTGGAACAGGCAATGGCTCCCGTCAGAGGGCCCTTGGTGATGACGGTGTAGCGGCCACCGGTGGATGCCATGGTGCCCGTCAACGGTCCGGTGGCCCAGATGATTTTGTTGTCGGCAGACAGCGGGTCGACGGTTGCCGCCACTTCGTCCACCAGGTACTTGGTACCCAGGCCACGCGAACCAATGTAGTCGCGCGCCCATTCCATGTTGAGGGGTTCAGACTTGACGGTGCCTGCGGTCAAGTTAACGCGGAGAATTTTTCCAGCCCAAGACATATCGTTACTCCAATTTAATCAGTTGAGGACAGAGCTGGCTCGCTGTGCGTAGCTGCGGTCTGTCCCGCAAGGTTTCAGGTGGCAGACGGTTGGTTGCCAAGCTTGTCGGCCCACTGGGCCATCTTGCCCAGGCCCGTCCAGTTGGCATCGATAAAAGTAATGGCGCCGGTGGGGCAGGCCTCGGCACACGCTGGTGAGCCTTCGCACAGGTCGCATTTCTGGACTTTTCCGGTTTCCTGAACGTAATTGATAGTGCCAAACGGGCAGGCGATCGTGCAAACTTTGCAGCCCACACAGGTGGACTCGTTCACCACCTTGGCGCCAGTGGCCTTGTCTACGGTAATGGCTTCGACCGGGCAGGCATGCAGGCACCAGGCCTCGTCGCACTGCGTGCAGGTGTAGGGAACCTTTTTGCCAGTGTGGTGGAAGTCAAACACCTTGATGCGTGACTTGGCGGTGGCGAAGGTGCCGTAGTTTTCAAAAGCACACGCCATTTCGCACTGCATACAGCCCGTGCATTTGTCCGCGTTGATGTGCAACATCTTTTGCATGCGTCTCTCCTGGGTAAAGGCTGGCAACCTATGCAAAGCCAAGCCTATGAATTAAAGTACATAAGATTGTTGTTCGATCACACAGCAGGGAACTTGGTACTTACCCTAGTAGGACATTGGGTTTGGAGTGAAATTCTCAAAATGAAACAACTGACAGGTGCAGCAGCATCCACAACCCGGCTCGACGCTATTGCGCAGGCAAGGCAGGTCGTCATGCAGGACCACAGCGCGCTCCCGGCCGGGTGGATTGCGCCCTGGGTCGAGCGCTCATGGCAGCGCTGCCTTGGCCTGGGGTTGACGCCCCAGACAGCGGCTGTTTTTGACACCGTGACGCACCAGCAGATGCAGCGCACCCAGGAAGCCAACCAGCAACTGGTTGAAACCGCCAAGCCGATTCTCGAAAAACTGGGGCGTGCCATCGTTAACACGCGTTACTTCGCCATCCTGACCAACCGGGACGGCGTCGTGGTCGACACCAGCGGCGCCATTGACCGCTCCGACCCGCGCGCAGACCTGATCACCCGCATTGGCACCGACTTGTCGGAACGCAGCGTGGGCACCACCGCCATTGGCACGGCTCTGAATGAGTTGCAGCCGGTATGGCTGCACCGGGGGGAACACTTTTTCACCAACACGTCGGTGTACAGCTGCGCGGGCGCGCCACTGTGGGGGCCAGACGGCGCCTGCGTGGGCATGCTGGACCTAACCGGCATTGACGCCGTGGAGCGCCCAGAACTCAAGCACCTGGTCACCCAAACCGCCAGCCACATTGAAAATGCGCTGGTTCTGGCGCAACCCCACGCCCTGATGGTGCGGCTGAACTGGCCGGGCAACCGGCTGGGCACTGACGCCGACGGCATGGTCTGTCTGGACGCCGACGGCTGGATCACCGCCGCCAACCCGATCGCCCGGCAAATGGTGCCCCAGTTGGCCACACCGGTTCAAGCGCACCCGCACAACCCGCGCACTCCACGATCGGTGGCAGTGCATGTGAGCGAGGTCTTTGGGATCGGTTGTGAGATGCTCTTTGATGCCGCCCGCCGTAGCGACCCGGGACTGGAAATTCCCCTGTGGACGGGTCTGCGCCTGCAGGCACTGGCCGTGCAGCGTGCGGACGAAGCCCGCGACCTGCACAGCGGCGCGCGCGCGCCTACCTGCGACAGCCGCCCGCTCAAAGACATCAAAACCGCTTTGATACGCCAGGCCGTCGAGCAGGCAAAGGGCAATGTGGCCAAAGCCGCGCAAGCGCTAGGCATCAGCCGTGCCACGGTATACCGCAAGCTCGGCGGCGAGTAGGCCCCCACGGTCGCTCACTGCGTGTGCTCCCTGCCCCCCGAGGGGGCCGCATTTCGCCTTGGGGCGGCCCGGCGGCGAAACCTGGCCCACTTTATTGGTTGCGCATCCAGTCTGCGGTTTGAAAGAATGATTTTTGCAACTGCTGGCGCAGACCGGGCTCGAGTTCCACATCTCCC
This sequence comes from Rhodoferax sp., assembly GCA_021737865.1. Classification (GTDB taxonomy): domain Bacteria; phylum Pseudomonadota; class Gammaproteobacteria; order Burkholderiales; family Burkholderiaceae_C; genus Allorhodoferax. The sequence goes on from JAIPDC010000026.1 coordinate 8,853, forward strand.
ATCGCCTGGTCCATGCAGGCCAGCCACTGGTCGCGCTCCTGGATGCCAATTTTGAAAGGCATGTGCCGCGCCCGCAGCCGCGGGTGGCCAAAGCGCTCCACAAAATGCTGCGGGCCGCCCAGCCAGCCACACAAGAACCAGAACAGCTTGTCGCGTGCGGAGACCAGGTCCGGGGCGTGTACACCGCGCAAGACGGCGTAGGCGGGCTCCAATTCCATCAGGTCATAGAACCGCTCTACCAGCGCGCGAACGCCAGGCTCACCGCCGATGAGTTCAAAAGGGACAGCGGGTTTGGTTTCGTCGTCTGTCATGATTATTTATGAAAAAAAGGTCTGTATCCCCCGTGGAATATGCGCATGCAGCTATCAACATAATAGCAACCAAGGGTATTCAGGTGGCCGCCCGGCGCAACGTCTCCACCACCGGGCGGTTCAAGACTTCGCGCAAACCCCACCAGCCCGCCGCCAGCGCCAGCACGGCGCCTGCCAGTGCACCCAGTAGCGGCACCCACAGCGACACGGTCCATTCAAACTCAAACACGTAGCGCGCCAGCGCCCAGCCCACCGCAGCGGCCACCACCGACGCCAGAAAGCCCGCCAGCACACCCACACCGGCCAACTCGGCGCGTTGCACCTGGCGCAGCAAGCTACTCCTTGCACCCACGGCCCGCATGATGGCGTATTCGCGCGCGCGCTCCTCGCGCGTGGCTGTCACAGCGGCAAACAGCACCACCAGACCGGCGGCCAGCGTAAAGCCAAACAAAAACTCGACCGCACGGATGACCTGGTCGAGCACGCGCTGCACCTGGGCGATGGTGCTCGTCATGTCCACATTGGTCACGTTCGGAAACTGACGCACCAGCGCGTTGTCAAAGCCCTTGGTGGCGGGTGCCTTGAACGCGCCCATATAGGTGGCTGGCACATTGTCCAGCCGGCTCACTGGGTACATGACGAAAAAATTGGCCCGCATGGAGCCCCAGTCCACCTTGCGCAGGGATGTGACCTTGGAGTCTGTCTGAACGCCAGCAATGTCGAAACGCAGCGTATCGCCGAGCTTCAGACGCAGGGTGGTGGCAATGCCCTCTTCCACGCTGATGGCGCCGGGTTCTTCTTCGGTCCACTTGCCATCCACAATTTCGTTTTTCTGCGGTATCTGGGCGTTGAACGACACGTTAAATTCGCGGTCCAGCAGGCGCTTGGCGCGGTCATCGGTGTAGTCATCCGGCGTCGTGGTCCGGCCGTTCACGGCCACCAGCCGCCCGCGGATCATGGGGTACCAGTCGAACCGGGTTACGCCTGCGCCTTTGAGCATTTGCTGAAAGGCATCCGACTGCTCGGGCATGACGTTGATAACAAAGCGGTTGGGTGCATCGGGCGGTGTGGCCTTGCGCCAGCTGCTGATCAAATCGGTGCGCAACAAGACCAACAACACCAGAGCCAGCAGCCCGACGGCCAGTGCGCTGACCTGCACAACGGTGTAGGCCGGGCGTGCTGACATCTGGCGCGTGGCCAGCACCAACCAGCGCGGCGCGGCACTCTCGCTGACTGTCCGTCGCAGCAACTTCACCGCAACCCATGCCAGCGAAGCAAAAATAGCAACCGCGCCACCAAAGCCCCCCACCGCGATCAGTCCCAGCTTCAGGTCACTGCTTGCGGCCAGCAACAATGCAGCAAACCCGAGCACGCCGACCGTCAGTACGCCCAGGGATGCCGGACGCAGGTTGCCCACATCGCGGCGAATGACCCGCAAGGGCGGGACCTGAGCCAGCTGCAACACGGGCGGCAGCCCAAAGGCAAACAGCAAGGTCAAACCCATGCCCAGACCCAGCAGCACCGGCCAGACCGTGGCGGCTGGCAAGGCGGCATCAACCAGACCAGCCAACAGCAACACAAACAAATAGTGCACGCAATAGCCCAGCAGAACGCCCAGCGCACTGGCAAAAACACCGACCATCCCAAATTCAAACGCGTAGCTCGCAGCAATCGTGCGCTGGCTCAGGCCCAACACGCGCAGCATGGCGCAATCGTCCAGATGGCTGGCGGCAAAGGCGCGCGCGGACAAAGCCACCGCCACCGCGCTCAGCAACGCCGCCAAAAGGGCGACCAGGCTCAGGAATTTATCGGCGCGGTCCAATGTCTGACTCATCTCGGGGCGACCACCCTGCAGCGACTCCACCCGCACGCCGCGCAGCCCGCTCCCGCCTTCGCGCTTGACCTGCGCCTCTGCCCAGGTCACAAAGGCTTGAACGGGCTTGTCGTCGCCAGCCACCGCCATGCGGTAGGTCAGGCGACTGGCAGGCTGGATAAGCTTCGTAGCCTCAATATCTTGCTTGTGGATCATCACCCGCGGCGCAAAATTCATAAAACCTGCGCCACGATCTGGCTCTACCACGATGATGGTGTCAATATTCAGGCACGAGTCGCCCAGCAACAAGGTATCGCCCATCTTCAGGTTCAGCGCCTCCAGCAGCGTGGCATCGACCCAGGCCTGCCCTGGAGCCGGGATCGCGCGGGTGAGCGTGTCAGGCGTATCAGGCGCACTGGCAACCCGCAGCGCACCCCGCAGCGGATAGCCGGGCTCCACCACCTTCAGCGCCACCAGCTTGGCCGCGCCGCCTTGCGCATCGCCGGCACGCGCCATGGTCGGAAAGCCCATGGTCGACACAACAGACAATCCCAGTTCGCGTGCTTTGGTAGCGAAGGCTTCAGGCGCTGGGTTGTCACTGGACACCACGGCATCGCCTCCCAGAAGCTGGCGAGCGTCACGCTGCAGTCCGCCCTTGAGGCGGTCGGCAAAAAAGCCTACCGCGGTGAGTGCCGCCACCGCCAGTGTCACGGCCACAATCAATAGACGCAAATCGCCCGAACGCAGATCGCGCCACAGGGTGCGCCACCCCAGAGTCAAAAATGAAATTCTCATGGTGCTACCTTAGCGCATATCAAACATATGCATGCTGATGAGGGATTACCATGTGACACGAATGCCAATTTACAGGCGTTTCTGCACAATATGGGGGACCGCTTACCGGCGAACCCCGTCAGCGCGATACAAAATGAGAGAAAGTAGCGAGCATGTTGAATAGCCTCAGTATCAAATATCAAATTGGACTGGCCTTTGCCTGCCTGATGGGCGTCTTTGGACTCACCTTTCTGTTGATGGGCATTTTGTTGTCTCAATTGACAGCGGATGTCAGACAAATTAACCAGGTGACATTGCCCCACGTGCTGGTTGCAGACGAAATGGATTTGGCGCGGTCTGAGGTGCAGCAGTTCCTGACCGATGTGTCGGCAACCCATGACCCCGAGGGCTATAAGGATGCAGAAACCGCAGCCAGGACCTTTCACGCCGGGATTCAAAAATTTCGCCAGAATTACCAGGGTGATGCACAACGCACGCAACAGGTGGACAGGCTTGAAAGCGACTTCAACCGCTTCTACGCCTCTGGCAAAACCATGGCAGCGGCCTATATCAAGGACGGAATGGATGCCGGCAACCTCTTGATGAAAGGTACCAGCAGCTCGGTCGGATTTGACAAGGAGAGTGAAACCATTCGCAAGGCGCTGGAAGCCTTTCGCAAGCAGCAAGTTGCACAGGCCGATGCGGTCACCGCCGGCGCAGTCGTTGCCGCCGGCACCATGAACACCAGTATGGTGGGCAGTGCGTTGGTCGCACTGGTCTTGGCTGGTTTTTTCGGATGGACGATTACCCGCTCGATCACCGCGCCGCTGACACAAGCCGTTGAAATCGCCAGGACCGTAGCGTCCGGGGACCTGAGCCAGACCATCACCGCAACCAATACAAATGAAACCGGCATGCTGCTGCACGCACTGAAAGACATGCAACAGCGACTGACGGAGGTCGTTTGGCAGGTACGCAACGGCGCTGATGGGGTTGCGCTGGCCAGCAATGGCATTGAAAAGAGTGACCACGACCTTTCCACACGAACCGACAGCCAGGCGGCATCGCTCGAGCAGACCACAGCGGCGGTCACCGACCTCAGCGACAGAATCCGGCAAAACGCGAAGAATGCGCAGCAGGCCAATGACTTGGCCCTGACCGCTACGTCAATCGCCACCAAAGGTGGTGACGTGGTAGCCGAAGTGGTCAGCACCATGCGGGGAATCAACGAGTCATCACACCGGATCTCGGAGATTATTCAAGTGATCGACGGAATCGCATTTCAAACCAATATTTTGGCCCTCAATGCAGCCGTCGAAGCCGCCCGGGCGGGTGAGCAAGGCCGTGGATTTGCCGTGGTTGCCAGCGAGGTGCGATCCCTGGCCGGCCGGTCGGCGGCAGCCGCCAGCGAAATCAAGAATCTGATCAATGCCAGCGTCGAGCGGGTCGAGCAGGGCTCCCTGCAGGTGGACCGCGCCGGAACCACCATGACAGAAGTGGTGACCAGTATTCGGCAGGTGACAGAACTGATGGGAGAAATCAGCACCGACAGCCACCGCCAAAGTGAAGACGTTTCCCAGTTGGGCGAGGCCGTTACGCTGATGGACAGCATGACGCAACAAAACGCACAACTGGTGGAGCAAATGGCCATTGCAGCCGGCAGCCTGAAATCGCAGGCCGACGATCTGGTTCAAACCGTGGCCGTATTCAAATTGTCGGCAAGCTAGCCAAGCGGCACAACTCTGGTTGCCTACTCAGGCCACGGCACGCAACCGTGCGCCAGCCAGGTCCGGCTCGAGTTGCAGTCGCTCCAGCGCGCTGTAGCACAGGAACCGCTTGTGGGTTGCCCGCCCGATGGCGCACAGGCCTACGCGCTGGGCCACTTCCAGGCCCATTTCGGTAATGCCGCTGCGCGATACGACGATCGGCACGCCCATTTGCGCCGCCTTGATGACCATCTCGCTAGTCAACCGGCCCGTCGTGTAAAACACTTTGTCGGCACCGGACACGGATTCGCCGTCGGCCGACCGGTTCATCCACATCCACCCGGCGATGGTGTCAATGGCGTTGTGTCGACCCACGTCTTCGATGAAAACCAGCATCTCATCGCCTTGAAACAGCGCACAACCGTGCACCGAACCCGCGGCCTTGTAAATGCTTTCCTGCGTCCGAATCGCATTAACGATGCCGTAAAGCTGTGACTGGCGCAAGGTGGCCGGTGGCAGCGCAATGCGGTCAACGTCATCCATCAGCCCGCCAAACACACTGCCCTGCCCACACCCGGTGGTGACCACCCTCTTGGCCGTTCGCTGCTCGATGTCTTGAATGCCCTGGCGCGTTTTGACCGCAGCGGCACCAACCTCCCAATCGACCGTAATAGACTCAATGTCATGCACCGATTGGACCAGTCGCTGGTTGCGCAAGAAGCCCAGCACCAGCAATTCCGGATGACCACCCAGGGTCATCAAGGTAACCAGTTCGCGCTTGTCCACATACACTGTGAGCGCGCGCTCGCAGGGAATCGTGCTGCTGACGGTCTCACCCCACTCGTTGACCACCAGCACTTCGCGGGTCAACGGCGCATCTGCCTGGGTCAGTCGGGGAAGTTCAAAACCGGTCATGCTTGGGCAGGTTGAATGTCCACTACTTTTTGGGCTTGTCGACAACCGCCGCAGCAACAACCGGCGCAGGCGCTGCAGAAGCGGGTGCCGCCGGCACCGCTGGCGTGTACACAAACGCACCCGGGTCGACACAAGCCGACGCTGGAGCCGCAGCGGCCTTGGCGTCTTTGCCGGCGGGCTTGGCGACCTTATTGGTCCGGGCTGCAACCTTGTCTTGCGCTTTGCACAACAAATAGGCTTCCACCTTGCCGCCGTGTGCCGTCTTGGCAGCGGCTTCTGCAGCCTTCGCTTTGGCTTCGTCGCTGGGTGCCGGCAACTTGGCGAAGGCTGAACCTGCCAGCGCAAACGCTGCAACGCATACAAAAATCGACTTCATATTGGCCTCTGCTTGTTTTATGTTTGAACGGTAGACGGCGCTGCACCGCTGGCAGCGACTGCGCTGCGCTGCGCCGGCACACGACCGGCCTTGACGTCTTCATACCAGAGCTCATGGTGCTCTTTGGCCCAGGTCTCGTCCACGTAACCGGTCTTCATGCCCTCCAACGCACCCTCGGTGCCCAGCGTACCCAGATAGATGTGTCCCATGAACAGCACCACCATCAAAATATTGGACACTGAGTGCACCATGTGTGCCAACTGCATGGTGCTGCGTTCATAGTCAAGGCCGGGAAGTAGTTTGTCCATCACCAGGCCGGAGCCCACCACCACCAGACCCAAAACGAATACGCCGGCCCAGAACACCACTTTCTCTCCGGCATTGAAGCGGCCCGACTTGACCTCATGCTCGGAGAACATGCCGCCACCCTTCATCAACCAGTTCAGGTCACCCTTGGCTGGCAGGTTGTCCTTGACGAAAGTGCTGATCACGATCAACAGGGACACGGCAAACAGCGGTCCGGCAAAGTTGTGTGCATTCTTGAGCGCATAGGCCAACCAGCCAAACAGTGTGGTCCCAATGACGGGCAACAAGAAGAATTTTCCGAACGCCATGACCAGACCGGAAATCGCCAGAATGCTGAAGGCCGCTGCATTGACCATGTGCGCCGAACGCTCAAACGGCGTGAACCGCTCTATCAAACGCCCGGTCGGCTTGTCATGCAACTTGATGCATCCCACCCGCCAGTAAAACACCGCAATGGCCACCAGCACAATCAGGATGAAGGAGCCACCGTAGGGAATCAGCCAGTTGTTGCGCACCTGCCGCCATGCTTCCCCCGCATTCGTCAAACGCGAACCGGGGTACTGCACGAAGGGCTGAATCAGGTTGCCCGCCTCCGGCGCTTCGCTCCTGGGCAGGCTGCTGGTGCCAGTTACGCCACCACCAACCTGGCGCCACATCGGTGCGTTGTTGCCCGGTTGCACCTTGCTGCGCTCACCGTTGGTTTGCTTGGAGTAGTTGGGGTCGGCACTGGCGTCGGGCTGCACGTCCATGATGTTGGCACTCTGGACCGGCGCCGTCTGCGCCTGCGCGCAAACCGACCCCAGCGTTCCAAACACAACACACAAGGTGGCAATCAATGAGCGCATCATGGTGGGTGCCTCTCAGTTCATTTTCGAATAGTCGTTTTGACTATTCTGCTGGCGCGCCTTCAAGTGCTGCTCCCAGCCCGTCTTGTCGCCCGCTTTCCAGCCGGGTGCAGTGAAGTTGCTGCCCGTGCCTGCAGAGGCGGGTGAATCTGATTTGGGCAGGCCCAATGCTTGCGGCTTCTCGCCGCACGCGGCCAATGTGGCCAATGCCGCCACTACAACAACATATCGCATCATGATTTGGCTCCTGTCTCTGGAGGCTGGCCCGCCTTTTTGGAGCCGTAAGCGGTACCCCAGCCCCACACCTCAGCACCCTTGCCGCGCCGCACCACGCGATTGCGCAAAATGTCGGCGACCACGTCGCCATCTCCAGCCAGCAACGCCTTGGTCGAGCACATTTCGGCACAAGCAGGCAACTTGCCTTCGGCCAGGCGGTTGCGCCCGTATTTTTCAAACTCGGCCTGGCTTCCATTCTCTTCCGGGCCACCCGCGCAGAACGTGCATTTATCCATCTTGCCGCGCACACCAAACGCACCTTGCGACGGAAACTGCGGCGCACCAAACGGGCAGGCATAGGAGCAGTAGCCGCAGCCAATGCACACATCCTTGTCGTGCAACACCACGCCTTCATCGGTCTTGTAGAAGCAGTTGACCGGGCAGACTGCCATGCAGGGCGCATCGCTGCAGTGCATGCACGCCACCGAGATCGACTTCTCGCCCGGCACGCCGTCGTTGAGCGTAACCACACGGCGGCGATTCACACCCCAAGGCACCTCGTTTTCGTTCTTGCAGGCTGTTACGCAGCCATTGCACTCAATGCAGCGCTCGGAGTCGCAAATAAATTTCATGCGTGCCATGTTTATGCCCTCTCAATGTTGCAGATGGTGGTCTTGGTTTCCTGCATCATCGTGACGCTGTCATATCCATAGGTGGTTGCCGTGTTAACCGCTTCACCCCGCACCACCGGATGCGCACCAGCCGGGTAATACGCCAGCATGTCGGCGCCCTGCCAGCGGCCCGAGAAGTGGAATGGCATCCACACCGTGTTGGTGCCAACGCGCTCGGTCACCATGGCCTGCACGTTCAATCGTGCACCCGTGGGTGTGGAGAGCCAGACGCGACCGCCGTTCTTGATGCCGCGCTCATTCGCAGTCAGCGGATTGATCTCGACAAAAGCCTCTTGCTGCAACTCCGCCAGCCAGGGGTTGGATCGGGTCTCCTCGCCGCCGCCTTCGTATTCGGTCAAGCGACCCGATGTCATGATCAGCGGAAACTTCTCATGCACCTTGTCGACAAGGTTCTTTTGCTGCACGGTTTTGTAAAGAGTGGGCAGACGCCAGAAGGCCTTCTTGTCGTCGTGTGTGGGGTACTTGGCGACCAGGTCGGGGCGAATGCCATACAGGGGCTCGCGGTGTTGCGGAATCGGATCGGGGAAGTTCCACACCACAGCGCGCGCCTTGGCATTGCCAAACGGATGGCAGCCGTGCACCTTCATGACCACGCGCTGAATACCACCTGACAAGTCGGTCTTCCAGTTCTTGCCTTCGGCTGCAGCCTTCTCGACATCGGTCAGGTCATCCCACCAGCCCAGCTTCTTCAGCAACACGTGGTCGAACTCCGGGTAGCCGGTGGTAATGTCGGCGCCCAGAGAGTGCGAGCCGTCCTCGGACAGCAAACTCTTGCCCTCACGCTCGACACCAAAGTTGGCGCGGAAGTTACCACCGCCGTCCATGACATGCTTGGAGGTGTCATACAAATTGGGCGAACCTGGATGCTTGAGTTCCGCGGTGCCAAAGCAAGGCCACGGCAATCCGAAATAGTCGCCACTCATGTCGTAACCGGTCTCCTTGTCGATGACCGTGCCTTTGCACTTCAACGTCTTGACGTCAAACGCATTCATGTTGCGCATGTGCGCCTTGAGCCGCTCGGGGCTTTGCCCGGTGTAGCCAATGGTCCAGACACCCTTGTTGATCTCTCGCAAAATGTCTTCCACCACGGGCTCGTCCAAACCCTTGACCTTTTGCATCTTGTAGTTCTTGGACAGTTCCTTGCCAAAACCGAGGCGGTCAGCGAACTGCTGCATGATCATGTGGTCACTGCGGCTCTCCCACAGCGGCTCGATGACTTTTTCGCGCCACTGGATGGAGCGGTTTGAGGCGGTGACCGAACCCGAAGTCTCGAACTGCGTCGCTGCGGGCAACAGGTACACCGCACGGTTGGGGTTCAGGTCTTCCGGCTTGCCGGGCATGGCCGCCATCGCGGCAGTGGCGGACGGGTAAGGATCGACCACCACCAGCAAATCGAGCTTGTCCATGGCGCGCTTCATCTCCAGACCACGGGTCTGGGAGTTGGGTGAATGGCCCCAATAAAAAACACCGCGCAGGTTGGAGTCCTGGTCGATCAACTCATTCTTTTCCAGCACGCCGTCAATCCAGCGCGACACCGTAATGCCGGGCTTGCTCATCATGGCGGGTGCCGAGAACTGCTTCTTGATCCACTCGAAATCCACGCCCCAGACCTTGGCGAAGTGCTTCCACGAGCCTTCGACAATGCCGTAATAGCCAGGCAGTGAATCGGGGTTGGGGCCGACGTCGGTGGCACCTTGCACGTTGTCGTGGCCGCGGAAGATGTTCGTGCCGCCACCGCTCTTGCCGACATTGCCCAGGGCCAATTGCAGAATGCACGAAGCGCGCACCATGGCGTTGCCAATGGTGTGCTGGGTTTGACCCATGCACCAGACCAGCGTGCTGGGCCGGTTGTCGCTCATCATCTTGGCAACCTTGAAGACCTGCTCTTCCTTCACGCCACAGGCTTCCTCCACTTTGTCAGGCGTCCATTTGGCCAGCACTTCTTCCTTGACCTTCTCCATGCCGAACACGCGGTCGTTGATGTACTGCTTGTCTTCCCAGTTGTTCTTGAATACGTGGTACAGCACGCCAAACAGGAACGGAATGTCCGAGCCGGAGCGGATGCGCACATATTCATCGGACTTGGCCGCCGTGCGGGTGAAGCGCGGGTCCACCACAATCATCTTGGTGCCGGTTTCCTTGGCGTGCAACATATGCAACATGCTGACCGGGTGCGCCTCAGCGGCATTGGAGCCGATGTACATGGCGCACTTGCTGTTCTGCATGTCGTTGTACGAATTGGTCATCGCACCGTAACCCCAGGTGTTGGCAACACCGGCCACCGTGGTGGAGTGGCAGATGCGGGCCTGGTGGTCGCAGTTGTTGCTGCCCCAGAAGCTGACGAACTTGCGCATCAAATACGCCTGCTCGTTGTTATGTTTGGAGGATCCAATCCAATAAATTGAGTCCGGTCCGCTGGCCTTCTTCAGGTCCAGCAGCTTGGCACTGATCTCGGTCAGCGCCGTGTCCCAGCTGATGCGCTCGTATTTGCCATTGACCAGCTTCATCGGGTAGCGCAGACGGTACTCGCCATGGCCATGCTCACGCAGTGCCGCGCCTTTGGCGCAATGCGCTCCCAGGTTGATGGGCGAGTCAAACACCGGCTCCTGACGCACCCAGACGCCGTTTTCCACAATTGCGTCCACAGCGCATCCAACCGAGCAGTGCGTGCACACCGTTCGCTTGACCTCAACCTTGCCTTTGCCGAGGGCGACTTCTCCAACCGCGGCCTGCGCCTTCTTCACCAAGGTGAGCTGCGAGGCCGCCAGGCCAACACCCACGCCCAGGCCCGAACGGCGCAGGAACGCGCGCCGGTCCATGGTGGGCAAGGCCTGCGCCAGGCCACGACGCAGGCTGTGCACAAAGGGTGAGCGCTGGCTTGCGCCCAAGGTTTCAGATTTTTTGGTTAGCAACATGAGAGTCTCCGAAAGCCGGGGTAAAAGCGAAGTCAGACCAGAGTCGTTTTGTAGTACTGCTTGACGTGCGCACTAAGCTCATAGCCGCCACCGCGTTCCGGCTTGGCCTTGGGTACTGGGGACACTGCAGCCTGTTGTGCAGCCGGCAACACGCTCACAGTGGCGGCCAGCGCACCCACGGCGCCCGCACCGGCAAATAACGTGCGGCGCGACAACTTGGAAGGGGATGAAGACATGAACAGGCTCCTGTTGGGATTCGCTCGTATGCACGAAACTGCATAGCTTGGTTGCTGCGAAATCTATCAACAAGCACGCAAATCAACAAGTGGGCAAACCCTCAAGACAGCCGCCAACCCGCACCACACCACACATTGCGCGCAGTCGCCTGCGAACAGAGGTGCCAGTTCCGCACGCCACCAAAGCAGCTTCCATGCCAACCAATGCAAGCCAACCGCGAGAGTGCGGAACGCCTTGGGTCACATTGAAAACCAACCAGAACCAGTGCACCCAACCGCCCGGATGGTCAAACTGCGCATACACGTGCGACAAGTTGTCGCGCAATCGCCGGGCAACCGTGCGCCGCCGCCTGTGCATTCGCCTCCAGACCGACAAAAGATCAGAGCAATAAATATTTTTACCCGACTAAATTACTCAGGTCTATCGATAGAATTCAGACGCCTTATGACCACCATCACGCCCTCAACCTTGCCCGAAACAGCACCCACACGACCCGTCGAAGGCTGGCCGGACTGGTCCATTCTGATCGTGGACGATGAGCCCGGCATGCGCAACTTTCTGGTCAAGACCCTGGTGCCGCGCTGTCGCACCGTGCACAGCGCTGGCAGCGCCGAAGAGGGTGCCGAATTCTTGCAGCTGCAGCATGTGGACTTGATCATTCTGGACATCGCGCTGCCCGGTTTAAGCGGAGTGGGGTGGCTCAAGGCACTGCGTGAAGGCGGCTACCGCGGACACGTGATCCTGATCACGGCCTTCGCCGACCTGGACACCGCCATCGAGGCGCTGCGCGCCGGCGCGTCGGACTTCATTCTGAAGCCGTTTCGGGTGCCGCAGATGCTCAATGCCATCAAGCACTGTTTCGAGTCGTCGCGCCTGCAACGCGAAAACTTCGTGCTGCGCCACACCCTGTCGCGCCAGACCGGCAGCGCCACGGGCTTGATTGGCAGCTCCCCCTATATGCGGACCCTGCGTGAAACGCTGACCCGTGTTGCAGCAGTGGACAGCACGGTGCTGCTGCAGGGCGAATCGGGCACCGGCAAAGAACTGGTTGCCCGTGCCCTGCACGCCTTGAGCCCGCGCGCCAGCGGGCAATTTGTGCCGGTCAATTGCGCCTCCATGTCCCCTGAGCGCATGGAGAGCACCCTGTTTGGCCACGCCAAGGGTGCATTTCCGGGTGCCACCGCAGCCCACGACGGGCTCTTTTATTACGCCCAGGGAGGCACGCTGTTCCTGGACGAAGTGGCCGAACTGCCGCTGCCGCTGCAAGCCGCCTTGCTGCGCGCAGTGGAAGACCTGCGCGTGCGCCCGGTGGGCAGCACGCAGCTGGTGCCCGTCAACGTGCGCATCATGGCGGCCACCAACCGATCCCTGCAACGCGAGGTGGAAGCGGGGCGCTTTCGCAAAGACCTGTACTACCGCCTGCAGGTGGTGGACATTGCGCTCAAGCCTCTGCGCGAGCACAAGGAAGATATCGCCGAACTGGTAGAGCATTTCATGGCACATCTGATGCCCTGCAGCGGCACCTCGGCGCTACAGGTCACCAGCGACCAGATGGACTACCTGATGCAATACGCGTGGCCCGGCAACGCACGCGAGTTACGCAACCTGGTCGAGCGCTCACTGATATTGGGCGAGCTCAACGTCTGCGCACTCTACGGCGCAGCACCCTCCCCCGGCGGCCCTGCGGATCATTCAGCCACCAACCTGCACACTTTGGAAAAGCAGCACATCCAGTCGGTTCTGGACTCGGTACAGGGTGACAAGACCCGTGCCGCTGCGTTGCTGGGAATTTCACGGCGCACGCTGGAGCGGCGCTGCGCGGAATGGTCCGGCCAGTGACGGCTTCACAACAGTCCAGCAGAATGTGGCACAACCTGTCGGTGCGCCACAAGTTGATGGTGCTGTCGCTGCTGCCGCTGGTCGTCGTGTTGCCGCTGTTGCTCGGTGCGCTGGTCATCTGGGGCAACTCGGCCTTTGATCGCTTGCTCATCACCAAAGTGCGCAGTGACCTGAGCGTGGCGCACGGCTATTTTGGACAGGTGCAAAACGAGGTGGGCTCGGGCACACGGGCCATTGCCGGATCACATGCACTGATCCTGGCGCTGAACAGCCAAAGCGCCCAGGCGCTGAAGGCTGAACTCACGCAGGCCCAGCAGCGGCTGGGCTTTGACTTCATCAACCTGTATGGACCCCGGGGTCAACTGCTGACTGCGAGTTGGGATGCAGACACCAGCACACAAACCGCCGGCGAACTGACCCTGCCCACAGACCCGCCCAGCGCGGACACCGCAGCGCAAATCCAGCGCCTGAGCCGCGGCCAATTGCTGGCACTGGCGCCGCATCTGGGCGAGCGCCTGAACATACCCATCATTGCCACCGCAAGTGCTACTCCCAGCACCCGCACACTGGAAGACCAGGCACTGGTCATGCTCTCCACCGCACCCGTGCGCAACGCTGCGGGGCAGGTTGTGGCCTGGCTGCGCGCCGGCGTACTGCTGAACCAGAACCTGCCGCTGATCGACCACATCAACAAAATTGTCTACCCACAAGGCTCGCTGCCATTGGGCAGCGTCGGTACGGCCACCCTGTTCCTGGACGACGTGCGCATCACCACCAATGTGCGCCTGTTTCAGGACCAACGCGCCATTGGCACACGGGTGTCCAAGGCCGTCCACGATGCGGTGCTGCAGCGCGGCGAAACCTGGCTGGACCGCGCCTTTGTGGTCAACGACTGGTATGTCTCCGGCTATGAACCGCTGGTAGACGGGGCCGGCCAACGCGTCGGCATGCTGTATGTGGGCTATCTGGAAACGCCCTATCGCATGACCAAGTACGGCATCCTGTTGCTCATTGTCGGAATATTTGCGGTGGCGATGGTGCTGACCGCCTGGTTTTCAATCCACCGCGCCCGCAGCATTTTTCAGCCGGTGGAGCGCATGAACCACACCATGCAGCGTGTGGAGGACGGCGAACTCCACGCCCGTGTCGGCGAGGTCGTCGCCCACGATGAGCTCGGCGCACTGGCCAATCACCTGGACCAGCTGTTGGACCTGATTGATGACAACACCCAGGTCCTGCAGCGCTGGGGGTCCGAACTCGACGGCATCGTGGCCGAGCGCACGCTGGAGCTGTCCCTGAGCAACCAGTCCTTGCAGCAAGCGCAGGCGCAATTGGTCAAGTCGGAGAAACTGGCCGCCATCGGTCAACTGACCGCCAGCGTAGCCCACGAAATCAACAACCCGATTGCGGTGATGCAAGGCAACCTGGACCTGGTGCGCGAGATTCTGGGCCAGCATGCCGAGCCGGTGCATGCCGAGCTCAAGCTGATAGACCAGCAGATCGACCGTATGCGCCTGATCGTAACCCAGCTGCTGCAATACGCACGCCCCAACGACTACGCGGGCTATGTGGAACCGGTCGATGTGAATGGTGCACTCAGCAGCTCACTGGTGCTGGTGGAGCACTTGCTGGCGCGCACCCGTATCAGGGTCGAGCGCCAGCTCAACGCCACCTTGCGCGCTCCCATCAACCGCCAGGAACTGCAGCAGGTACTGATCAACCTGATGATCAACGCCATACAGGCCATGCCCGACGGGGGCACACTGACCCTGCGCACCTGTGACCAGCCTGACGCGCAAGGCCGAGCCGGAGTGCTGTCGGAGATTTGCGATAGCGGCGCAGGCCTGAGCGACGCCGTTCGTGAGCGCTTGTTCAGCCCCTTCTTCACCACCAAGAACGATGGCAACGGCCTGGGCTTGTGGATCAGCGTGGGACTGGTCGAGCGCTACGGCGGCACCATCACAGCGGCCAACCGGCCCGGTGCAGCCGAAGACCCGTCAGGTGCGGCGTTTGGAGTCTGGTTGCCGTGCGAAGTGCACCAATCGGAGGAACACTAGAAACCCGTCACTCCAGCATGTCAAAGCCCTGCGCCTCGACCGCCACAAAGGCCCGGGTCAGGGCAGCCAGCGCCGCGTAAAACTGCGCCTTGGGGTGCGCCTGCAGGGCATCACACATACGCAGCGCCCAGGGTTGCACATGGGTCGAGAAAAAAGCCTGCTGGCGGGTCAGATTGGCCACGGCCACATCCTCACCGGCGATCAGGTAGCGCATCACCTCGCACAGGTAGGCGAAGTGGTCTTCGGTTTCCGACATGGCATCGTCGCGCGTCAGACCGAGCTCGGCAATGTCGGCTCGCAGCGCGGCCAATGGTTTCTCATTGAGAAAGCCGCTCAGGTAGAACGAACCAAACAGGTAGACCTCGGGCTTGCCGACGCCGCCAAACAGGGTGGTGTATTCGGCCGCAATACTGGCGTCATCAAGTTCCCGCGCCGCACCGACCAATACGCGCCACGGCTCTTCCAGAAAACCGCCTGCTGCGGGCGCCTCGGTCACGGCCACGCGCAACTGCGCTATCAAATCAGGAGCTGGTGGCGCATAGTACATAAGGGCTAGCAGCCCATAAAGCTCTGCACGGGCGGTTTCTTCGTCAAGGCCAGCGGTGGAAATCGGGGCTTGTGTCATGGTGCGTGAATGGCTTTCTTATCGGATGTCGGTGATCTTGACTTCGTTCTCGGCCGAGTGGATGTCGATCACCCGGCAGTCGCCGCACATTTTCAACCGGTCAGCCGCAGCACCCTGAAACATGGCGTGGCCAGCCAGCTTGCCGAGCATGGCCTCGATGGCTTTGAGCGTGCCAAAGGGCTTGCTGCAGCGGATGCACACATACGGCTGCATGGCGTTCAGGACCACCGCCTCCTTGCGCTGGGCGCCCAAATTCAGCTGCGGCAACAGCGCGAGTGCATTCTCGGGGCAGGTCTTGACACACAGGCCACACTGCACGCAGTTCTTCTCGATGAACTTGAGCTGCGGCTCCAGCGGGTTGTCCTGCAGAGCGGCAGAGGGGCAGGCGTTGACGCAGCTCAGGCACAGCGTGCAGGCGTCCTTGTTGATGGCCAG
>JAIPDC010000027.1 GCA_021737865.1 Rhodoferax sp.
AGCCGCTCGAAGTCAAACTGCTCCAGCGTCTTGGTGGATCGGAATTGGGCCCGGCGCAGGCGAGTGCTGAAGCTGTTCTGCTCCCGGCGGGCGACTTCATCGCCCATCAGGATGGCCAGGAACTCCGTATAGGCCAGCTTCGATTCAATGGCCTGGCGGTTTCTGGCATCCAGGGAATCCAGAATGCCCGACAAGCGCAACTGCTTGAGATGTGGAACCAGTTCGGGAATGGGTGTCATGGGGGATGTTCTCCTTTGGGGTTAATGCAGCAAGTCTTGCTGCGGGTTGTGGGGATCGGGGGTAAACAGGCTGGCGGCGTCGCGCGCAAATCGGGCTTTGGCATAGGTCGGCGCGACGCTGTGTTCTGGCATAGGCAGGCGATCAGAATTGCTGCTCAGGATGGTCTTGACAGTGCGGTAATACGGACTGTTGTGGGCCATGGCGCGCCGGCAGGCGAGTTCCAGACGTTCGGCGCCGTAGGTCTTTGCCAGACCAATCACACCCTGTGCCGCACGCAGCCGCTCCAGAATCCGGTCGCTCAGCAGCCAGTCAATGACCTGCTGGCAGTACGGTCCGATTTGCAGCGCTTGGGCATTGAGCCATTGGCGGTCACGGGCAAAGAAGAGTTGCGCCTTGGGTGGCAAGTGGTCAGGCGTGGTGATGCGTTGACCGGGGCGCTGCCCACGCGCATGGGTGGCCACCAGCCGGTAGTCACCAAACAAGGCCACGCAACTATCGGTAGCACGCAGCCACAACTCCTTGCCCACCAGTGCGAAGGGAGCCGAGTACAACTTGTGGTCAAACTTGACGTGGCAGTCGCGGTGCAGAGTCACGCACTGCCACACGCCCAGGTCCGGCGCCTGGGGCGGCAGTGGTTTGAGCAAGGCCCGCTCCAGCGCAAACAAATCCATGGGCTGCTGGCGGGTGGTGCCGTGAATGCGCACACCGGCTTCCTGCAATACCCACGCCTGCGCCTGTGCATTGAGGTCCGCCAGATCACGGAATTCGCGGGTGGCCAGGAAGTTGCGCTTGACGTATTTGACGCCCGACTCCACGATGCCCTTCTTCTGCGGATCGTGCGGCGGGCACGGGTCAATCTTGAAGTCATAACCTTCAGCGCACTCGGCATAGGAGCGCTGCACCTGCGGGTCAAATCGGCAGGCCTTGATGATGGCGCACTTGGCGTTGTCGATGATGACGCGCTCGGGCACGCCGGCAAACCATTCAAATGCCCGACGATGACAGCCAAGCCAGGTGGCTACCGTCTGGTCCCAGACGAATTCCACATATTGGTGGCGGCTGTGGCATAGGGTCATGACAAAGGCCCAGGTACGCTTGCGCTGGCCATCGGGATGCACCAGAAATGGACCACCCGAGTTCGACACCAAACGACGTAAGTGGTTGATTTATATAGAGTCAGTTAAAGATTTGCCACTACAGCAAGCTCATTTGGGTGCCTTGGGGTGGTTTTTTCGTCTTCAGCGCGGCGAACACTTTGGATTGCAACTCATTGACCGTTGATATTCCGGTGATCGGTGCCGAGGCGTTGATGCTCACGCTATGCCGCTGTACTCGCCGCAGTTGTGCCAAGGCTTTTTCCGGTGACAGATCGCTCTTGGCTAGTTGCAAGCGTTGGCGCATCACGCGGTAAACAATTAGCGCAATAAAACACAGCATGGCGTGTGCGCGGATTCTCTGCGGCAAGCGATGGTGTACCGGCGCAATTTCAATCTCTGACTTCAGGACCCTGAATCCCCGCTCAATATCAGCCAGGGATTTATATCGCCTCACGACCTCCACGGGTGTGTGGTCTGGCACATTGGTAACCAGAAGCAGTTTGCCATCCAGGAGTTCAGCCTGGGCTTGTGCGGCTTCATCAATGGTGTAGCTGAACAGGTCCGTCTTCAAGTCCACCTTGATGATACGCGCCAAATGGGCATCACTCACCTCGTGGTACAGCCGCGCTTTGGCGCCGCTGTCGGAGAGCTTTCTGCCCCGGCTGACTTCACCCGCATCCTGGCTATCGAGTTTGCCTACCCACTGATTGGCTTTGGCAAGAATTGCGGCTATGCGCTCCCTGCGCAGTTTTGTTTGCTCCTGCGCCTGCTCCGGGTTGTGGGCAATCACTAGGCGCAGTTCGTTCCACCGGGCCTCGTCGACGACTTCCTCTTTGGCATCAGCAACCCCGCTTTGGAAGTCCTTGAGAATTTGCGCAAATTCGCCATACCTGCGCCCCGGCACCGCCAGAATGAATTCCAGCGCCTGGCCGTTGGGAAGCATCACTTTGCGCAACTCATCGACGTTGTCAAGCGACAGCAAGCCCCTGTCGGCCACCACGATCAGGCGCTTGATGTGGGCGAAGCGCGCCAGTACCTTTTTGAGGGTGGGCAACAGCGTGGGGGACTCCGCTTGGTTGCCATCAAACACTTCGTGGTAGATCGGCAGGCCTTCTGCGGTCTGCACCACCCCCAGCATGAACTGGCGCTCAATCAGTCCGGACTTGGCCATGCCGTACTTGCGCACGTCATCGGATTGCTCGGTGAAGCCGGCCGCCCGAATGGTGGTGAGGTCATAAAAGACGAGCGACAAATCCTGATCAATCAAGGGCCGCAGCAATCCGGCCACCACATCGTCAACTGCCTCCTGGTGGTCCATGAGTGCGTCCATGCTGCGCAGGAGTTGCTGGTGCGTCAGACTAGCTGTGTCCACTTCTGGAATGCTGACTGTTTCCAGCCAGCGCAGCACGCCGAGCTTGGACTCCGGATCGCACAGGCGGTTGAAGACCATCACGCGCAATGCGTGCTCAACCGGTGTGGTGTAACGGGCTTTGCGAAACACGCGGGCGAGGCCTTCAAATCCGAGTTCCTTCCAGAGTTGATCCAGCGCCCACACATCGCCAAGGCCCAGCGCTGATTCAAATTCCACTTGGGGCGTAACCGCCAGATCCATTGGTTTGCCACGCGCACGCAATAGGCCTTTGAGCAACGAGTCAACGGCACCATCAGCTTCATCGACGCGCCCAATGGTGGCAACTGTGCGCTGGCGAGGTTTTCCGTTCTCGTCACGGAACGACTCAACGAGTTGAGCGTAGGTGTGGGAACCCGACCGAGTGAGCTTGATGAACATGGTGGAAGTGTAGCAAATTAGATATAGATTGCCAACACCCTAAGCCATAAAAATTGCCACTACAAAGAATCTTGAAAAAGCACGCTAAGTGCTTGATTTCATTGACCGGCAAAGTCAAAAACGGGGTAAATTCTCAAATTGGTGTCGAACTCGGGTGGACTTCAAACCCGTGCTGGCCTACTTTGCGGCCGTCATCGGGCTGTTTCTGGTGATGCTGGCGTGGCGGCGGGTCACCCAGCGCGCCACGGTGCTGGCACTGGCCGCGACCTTCAGCAACACGGTGGCCATTGGCATCCCCCTGATCAGTCTGGCCTATGGCGAGGCGGGGTTGGTCACGTTGTTCACCATCATTTCCCTGCATGCCCTGATTCTGCTCACACTGGCCACCATCGCGCTGGAACTGGCAGGGACGCGACTGGCCGCCGGAGCAAACCCTTCAGCCCCTGCGCAAACGCCCTGGCAGCGCCCGGTATTGGAGGCACTGCGTAACGGCATCCTGCACCCGGTGCCCTTGCCGATCCTGGTCGGACTGCTGTTTGCGCAGACGGGGCTGATCATGCCAGCGTGGCGGTGTCCACCGCCACGGCCATCTTCAGCGTATCGCTGGCCATGGCGCTGACCGGGTGGCTGTAGCCCGCCGGCCACCTTCAGCCGGTCACATTCGTATCGATGCAAGGGGTCGCTCGACATAGCGCTCAAACCCCATCGCAGCCAGCAGGCACAGGACCCACGCACTCGCCGTGACAAAACCCAGCGCACCGACAGATGCCCAACCGAGATTGACCCACAGCGCGTTGGCCAGCATCCAGACAGAGAAGTGGGTCAAAAAGAGCGCGTACGAACTGCGTGCGCCGGCTCTGATCCACGCATACAGCCTTGGGCTGCGGGCCAATACCGAGCGTCCGCCAGACAAGCGACTGCGCGCAACCCCCAACACCATTGCCACGACCCAAGCCAAGGCAATGCGATCGCGAAAGTCCCATGCCAGCGCCGCCACCCCGGCAATCGCCAGCACGTACAACAGCTTGCCGGAATGGCGCGCGTGCCCCACCCACCAGGCAAAAGCGCCCATGGCATACGAGCCAAAAAAATAAGGCGCCCAGTTGTCCCCCTGCGGCTGAAGGTTGAAGTAAAAAAGTGACGCCAGTCCTGCCAGCGCAACCAGCCATTGCGCCCGGCGCCGACCGCCCCACAACAAAATGCTCATCAGCGCAAAGAGCTGGAAATCGATGGCCACGTACCAGATGCCAATGGACAACGGTTCAACGCCCAGCACACCATAGGTCAAGGTCGCGTGGGTCAAAATCTGCAACCATCCGGGCGCTGTGGGAACAAAGTCCGACTGGAGCCAAATCCGGGTGAGTGCACTGACGGCGACGGTCAACAGCAGGGCGACTCCCAGCGGCAGCACCAGTCGCACAAAACGCCGGGCAATATTGCGCAAAGGTTGGCCGCGTTGCGGATAGCCATGCGGAGCCAGAGAACTCGCGGCAAAGTAGCCGCCGATCACCAGAAATACCTGCACGGCCATGCGCGCGTACTCAAAAAACCAGTCGGTCGATCGGGGCGCGGCCAAATCCAATGCCTCGGCCAGTGGCCCGTAAACCGTGAAGTGATGCAACACGATGAGGTTTGACGCCACCACCTTGGCGGCATCAATGTGTATCAGGCGGTGTTGCATCGATACAGACTAGGACGGCGGCAATACTAGGTCAGCCGTTCCAGGGCAAACCCACCGCGCAAACTCGCGGGTGGTGTCAATACACCCGCCGGCAGCGGTATAAACACCACGCGCCTCCCGGTAGCGCGACATCACAGCCATGATGCCTGCCACCGCGTCCGCGTCCTGCATCGAAGCGGCGACCAGCTGCGCCACTTTCTCCTCATCCATGCGTTCTTCACCCGCTGCATCTTTGTACAGACCATGCCGCCAGTGGAAGATCTCCAGGCACTTGGCCGTCAGCGTGTACGGCTGATCACGCTTCCAGAAGTTATTGAACAGCCCGCCACCCAGGTACATGACCCAGGACCCCTCAAAACCGGAAGCATCTGCCGATGCCTCATCAGGATTGCGAAACCAGGTCCGGTCACCCGGCACGAAATAATGGGGTGGCAGTGGCGCCTCCATGGAGCCCTGTTCGTGCAGAAACACTTCATGAAATTTTCCGGACTTGATCGGGTGCGTGCCCCACATGGACTGCAATTGCGCCAGGAGCGGCGGATTGCAGTGCGCCAGCTCCTGCGCGATGCCCAGCAAAATCACATACTCCGAAGCGCGGTAGCAGGAGAAGGAATACATCGCACCCGACATTTCAGGTTGCGTGGCCATCTCCAGCGCCCGGATCAGCGACACGCCGGCACGGATGATGAATCCCCGGTCTTCGTCATACATCCAGAAGTCCTGCGGACGCTCTGCTTCGCTAGTGTGAAAAGCCAGTGTCGTCTTGCGCGCGGCCTGCACAATATTGACGCGAATACGAACCGCACTCACCAGCTCTTGGATGCTCGGAAACTCAAAAGCAACGGGGCCCATCAGCATCGAAACAACGATCTCGCGTATCAAATCCTGAACGTTACCCGTGGTGTCGAGTTGCAGGTTGGCTGCCAGTTGCAAGGTATCGAGCCCGGGTGCCCATGCATTCGCCTGCACCGAGCCCAAGCGCAGTAACAAGCCGGCACCGGTTGGCATGTGTGCGGGTTCGGCGATGACCCACTCGCGCAAATCGGAAAGACCGAGTTGGGCCAAAACATCGGTGCATGCTTGCGCGGGATCGGTGGTGCCGATGTCGTAGACCAGGCAACCTTGCCCCACAGGCGCCAGCTGTCTGCTCCAACGTGTGTTTACCGTGACGGATTCTTCTGACAACGGGCTGATCGATATGAATTGTGAGTGTTCAATATAACCCAGAAAATAACTAGGGTTTACACCCAGTATCAACACCCGGCATCAGCTACTCGATCAGCGTTTTTTCAAGAAACCGCACGGTGGAGTAGAACTCGAAATCCGCATTGACCTTGCGCCGAAAGCCGTGGCCCTCGTTGTCCGCCAGCAGGTACCACACCGGGACGCCGTTCTTGCGCACCGCCGCGACGATCTGCTGCGCTTCGGTGTAGGGCACACGCGGATCGTTCTTTCCCTGCACCACGAACAGGGGCACGGTGATGGATGCAGCGTTGTTCAAAGGTGCAATCTTCTCGTGAAAGGCACGCATGGCCGGGTCACGCTCATCGCCGTACTCGACCCGGCGCAAGTCACGACGGTAACTTTCGGTGTTATTGAGAAAGGTCACAAAACTGCTGATGCCCACCACATCAATCGCGCCCCGGATCAGCGCGCTGTAGTCCACCGCAGTGGCAAGGCTCATGTAGCCGCCGTAGCTGCCGCCCGACACCACGATGCGCCCGGCGTCCAGCCGCGGGTGCGTACCCGCCCAGGCCAGAAAGGCGCCGCCGTCCTTGACCGAGTCCTTGCGCTTGAAGCCGTTGTCCAGGTCCAGATAGGTCTTGCCGTAGCCCGATGAACCGCGCACATTGGGCATCAGCACCGCCACGCCCATTTCGTTCAGAAAGTAGTTGTAGCGCCCCATGAAGCGCACCGTGGACTGGCCCTCCGGTCCACCATGAAAACTCACCAGCACGGGCCGCTTGCCCGGGAATTTGGCCGCATCCGGAAGGAACAACCAGCCGCTGACTGTCAGGCCGTCAAAGCTCTTGATTTGCACCAGCTCAGGACTGATGAACGTTTCCGGTTTGACGCCACCGGGCGCGCCGGCCACGGTCCAGCGTTCCGTCTTGCCGCTCTTGGCGTCCAGGCTGTAGACATCACCCGGGCTTTGGGGGGAGTTCAACGAAAAGCCCAGCGAGTCGTGTTGGGTGTGGTGCCACTGCCCGGCGCCAATAGAACCCGCAGTGACATCCGGCCGTGCCAATTCCTTGCCGGTTGCCGCATCAAACAGATGCATCTCGTCACGGCCATTGTTATTGGCTACTGCCATCAACCGGCGACCATCGGCGGAGAGGCTGAAGTTTTCGATATCCCAAGGAATGTGGCGTGACAAAACGGTCAGGGACTTGTCCCGGCGGTCATAGACCGCAAGCTCGGAAAACTCCCCACCCTGGTTGGTCGTCATGAACAAACGCTGGTTGTCCAGGCTCCATTCAAAGCCGTTGTAACCTGCGGTCGCAGCCCCAAGCTTGGGTAGAATTTTTTCGCGTTCTCCGGTTTTTACGTCAATCAGAAACACGTCCGAGTCGTTGGGCGTGCGGTACTGTTGGGCCACCAGTGTGGCGTCGTCATGTGTGAATCCAAAACCTCCCCATCCCCCACCGGGAAGTTCGCACAGGCGTGTTTGACTCTCGGGCTTGAGCGGATCAACCAGGGTCAGCGTGGTGGTGACCTGGTTTCGCGTTCCACCCTGCGCCGTCTTGTCCAGCGGCACAGATTCAATCAGCACCCTGTCGCCCTTCTTTGACCAAGTGTAGGCACTGCGCTCATCCGGCCTGGATAGCAGGGTGGACTGCCGTGTTGCCAGGTCCATACGAAAAATCTGGGTGGCTTCGTTGCCGCCCGCATCACGACCGTAGACGATGTAGTTGCCATGGTGCGGCGCAAACGAGGCTGCAGCAACCGGGTCGGGAAAATCAGTCACTTTCTCCAGCTTGCCGCCAGGTGATTTCAGCCAATAAATCTGCGCGATGTTGGCCCCCGGCTCGCGGTGGCGCACCAGCATCGAACGCTCCACCGGGTGCCAGTCGACAAAGCCGTGGCCGCGAAATTCAGTGTACAGCCCGACCTTGTCCGCAATGGTTTTGGAAATGGCTGGAATGCCGTCAGCCAGCAAATTGGCATTCGGGGTCACCACATCCTGTGCGAGGGCGGTGGCCAAGGTCAGGGCAAACAGTGCGCCCACTATCGTAAGTCTCATGCATCGCTCCGCAGGTGGTGGAAAAACTGCTCAGAAGGGGGTGATTAAACCAAACGCCGGCGGCGAAGGTTCCATCCACCCCCTGATTGCAGCAGTTCGTCACGCAGCGCGGTGACTGGTCGCAAAGCGGGTGCGGCGCCGGGCAGTTGTGCCTACAGTTCATCCCAACACCACACGGAGACCACCATGACCCTAAGCCCCATGCCCAAACTGATTGCCCTGATACTCGCCGCCGCACTCTCGAGCACCTGGCTCAGCACCGTCGTCATCGGCATGCACAGCCAACCCGCGCCAACCCTGCACAGTATTGAGTTGCCAACCGTTGTCGTGGTCGCCCACAAGGCCTCTGCACCACAGGCCACCGCGCAGGCGCGCACCACGCCTGGGAAAAACGGATAACCCTGAAGCCCGGTCAGGCAGACCCGAAGTCTGCGTTGACCTCATAATTGCGGCTTCGGCACTTTGATTTGAATCAAATCAAGTGCCTTTCCATTTTGACGGTTCGGTTTTCCTCTCGGAGAGTTCTTTATGTTGCGCCCCTTGTTCACCGTTATCGCGCTCGTTATCAGCCTTTCAGCGTGCGACAAGTTTTCCGGTAAGGACGACAAGAAGGACAGCACCGCAGCACCCGTCAAGCTGGCGATTGCGCCGGAAGACATCATCACCGTCCAAACCAGCGCAGTGGCGTTGGGTCCGGTGGTTACCGGCTCCATTCAGCCCGAGCGCAAGGCCGACCTGCGGGCCGAGGTGTCAGCCGTGGTGCTGCAAGTGCTGAAGGAAAACGGCGACGTGGTCCGCCGCGGCGACGTGCTGGTGCGCATGGACCAGACCGCCATCCGCGACAACCTGAACTCTGCCGAAGACAACACCCGCAACGCCGCACAGTCGCTGGACCAGGCCGAGCGCAACCTGCAGCGTCTGAAGACGCTGCGTGCCTCGGGCATGACGTCACTGCAGGCGCTGGACGATGCCGAGGTTCGCCGCAACGCCGCGACCAGCGAGTTGTCGGCATCCAAATCGCGTGCGGTTGTGGCACGCCAACAACTGGAGCGCACCATTGTGCGGGCCCCGTTTGACGGTGTTGTCGGTGACCGCAAAGTGTCGGCGGGTGACACCGCATCCATCGGCAAGGAACTGCTCAAAGTCATCGACCCGACCAGTATGCGCTTTGCTGGCCGCGTATCGGCCGACAAAGTGAGCGTGGTCTCGGTCGGGCAGGCGGTGAGCTTTCGTATCAACGGCTACGCCGGACAGGAGTTTCGCGGCAGGGTGACGCGGGTCGACCCCAGTGCCAACGATGTGACACGCCAGGTCGAAGTGCTGGTCAGTTTTAATGATGCCAAGCAGCCCCGCGTCTCCGGCCTGTACGCGGAAGGAACGATTGAAGCCAGCAACGTAAAAACCCTCACATTGCCCGAGTCCGTGCTGGTCAAGACCGGTGACAAGACCGCAGTCTGGCGGGTCAAGGGCAATACCCTGAATCAGGTCGAGCTGACGGTGGGTGCACGCGACACCCGCACCGGCAATTTCGAGATTCGCAGCGGCCTGACCGAGGGGGACACCATTTTGCGCAACCCCAGCTCCAGCTTCAAGGAAGGTCAGACGGCAGAAATGATCAGTGCCAAACCCGTTGCAGTTGGGAAATAACCATGTTCCTGTCCGATTTCAGTATCAAGCGCCCGACGGCGACCATCGTCCTGATCATTGCCCTGATGGCCATGGGCTTGCTAGCCATGAGCAAGTTACGCGTCAACCAAAACCCCGATGTCGAGGTGCCCGGGTTGTTCGTCAACATCGCCTACCCCGGCGCTTCCCCCGACACGGTGGAGCGCGAGATCGTCAACCGGATTGAAAAATCACTGCAAAGCATTCAGGGTGTGACCGAGGTGTATTCGAACGCGACCGAAGGCAACGCCCGCTTCGATGTGATCTTCTCCTTCAAGAAGAACATGATCGAAGCCTCGGACGAGGTGCGCAACGTGATTTCCAGCGCGCGTTATAAATTGCCCACTGAAATGCGCGAACCCGTGCTGCGACGCTACGACCCGTCCGCGCAACCCATCATGAACATGGCGTTGTCCTCGAGTTCACAGAGCCATGCCGAGATTTCGCGCCTGGCAGAGGATGTGTTGGCCGACAAGTTGCGCGCCATACCCGGTGTAGCCAACGTCAATATCAACGGTTCTCTGAAACGCGAGTTGTCGGTTTTGCTGCGCGCCGAAAAACTGCGCGAACACAATGTATCCGTCGGTGAGGTGGTGGCCGCCGTGCGCGCCCAGAACACCAACGCACCGGTGGGCAAGGTGCAAGGTGCGCTGGATGAAGAAAGTATTCGCCTGGTGGGACGCATCGAGTCTCCCGCCGAGTTCCAGAGCGTGGTCGTCAAGCGTTTTGGCGGTCAGGTGGTGCGTCTGGCCGACGTGGCAACGAT
Source organism: Rhodoferax sp. (assembly GCA_021737865.1). Taxonomy (GTDB): domain Bacteria; phylum Pseudomonadota; class Gammaproteobacteria; order Burkholderiales; family Burkholderiaceae_C; genus Allorhodoferax. Next base: position 10,483 of record JAIPDC010000027.1, read on the forward strand.
CAGCGACAGTTTTGCAGACATCAACAGTTTCAGCATCCGCAGCGGCAAGCCCAACGTGGGCATTTTCGTGACCCGCTCACGCGATGCCAGCACGGTCAGCGTGGCCGATGGCATTCGCAAGATGGTCAAAGAGATCAATGTTGAATTCGAGAAAGAGCGCCCCGGAACCAAGCTCGAAATCACCCGCGACGGCGGCGTGGACGCCCAACGCAGCCTGAACAACGTGATCGAATCGTTGATTCTGGGCGCTGTGCTGACCATCTTTGTGGTGTACGCCTTTTTGAACTCCTGGCGCTCCACCTTGATTACCGCCCTGAGCCTGCCGACCTCGGTGATTGCCGCATTCATTGCGGTGTGGCTGTGCGGCTTTACGCTGAACTTCATGACCCTGCTGGGGCTCTCGCTGGCCATCGGGGTGTTGATTGACGATGCCATTGTGGTGCGGGAAAACATCGTGCGCCACATGCAGCGCGGCTCGGACCGGCGCACCGCGTCTCTCGAGGGCACGGCCGAAATTGGACTGGCCGTGGCAGCCACAACCTTCTCCATCATTGCGGTGTTTATTCCGGTGGCGTTCATGCCGGGTGTCTCGGGCGAATGGTTCCGCCCGTTTGCGCTGACCGTGACCTGCTCGGTGCTGGTCAGTTTGGCCATTTCATTCACGCTGGACCCCATGCTGTCGGCATACTGGGGCGACCCGGTGGACCACCACACCGCGCCCAAGAAGGGACTCAGCGCCGTGCTGGGGCGTTTTAATGACTGGTTTGACCACCAGGCCGACCGCTATGGAAATGTCATCGCCTGGGCCTTGCACCACCGGCGCTGGATGGCGGCCATCGCCGTGGCCAGCCTAGTCGCCTCGGTGGCGCTACAGGTCAAGTTCGGTGGATCCAGTTTCCTGCCCGCGACCGACTCCGGAAACCTGATGATCGAGGTGCGCACACCGTCATCGTCGTCGGTTGAATATGCCCGGCTGAAGATGGAGCGTGCAGCAGAACTGGCCCGCACCCTCCCCGAAACCAAGGAAACCAACAGCAACATCAGCGCCAGTGGTGGTCGCATTTACGTCGATATCGGCAAGCGCAACACCCGGGTGCGCAGCGCCAAGGAGATCGCCGCAGAATTGCGCGAAAAAGTGCGCACACTGGTGGGCGCAGAGTACACCGTGCTGGATGATCTGAACAACGGCGCACGCAAGCCGATCCAGATTGATTTCACCGGCCCCGATTCGCGCAAGTTGCTGGAGATCACCAGTGCGTACATGGACAAGCTGCGCCAGGTGCCTGGTGCGGTAGATGTAGGACTGTCCCAGCAAGACCCCAAGAAGGAACTCAAGATCGAGTTGAACCGGGGCCTGGCCAACTCGATGGGCATTTCTGCCAACGACGCCGCACAGTCGCTGCGCGTGGCCTTTGCCGGCATCGAAGTGGGCGACTGGGTGGACCCCACCGGCGAAACACGGGATGTGGCCGTGCGCCTGCACCCCGACGACCGCGTCAGCAAGGAAAGCATTGAGCGGCTGCCGATAGCCGTGGCCGGCACCAACCTGATGGTCCCGCTGGACCAGATCGCCACCATCACCATGGGCAAGGGCCCATCGGGCATAGAACACGCCAATGGCAAGCGCAACATCACCGTGTCGGCCAACGCCCAGGGTCGCTCCAATGGCGAAGTGACCGACGACGCCATGAAGCTGGCCAAATCGTTTGACTACCCACCCGGCTATGGGCTCTCCCTCGGTGGCGCCGGACAGGACCAGAAGGAGTTGTTCACTGAAATGCTGATTGCCCTGTTGTCGGGCATCGGTCTGATGTACCTGATTCTGGTGATGCAATTTGGCTCGTTCACCGCGCCCCTGGCGGTGATGTTGTCGCTGCCGTTATCGTTAATCGGTGTGGTGCTGGCGCTCCTGGTAACACGCAGCACACTGAACCTGATGAGTTTCATCGGCGTCATCATGCTGATGGGACTGGTCGCCAAAAATGCCATTTTGTTGCTTGATGCAGCCCGCAAGCGCGAAGCCGAAGGCATTGACCGTGAAGAAGCGCTGATGGATGCCGGTCGGGTGCGTTTGCGCCCGATTTTGATGACCACCTTTGCCTTGATTGCCGGCATGATGCCGGTGGCCATTGGTCTGGGCGAGGGCGGCGAGTTTTACCAACCGCTGGCGGTGGCCATCATTGGCGGCACCATCACCTCAACCCTGCTGACCCTGCTGGTGGTACCCACCTTTTATGACAGCATCGAAATTGCGCGCGACCACATGGTGGGCAAGTTCAAACTGCGGGCAGAGCGCAGCAACGGGTTGTTTGCCTTTGTGCTGACCTTCCTGGAGGCCATCCTGACCCTGCTCGGGCTCAGGCTGCTGTACCGTCTTGTGAAGCGGCTCCTGGGGCGCCGCCAGACCGCAACCGCGATTAGTTAGGCGTTTTTAAAACGGAATATCGTCATCCATGTCGTCAAAGCCCGTGCCAGGTCGCGGTGATGGAGCCTGACGGGGAGCAGGTGCTGCAGCGGCAGCACGCGGCGCGGCGGGTCGGCGCGGCGCATTGTCGTAGCCGCCTTCTTCACCCGATGGCTCGCCCATGCCTTCACGGCTACCGAGCATCTGCATCTCGTTGGCAATGATGTCGGTGGCGTATTTCTCAACGCCGTCCTTGTCGGTGTACTTGCGGGTCTTGATTCGGCCCTCGACATAGATGGAGCGGCCCTTCTTGAGGTACTGGCCTACGATCTCGGCCAGTTTGCCGAAGAAAGTCACACGATGCCACTCGGTTTCTTCCACCATTTCCCCGGTCTTGTTCTTGTATTTGCTGCTGGTCGCAATAGTGACATTGGCGACGGGCTCACCGCTGGGCAGATAGCGAATTTCCGGGTCGCGCCCAAGGTTGCCGACCAGAATGACTTTGTTTACGGATGCCATGGTGTTCCTAACGGGTAGTGGGTGGGTCAGATGCTGCCGAGTTTAGCCGGGCTTGCGGGCGGGATGGGCAGCCGTTGCGCGGGGTGCCTGCATGGGCCAGGCCACCACCAGCCAGGCCAGCATGGCCAGCGCGCACACGCCAAACAGCGTCTGCGGTCCATACGCCTTGACCAGCCAGCCGCCCAGCGCGCCGCCGGTAAAAAAGCCCAGCGACTGCAAACTGTTGTACACGCCCAGTGCCGAACCACGCGCGCCGGCGGGGGCCACACGCGAGGCCATGCTGGGCTGGCTGGCTTCGAGAACATTGAAGCCGCAGAAAAAAACAAACAACAGCACCGCCAAAGTGGTGATGGTAGGCACCGCAGCTGCCACCGCCAGCAAGCCGATCTGCACCAGCCCTATCAACCCAACCGAAGACAGGAAAACGGCGCGCAGGTAGCCGCGCTTCTCCAGCGGGAACAGCGTCGCGCCCATGACAAAAAACGAGCCCAGCACCGCAGGCAGATAGACCCACCAGTGCTGGTCTTTGGGCAGCCCTGCCTGCACCAGCATGGCAGGCAGCGCGACCCACATGGCCAACTGCACCGCATGCAGCATGAAGACACCAAAATTGAGCCGCAACAAAGCCGGCTGGCGCAGCACAGCGACCAGGCTCGCGGCCAGCCGGGCGGGCAATTCTTCGGCGTGCTTGGCGGGCTCGGGCGGCACCCACCACAACACAACCGCAATTCCTGATACGGCCAACACGGTGGTCAACGCAAACAAGCCGCTCAAGCCCAGCACCGCGTTGAGCAGCGGCGACAGCACCAAAGAAATGGCAAACATCAGCCCGATGCTGGCCCCGACCATGGCCATGGCCTTGGTGCGCACCACATCACGCGTCTGGTCGGCCAGCAGGGCCGTTATAGCAGCCGAAATGGCACCCGCACCCTGCAGCGCACGCCCAGCCACCAACCAGGCCATGGTGGGAGCCAAAGCTGCCATCACACCCCCAGCGGCAAATATCAACAGACCGATCACCATGATCCTCTTGCGGCCGAACCGGTCCGACGCGACACCAAATGGAATTTGCAAAAACCCCTGCGTCAGGCCGTAAATGCCCATGGCCAGGCCGACCAGGGCCGGGTCGTCACCACCCGGGTACTTGCGCGCTTCGAGCGAAAACACCGGCAACACCAGGAACAGGCCCAGCATGCGAAAGGCGAAGATCAGCGCCAGCGATGCACTGGAACGGCGCTCTTGCGCCGTCATGGTGGTGGAGGTGGATCCGGCGTCCGGGGACAGGGTAGAAGTCGAAGACAAGGCGGTCAATGGTTGGCTGGCGGAAAAGGGCTCCATTGTCGCGCATCCACCGGACCGAAGGAATTGCCTGAAGCGTGCCTGAAGTGTGCGTTTCCGCAACGGTGGTCTTTGCGCTCGGACACACACTAGCACCTTTCTATGGAAGTGAGGGCGTGATCATGAGTCAACTGGCGAGAGGACTTTGCGGTGTGCTGCTCTGTGTGGCACTTTTTGGGTGTGGGGGCGGCTCATCCAGCTCCAGTAACGAGGTGTTGCCAGCAGCACAGTCGGTGACGATCGGTACCATCACCGGGTTTGGCAGCGTGATTGTCAAGGGCATACGGTTTGATGACCGCAATGCGGTCGTCACGGTCAACGACCAGATAACAACCACCACACAACTCAGGGTCGGCATGGTGGTCGCCGTCGAGGGCAGCGTCAACGCGTGCCCCAATGCTGCAACTGCGTTGTGTGAGGGGATCGCCACCCGGATTCGTTTCAACAACAACCTGGAGGGACCCATCACGCAGATCAACCGACTGACAAACACCGTTCAAGTGATGGGCCGCGACGTTTTTATTGACGATGGGACCGTGGTCGAAGGCACGGGTGCCGGCGACCTGAGCGGACTGAACATCGGTGATGTCATCACGGTCAGCGGCTTCAATGAGCAAAACCGGGTGCGCGCGACCTGGCTGGAACGGCTTGGCACATTTGTCACCGATGCGACGCCGGTCATTGCCCAAGGGGTGGTTGCCAACGTCAATCAGCTCGCCGGCACGTGCACAGTTGATGGAATTCCCGTCAACTACCAAAGGGTTACCGCGGGCAACCTCCCGACAGGCGGCCTGAGCAATGGGCAGTCCGTCATTGTCCGAGGGACCGCTGCTGGCAACGGGTTGGTCACGGCAAATCAAATTCAATTGCGTGAACGGATCAGCTACCCGGATGCCGGTTTGGTCCAAGTGGAGGGCTACGTTTCCAACTTTGTTTCGGTTTCCAACTTCACTGTCGGCGCTCAAGTGGTTGACGCCAGCAACGCGGTGTTCCTTAACGGGAGCGCCACCGATCTGAAGAACGGTGTCAAAGTCGAGGTTGAAGGTGCCCTGGCTGCCAGTGTGCTGACTGCCCGGCGGGTGACTTTTCGCGGGGAGACCATGGCACAAGTAGTCGCGCCCCTTCAAAGCAAGGAAACAAGCACTTCCTCGGTGGTCGTTCTCGGGCAAAGAATTTCGACCACACCACTGACGGAGTTTATCGACCGAACCACTGGGCCTGGTCGACCCGTGCGCTCGCTCAGCTACGCCGATTTGGCTGTGTCGGATCGGATCGACATTCGCGCCTATAAAGACGCCTCCGGCAAATTGGTAGCGACGCGTATTGAGCGTACCGCCCCCGATCCGCTGCTGATCGCGAAGGCAGCAGTTGACACCAAGACACCGGTGACAAGCCTGACGATCCTGGGGATTGATGTCACAACGGGTCCGAATACCCGCTATCGTGATGCCCTTCAGACACTCATCTCGGCGCTTGAGTTCTACAGTCTGGTCCAGGTGCCTCCGGCATTACCTTCAATCGTGAGGGCGCAGGGCATTGCCAGCCCCTCGAGCCTCACCACCATTGACGCTACACGGTCAGGCAGCACACACGGCGAGGTCGCGCTGACGCCTTAGTCTTTGAATCGGCATGAAGAGAGAAGAAGGGCACGCAGCAATGAACCGGTCCATGAATTCGATGCTGGTCAAAGATGCCATCTTCGGCCGGCGGTCGATACGCGCCTACAAAAAGGAACCCGTTGACCGGCGGGTTGTGGGTGAGCTTTTGGCGGCTGCGGTGCAGGCCCCTACCGCCATGCACACCGAACCGTGGCAATTTGTCATCGTCGAGGACGCCAAGCTTCTCAAGCGCTTGTCCGACCTCGCCAAGGCTTCCTGCGTTGCTGAAATTGCACGCCTGTACCCCGATCACGCTGGCCTGAAGTCGTTCTCGCAGCCCGATTTCAACGTCTTTTATGACGCACCCACATTGATCGTGATTTGCTCCGCATCCAACGCGCCCTTCGCCGTCGTGGACTGTTGGCTGGCAGCACAGAACTTGATGCTGGGCGCGCACGCCATGGGGCTTGGAACCTGCGTGATTGGTTCTGCAGCAAAGGCGCTCAATGCACCCAATATCAAGCTTGAGCTTGACATTCCACCCGAAACCACCGCTGTGGCACCCATCATCATTGGCACACCGCGAGGCGACCACCCGCTCGGAGCGCGCAGTGAGCCACGGATACTGTCCCGGCTATGAGGCTATGAATTAGGGTGGCCCGGACCGACTGCACGGGCCCTGGCGCCGAACAGTCACTATCATGGTGGGTTTTCCCAAACGCGGATCAACACCACCTTTTCAGCGGGCTCCACCTTGAATTCATCTCCCGACGGCACCCAGGTGCCCCACGACCCGCAAGGCATTTACCTGGCCCGCGCGCTTCAGCAGCAGACCATCAGCATTCGGGGTGCGCGCACGCACAACCTGAAAAACATCGACCTCGACATTCCGCGCAACCAACTGGTGGTGATCACGGGTTTGAGCGGTTCCGGCAAGTCCAGCCTGGCGTTTGACACCCTGTACGCCGAAGGCCAGCGCCGCTATGTGGAGAGCCTGTCCACCTACGCCCGCCAGTTTTTGCAGATGATGGACAAGCCCGATGTGGATGTGATCGAGGGCCTGTCGCCCGCCATCTCCATCGAGCAAAAAGCCACCAGCCACAACCCGCGCTCCACCGTGGGCACGGTGACCGAGATCCACGACTACCTGCGCCTGTTGTTCGCCCGCGCCGGCACGCCCTATTGCCCCGAGCACGACCTGCCGCTGCAAAGCCAGACCGTCAGCCAGATGGTGGACGCCGTGCTGGCCCTTCCCATTGAGACACGGCTGATGATTCTGGCGCCGGTCGCGCGCGAGAAAAAAGGTGAATTTGTCGACGTGTTTGCCGAGATGCAGGCCCAGGGCTATGTGCGCTTTCGGGTCAATGGCGTGATTTACGAGTTTGACGATCTGCCGTCGCTGAAGAAGACCGAGAAGCACGACATTGACGTGGTGATCGACCGCATCAAGGTGCGCCCCGCACATGGCCCCCAAGGTGCTTCGCCCCGGCCCCCCGAGGGGGCGCTTCCCGGGTTTGGGAGCGGCCCGGCACCCGGCCTGCAGCAGCGTCTGGCTGAAAGCTTTGAGGCCGCCTTGCGCCTGGCCAACGGGCGCGCCATTGCCTTGGAGGTGGACAGTGGGCATGGTGAAAATGATAGCGCCTCACGCAGCATTGACGGGGGCTGCAGCCCTAAAGAGCACTTATTCAACGCGAAATTTGCCTGCCCGGTGTGCAGCCACTCGATTAGCGAGCTGGAACCGCGCTTGTTCTCGTTCAACTCGCCCGTGGGGGCATGCCCCACCTGCGACGGCCTGGGTGTGCAGGAGTTTTTTGACCCGGCGCGGGTGGTGGCGTTTCCTTCGCTGAGCCTGGCCAGCGGTGCCATCAAGGGCTGGGACCGACGCAATGGCTATTACTTTTCCATGCTGGAAAGCTTGGCCAGGCATTACAAGTTCGACATTGACGCCGCGTTCGACTCGCTGCCCGTGACCGTCCAGCAGGCCATCCTGCAGGGTTCTGGCGAGGAAGAAATCAAGTTCAGCTATGTCATGGACTCGGGGGTTTCGCAGGGGAAAAAGCTGAGCAAAAAACACCCCTTTGAGGGCATCATCCCGAATATGGCGCGGCGCTACCGCGAGACCGACTCGTCCATGGTGCGCGAAGACCTGGCCCGCTTGCGCAGCACCCAGCATTGCCCGTCTTGCGACGGCTCGCGCCTGCGCCTGGAAGCGCGCCACGTGAAGATTGGCGAGGGTGACCAGGCGCGTGCCATTTTCGAGGTCAGCCGCGCCACGCTGCGCGAGAGCTACGCCTACTTTCAGACCTTAACCATGCACGGTGCCAAGGGTGACATTGCCGCCAAAGTGGTGCGCGAGATCGGCCTGCGCCTGAAATTCCTGAACGACGTGGGCCTGAATTACCTCAGCCTGGACCGCAGCGCCGAGACCCTGAGTGGCGGCGAAAGCCAGCGCATCCGTCTGGCATCACAAATTGGCTCGGGCCTGACCGGCGTGATGTATGTGCTGGACGAACCCAGCATCGGCCTGCACCAGCGCGACAACGACCGACTGATCGAGACATTGAAACACCTGCGCGACATCGGCAACAGCGTACTGGTGGTGGAGCACGACGAGGACATGATGCGAGCCGCCGACCACATCATCGACATGGGCCTGGGTGCCGGCATTCACGGCGGGCGCGTGATTGCGCAGGGCGACTTTGAAGCCGTCAAGGCCAACCCCCAGTCGCTGACCGGGCAGTACCTGGCGCACACGCTGAAAATTGCCGTGCCCAAGCGCCGCACACCCTGGCTACCCACGGTGCATGTGCAACCTTACAAGCCGGCCGACAAGGGGCAGCGCTACGCGCCAAGCCCGGCCGCAGTGCGCCGCGCCGAGCGCGAAGCGCACCACCTGGCCACACAGGGCGCGTTGCAGACACTGCGCGTGGTGGGGGCCACCGGCCACAACCTGCAAAACGTGAGTGTCGACTTTCCCGTGGGCCTGTTTACCTGTGTGACCGGTGTCTCCGGCTCCGGTAAATCCACCCTGGTCAACGACACGCTGTACGCCGCCGTGGCCCGCACCATTTACCGGGCGCATGAAGAACCGGCTGCGCATGCGGCGATCGAAGGCATTGAGCATTTCGACAAGGTCATCAACGTCGACCAGTCGCCGATTGGGCGCACGCCGCGCTCCAACCCGGCCACCTACACCGGGCTGTTCACCCCCATTCGTGAGTTGATGGCCGAAGTACCTACCGCACGTGAACGCGGCTATGGGCCGGGCCGTTTCAGCTTCAACGTGGCCGGTGGCCGCTGCGAAGCCTGCCAGGGAGATGGCATGGTCAAGGTGGAGATGCACTTTCTGCCCGACGTGTACGTGCCCTGTGACGTCTGTGCGGGCCAGCGCTACAACCGCGAGACGCTGGAGGTGCTGTACAAGGGCAAGAACATTGCGCAGATTCTGGGCCTGACCGTGGAGGCGGCTTTTGAGTTTATGCAGGCCGTTCCCACCATCGCACGCAAGCTGCAAACGCTGCTGGATGTGGGGCTGTCGTACATCAAGCTGGGCCAGGCGGCCACCACGCTGTCGGGCGGCGAAGCGCAGCGCGTGAAGCTGGCGCTGGAGCTCAGCAAGCGCGACACCGGACGCACGCTCTACATTCTGGATGAGCCCACCACAGGACTGCACTTTGCCGACATCGACCTGTTGCTCAAGGTGCTGCACCAGCTGCGCGACGCCGGCAACACCATTGTGGTGATCGAGCACAACCTGGACGTGATCAAGACCGCCGACTGGCTGATCGACATGGGCCCCGAAGGTGGCTCGGGTGGCGGCACGGTGCTGGGAGTGGGCACGCCGGAAGACATTGCGGCCAACCCGGACAGCCATACCGGGCGCTATTTGAAAAGGCTTTTACAGCTGTCGCTGCACGACAGCGTCCTGCCAAGGTAGACGCTCCCCGGTGTCGATGGAAGGCGGCTTTCTGCTGCTTCCACCCCATGCGGGTCAGCCGATGTTCGGTGACTCTTCTTCTGTGCGCAAAGAAGGCACGGGTTCATAGAATCGAACCGTATTGCCTCCTGCCTCTTTGGCCTTGTACATCGCCGTGTCGGCCCATATCAAAACTTCACCGGGTGTGGCTCCGTGATCCAGAAACAGGGCCACTCCAATGCTTGCGGTGCATCGGTGCTCGACCACGTTGTCTTTCTCGTCCTTGCTGATGATCGGCAATCTGTAGGGTTCTGCCAAGCTGGAACATATTTTCTCGGCGACCACCCGGGCTTGTGTATGCGCGATTTCCGGGTCGTGGTCCAGTTCATTGAGCATCACCACAAACTCATCCCCACCAAAGCGGGCCACAGTATCACCCTTGCGTACGCAATTGACCAGGCGATTGGCAACTTCAACGAGAAGCATGTCTCCGGTGGCGTGTCCATGGGTGTCATTGAGTGGCTTGAAGTTGTCCAAATCCATGAACATCAGCCCCCCATAACACGCACTGCGCTGGTTGGCGAGTATTCGCTGGTCCAGGCGATCATTGAGCAGGTGCCGGTTTGCCAACTTGGTAAGCGAGTCATAGAAGGCAAGGTTGCGCACCTGCTCTTCCAACTGTTTGCTCTTGGTAATGTCCTGCACGAAGCCAAGAACCAACGCCCGGCCATCTTGTTCGTTTTTCTCAAGCCTGCCGATAGAACGCACCTGACGCACCGCTGACCCATCCGCGGGATGAACGGCGAATTCCAGCGGATGGCTATCCCCGCCAGCAACCAGCGCTAGCAGGGACTGGTGTACACGCTCGTGTTCAGGAATAAGGGCTTCAATCTGCGCAACGGGGAGGTCCCGCGCAACCGCAGGAAGCCCAAATATCCGAAGGTATTCGGCCGAAGCCAAAATCCTTCCCGTCGAATGGTCGTAAGCCCAAGAACCGGTTCCGCTGACTTGCTGTGCGATGAGCATCCGGTGCTCACTGAGGCGCAGCTTCTCTGCCAGGTACGCATTGCGCTGAGCCGTGTCCAAGGCGGACAGCAATTGCTGCCTTGCAATGGCAGCGTATCGCACCTGCACCAGAAACAGGATCACCAAGCCGGCCGCAATTTGAATCGACAGCGGATTGTTGAACACCACCAGATGTGCCAATATGGGCAGCAGGATGCCGGCGGTAAACAGCACCGTGGCGCTTGCAAAGGGCGCCACGATGGTCAGGGTCAATGCCGTCACCGTAACCAGAACGGTCAGGTTAACGATGTAGAAGAGCATCTGACCGTCAACCCAAAAAAACCAGACCGACGACCCCCAGGCCAGGCCGAGCAGAGGTGCACCCAAAATTTGTCGTCTGGCCCAGGCCGGCGCCTCTTGCTCTGAAGGTTTCGCCAATCGATATTGGTGGCCCCAGACGATGATCAAAACCTCGGCAACATTGATACAGCAAAACCAGGCGATGGAATGGTTCAACCCTGCAATGGGGGCCTGCATCCACGCCAGTAGCACGGTGCCAAGAATGGAGGAGTAGGCACCACCCACAGCGCGATCAGTGAATACTTTCACGCGTTCGGCGTAGACCTTGCGTGTAATCGATTCATTGTCAGAATCGACTGCTGACGGCTCCTTGTTCATTAGACCCTTCTGCACTTGAGAAACACGCGGCATTACAGCGTCACGGCTCCTCTTTACAGATTATTGGCACCCACCTCAAAGCATCAAGTCACAGTGACAGACTCGAGCATCATCGCATCAACTTCTGATGATCGGCATCCCCCGTTTTGGGTAGTCCATCAGAAGCGTGACAAAACGCAAAAAAATCAACATATGCCAACCTCAACACCTCAGCTTGTGCTGCATTAGCGTGCCTGGGCACTGGGGCGCGCCGCAACCCGGTCGCGCCAGGCCTGCAGCGCGGGCAGCCCCTCTTTGCCGGGATGGAACTTCATTAGTTTGGCAAATTCGATGGCGCAGAAGGCGGTGATGTCGGCAATGGTGAAGCGCTCCCCCGCCATCCAGGGCTGGCGCTCCAGCACATGGTCAAACCATGCTGCGACTTCTCGCACCTTGAGCGCCTGCGAATGACCATAGTCGGGAAATTGCGGCTGCTCCAGCGGGGCCAGGCCCGGGTGCGTGTGGCGAACGGTGTTGGCGATACCGGCCAGAAGATACAACTCGGCGCGTCGATCTGCCATTTCGATGAATGCACGCTCCTCAAAGTCGGCCCCCATCAAGTTGGGTTCCGGGTAACGGCCTTCCAGGTAGGTGCAAATGGCGCGCGTTTCGGTCAGCACGCGACCGTCATCGAGTTCGAGGGCGGGCACCTTGGCCAGCGGGCTCTTGGCGCGGTAGGCTTCGCCTTTGTGCTCCTGCGCGTTCAGATCCACATTTACCAAATCAATGCCGGTGATGTTTTTCTCGACCATGAACATCATCACGCGCCGCGGGCTGGGCGCGCCGGGAGATACAAACAGTTTCATAACGTCAAACTCCTGTCTTGCTGGACTGGCCCATTTCTACCATAGTGCGGGCCTTTTCGACAAACTGCTGCGCAGTGGCTTCGTCCTGCGTCAAGTCGCGCGCCGACGGCGGGCTCAGCAGGCCGCGCTGCACGGCGGGACGCGCGCGAATCAGCTCCAGCCAGCGCTGCAAGTGCGGCAGGTCATCCACATCCACCCCCGACCACTTGTGTGTGCGCACCCAGGCCCAATTGGCGATATCGGCAATGGAGTAATCACCGGCCAGAAACTCGTGGTCCTTCAGGTGACCGTCGAGCACGCGAAACAGCCGCTTGGACTCGCCCTGGTAGCGGTCGATGGCGGGCTGGATCTTCTCGGGAAAGTAGCGGTAAAACACATTGGCCTGTCCCATCATGGGGCCGATGCCACCCATCTGAAACATCAACCACTGCAGGACCCTTGAACGACCCTTGGCATCCGCCGGCATCAGTTGTCCGGACTTTTCAGCCAGATAAATCAGGCAGGCACCTGACTCGAACACCGCAAAGTTGTCCTCGTCCCGGTCCACAATTGCGGGAATGCGGCCATTCGGGCAGATGGCCAAAAACTCGGGTGTCTTTTGCTCGCCTTTAGCCAGGTCCAGCACCTTCAGCGTGTAAGGCAAGGCCAGTTCCTCCAGCGCGATGGAGACCTTGTGCCCATTGGGTGTGGCGGCGGTGTAGAGATCAATCATCCAGAATTTCTCACTAAAAATGGGCCATAGCCCCCGTGGAATATGCGCCAGCAGCTACCAAATTTATAGCATTACGCCATGAATCCAAGATTGGACGGGTAGTCCGGTCGCCCTGCCGCGGCCCCGAAGTGCCGCAGATTGGGCAGTATGCCAGCCAATTCTCCGTCGGCCACACCAAACCAACTGGCCAGCGTGGCCGCATACTGGTCCACCGAGGTCGATGGCAACAGTCGACCCTGCCCGACATGCCACTGGTCTTGCGCCGCCGTTGTGCGGCCCACACTGACGGGCGGCGGCGTGCCGTAAAACGCTGCGCCCTTGACTGAGCCGCCGACCATGAAATGGTGGCTGCCCCAGCCGTGGTCGGATCCATCGCCATTGGAGGCCAGCGTGCGGCCAAAGTCCGACGCCGTAAAAGCGGTGACATTGCCCGCCACACCCAACTCCACCGTGGCGTTGTAAAACGCGGTCATGGCGTCGCTGACCTTGGCCAACAAGCCGCCGTGCTGAGAGATCAGGTTGTCATGCAGGTCAAAGCCCCCAAGCGAGACCAGGAACACCTGCCGTTTTGCACCCAAGCCGGTGCGTGCACCAATGAGCCGGGCCACCATTTTGAGTTGATCAGCGAGCGAGTTGCTGCTCGGAAAAACCGTCCCCAGCGTCACGCCCGCAAGGCCCGAAGTGATCTGCGCCTCGGCCCCGATGGCGCGTGCGGTCACCTTGTTGTATTCGTTCTCCAGCGTGTGGGTGCGCGGCTGCTGGATCAGCCCTGCCAGCGCGGTTTTGACTGCGCTGGAGCCATACACGTTGTTCTTGACCGCGTTGATGGCCACCGCGCCGCCGGTGCTGACCTGGTAAGACAGGGCACTGTCGCCCGACAAAAACACCGCATTGCCCGTGACGTTGATGCAGGTAAACAGGGCATTGGCGTTGCCGGACTGCGCCAGGTCGCCCATGTTGCCGCCCCAGCCAATGGTGGAGCCCTCGGGTGAAGACGACTGCCAGATCGACTGCTGGTCATTGTGGGAAAACAGCTTCGGTGGCAGGGGGTAGTTAACCCGGTCCGGGCCACTGTATTGGGCCTTGGTCAATGGAACGACGAGCGGGCCCACATTGAGCTGCACGGCAGCTTTGCCGCTGTTGAACAGGTTGGCCAGACCGGGCATGGACGGGTGCAACGCATACTGGCGTCCACCGGCCAACGCAGTCGTTGGGTTGAGCAAGGTCGCCGCCAAATCTGCCTTGGCCAGCGCTATGCCGCCGGCCGTCTGGCCCGCACCACCACCGCGTATCGCGCTATACAGGTTGTAGCTGGCGTCGTCATAGGTGACCACGGTGTTTGCGTAGTCGTTGGCACCGTAGAGAAACAC
>JAIPDC010000250.1 GCA_021737865.1 Rhodoferax sp.
ATCAGCGCCGGGTTTGATGCCCACCGCGCGGATGACATGGGGCAAATGGGGTTGGTTGAGGCGGACTACGCCTGGATCACCCAGCGCATCATGGAAGTGGCGCAGCGCCATGCCAAGGGCCGCGTTGTGTCATGTCTGGAAGGTGGCTACAACCTGGATGCACTGGCGTTCAGCGTGGAGTCGCACATTCGTGTGTTGGCAGACTTTTAATGGGAAAGGCCGCACACAGCCCTGCACCCCAGCCGATTGACGACCTGGGAGGCTGGTTGGCCGCATTTACGCAACCCACGGTGCTGGTGGAGTTGTTGGTGCTGAGCGCCTGTGTCGCGCTGGCCTGGGGGATCGTTGTTTTGCTCAGCCGTGCATTGAGTGCACACGATGAGCGTTCCATTTTGTTCGGCCGGCGTGCAGTCGATGGCGTTCTTTTTCCGATGGTCTTGTTATGCCTGGGCTACCTTGCGCGCGCGGTTCTGGATCTGTGGAGCACCGTTGCTGTGTTCAAGGTGGTGATACCGGTTCTGGTTGCGCTGGTGGTCATTCGGATTGGTGTCAAAGTTCTGCGTATTGCTTTCCAGGAGGCGCGCTGGGCCCGTTCGCTGGAACACACGATTTCCTGGGTGGTTTGGCTGGCTATGGTGTTGTGGGTCAGCGGCCTGCTGCCGGTGGTGTTGAATGAGCTCGACCAGATCACTTGGAAGGTAGGCGGGTCCACCCTGTCGGTGCGCACCATGATTGAGGGCGCGGTGACCGCCTGCGCGGTGCTGATCATCGCGCTGTGGATTTCATCGGTGCTCGAGGCCCGGTTGTTGCGTTCTGCAACGGGCGGCGAGTTGTCCTTGCGCAAAGCGGTGAGCAATGCCACTCGCGCCCTGCTGATGTTTGTAGGGTTGATCCTGGCCTTGTCGACCGTGGGCATCGATCTGACCGCCTTGTCGGTGCTCGGCGGTGCGGTGGGTGTGGGTATCGGCATGGGACTGCAAAAGCTGACAGCCAATTACATCAGCGGTTTTGTGATTTTGGCCGAGCGCAGCATGCGCATTGGCGATTGCGTGCGGGTGGACGGGTTTGAGGGGTTTATTACCCAGATCAACGCCCGCTACACGGTTGTGCGGTCGCAAACCGGGCGCGAATCCATCGTTCCAAATGAGTTGCTGATCACCAGCCGCGTTGAAAACCTGTCACTCGCAGATTCAAGGGTCAGTCAAACTACCTCGGTCTCCGTGGGTTACACCAGTGATGTCGATTTGGTCATGCAATTGCTGCTGGCTGCGGCGCTGACGCAGG
The DNA here is from genome assembly GCA_021737865.1 of Rhodoferax sp. Classification (GTDB taxonomy): domain Bacteria; phylum Pseudomonadota; class Gammaproteobacteria; order Burkholderiales; family Burkholderiaceae_C; genus Allorhodoferax. Next base: position 1,285 of record JAIPDC010000250.1, read on the forward strand.
AGCGTGTGCTGCGAGACCCTGCACCGGCGGCGAATCTGACCAATTTTGGTGCCGATGGACTGGAGTTGACGCTGGTCTACTGGATCGACGATATCGAAAATGGCCCGGGCAACCTGAAATCCTTGGTCAATCTGGCCATTTTGAAGGCGCTGCGCGAGCACGGCATTGAAATACCGTACCCGCAACGGGTGCTCCATACCCGCTGACCGCTGGCAGCTGCAAGGGGACTTGCGCAAAGCATGGGTCTGACTATAATCATGAAAAAGCACGACCGTTCTATTTTGTCTGTTTCTTCTATTTGGTCATCTCGGTGACGTGTTGGGGCGAGTCGCGGCATAGAATCGAAGAGTTGACGTACACGTCAAGTAGGCAAAGCAATTTGTAACCATCTGGAGCGCAAGCAAATGAAAGTCCTGGTAAGCGTAAAACGCGTGGTCGATTACAACGTCAAGGTTCGGGTCAAGTCCGACGGAAGCGGCGTGGACATCGCCAACGTCAAGATGAGCATGAACCCCTTTGACGAAATCGCCGTTGAAGAGGCTGTGCGCCTGAAGGAAAAGGGCGTGGTCACCGAGATCATTGCCGTGTCATGCGGCGTGACCCAATGCCAGGAAACCCTGCGCACCGCCATGGCCATTGGTGCGGACCGTGCCATCCTGGTCGAGACCGCTGTCGAGTTGCAGCCACTGGCCGTGGCCAAGCTACTTAAGGCGCTGATTGACAAAGAGCAGCCCGGTCTGGTCATTCTGGGTAAGCAGGCCATTGACGATGACTGCAACCAGACTGGCCAGATGTTGGCCGCACTGGCAGATTTGCCCCAAGGTACTTTCGCCAGCAAAGTTGAAATAGTTGATGGCAAGGCGCTTATCACCCGCGAGGTGGACGGCGGATCTGAAACCGTGTCGCTGACCCTGCCTGCGGTCATTACCACTGACCTGCGCCTGAACGAGCCGCGCTATGTGACCCTGCCCAACATCATGAAGGCCAAGAAAAAGCCCATGGAAACATTGACCCCCGAGGCCATGGGTGTTGACGTGACCCCGCGCATCAAGACCCTCAAAGTGGTCGAGCCGGCCAAGCGCAGCGCCGGCATCAAGGTGCCCGACGTGGCCACGCTGGTTGCAAAACTGAAAACTGAAGCGAAAGTAATCTGATCATGACCTCTCTCGTTATTGCCGAACACGACAACACATCCATCAAGGGTGCCACCTTCAATACCGTGACTGCCGCTCTGCAATGCGGCGGTGATGTCCACGTCCTGGTTGCCGGCAACAATGCTGGCCCTGCTGCTGCTGCCGCCGCCCAGATTGCCGGCGTCAGCAAAGTGCTGCATGCGGACAGCGATGCTCTTGCACACGGCCTGGCAGAAAACATGACCGCCCAAATTGTGGCCGCTGCCGCCAGCTACACCCACATCGTGTTCCCTGCAACCGCTGCGGGCAAAAACGTGGCCCCCCGGGTGGCCGCCAAGCTCGATGTGGGGCAAATTTCGGATGTCACCAAGGTGGAAAGTGCGGATACGTTTGAGCGCCCCATCTACGCCGGTAACGCCATGGCGACTGTGCAAAGTCTGGATGCGATCAAAGTCCTGACGGTGCGCACCACCGGGTTTGCCCCGGCCGCTGCCACCGGTGGCAGTGCTGCTGTTGAGGTGTTGGTTGCGGTTGCTGCCAGTGCACACGTTACCTACATGGGCTCGGAGATTGCGAAGAACGACCGCCCTGAACTGACGGCTGCCAAGATCATCGTGTCTGGCGGACGCGCACTGGGTTCGGCTGAGAAGTTCAATGACGTTTTGACTCCGTTGGCCGACAAGCTGGGCGCCGCCATTGGCGCATCGCGCGCGGCGGTGGACGCAGGTTACGCCGCCAATGACCTGCAAGTGGGCCAAACCGGAAAGATTGTGGCGCCCCAGCTCTACATTGCGGCAGGCATCAGCGGTGCTATCCAGCACCTGGCCGGCATGAAGGACAGCAAGGTCATCGTTGCCATCAACAAGGACCCCGAGGCGCCGATCTTCAGCGTGGCTGACTACGGGCTGGAGGCTGATCTGTTTGTTGCTGTGCCAGAGCTTCTGGCTGCGCTGTAAGCGCTGACCTGACCAGGGGCATCGTACGCGGTGCCCTTTTTTTTCGCGTTTTGATTTCGTTATTTCACTGTATTACCGGAGTACCCCATGAGCTACGTTGCCCCCGTCAAAGACATGCTGTTCAATATTGAGCACCTGGCCAAGATCGACCAGATCGCACAGATCCCCGGCTTTGAGGATGCTGGCCTGGATACGGCACAGGCGGTGCTGGAAGAGGCGGCGAAGTTCAGCGAAGGCGTGTTGGCACCGCTGAACTGGGAAGGCGACAAGAACCCCACCAGCTGGAAAGACGGCGTGGTCACAGCAACCCCGGGCTTCAAAGAGGCGTACCAACAATTCACCGAAGGCGGTTGGCAAGGTCTGCAACACCCGGTGGACTTTGGCGGTCAAGGCCTGCCCAAGACCATTGGTGCAGTCTGTGGTGAGATGGTCAACAGTGCCAATATGAGCTTTGCGCTGTGTCCTTTGTTGAGCGATGGCGCGATTGAAGCGCTGCTGACCGCAGGCTCCGATGAACTCAAGGCTATCTATCTGGAAAACCTGGTCAGCGGCAAATGGACTGGCACCATGAACCTGACTGAGCCACAGGCGGGCAGCGACCTGGCAGCGGTGCGTACCCGCGCAGAGCCTTTGCCCGATGGCAGCTTCAAGATTTTTGGCACCAAGATTTTTATCACCTGGGGTGAACACGACATGGCCGAGAACATCGTCCATCTGGTGCTCGCCCGCGTGCAGGGCGCGCCAGAAGGCGTGAAGGGCATCAGCCTTTTTGTTGTGCCCAAGTTCATGGTCAACAAGGATGGATCGCTGGGCGCGCGCAATGATGTGCACTGTGTGAGCATCGAGCACAAGATGGGAATCAAGGCCAGCCCCACGGCAGTGCTGCAGTTTGGTGATCACGGCGGCGCCGTGGGCTACCTGGTGGGTCAGGAAAACCGCGGCCTGGAGTACATGTTCATCATGATGAACGCTGCCCGCTACGGTGTCGGCGTGCAGGGCATTGCGATTGCCGAGCGTGCCTATCAAACGGCGGCTCGTTTCTCGCGTGAGCGCGTGCAAAGCCGCCCGGTCGATGGAACGGTTGCCGCCGGTGCGTCCATCATTTACCACCCGGATGTGCGCCGCATGCTGATGACCATGCGGGCCTATGTGGAGGGCTGCCGCGCCATGGCCAGCGTGGCCGCGTCAGCGTACGACGCTGCCCACAACCACCCCGACGCTGATGTGCGCAAGGTCAACCAGACGTTCTACGAATTCATGGTGCCGCTGGTCAAGGGCTTCAGCACTGAGATGAGCCTGGAAGTCACATCGCTGGCGGTACAGGTGCATGGCGGCATGGGATATATCGAGGAAACCGGTGTCGCCCAGTACTACCGCGATGCCAAGATTTTGACCATCTACGAAGGCACCACCGCCATCCAGGCGAATGATCTGGTGGGTCGCAAAACCTCGCGTGACGGTGGCCAGACCGGCAAGGCGCTGGCGGCACAGATTGAAGGCACCGAGGCTGAATTGGTCAAGAGCGGTACGGCAGACGCACTGACCATGGCCAAGCGCCTGAAGGCAGCACGTGAGGCCTTTGTCGATGTAGTGAACTTTGTGGCGGGCAACACCAAGGCCAGCCCCAACGCGGTGTTTGCGGGCAGCGTGCCCTACTTGATGCTGGCTGGCAATGTGATGGCAGGCTGGCAAATGGCTCGTGCCATGCTGGTGGCGCAAGAGCAAATTGCTGCGGGCACTGATGTGGCCTTCATGCAGGCCAAGATCATCACCGCACGCTTCTATGCGGACCATCTGTTGACCAAAGCGCCCGGCTTGCGAGACAGCATTGTGGAAGGCGCCGAGTGCGTCACGGCACTTGCGCTGGAGGCATTCTGAGCATGTCGAAACTTCCCGCACCCTTGGACCGATTGCCGTTTCCGGTCATCGGCTCGCCACTGTTCATTATCAG
>JAIPDC010000251.1 GCA_021737865.1 Rhodoferax sp.
CGCTCGGCCTCGAAACACTCGCTGCGCGCGGCATCGCCGGGTACGCAGTCGGTTGCGGTGCCGACTTCCGTGCGCTGGCCAGATAGCGTTTCAATCGCTTTCCACAACAACGCAATCTGGTGCTCCTGGCTCGCGGCCGTGTCGATCAGGCCGTGCATGGCCTGACTCAAGGGGTCATCCTCCAGGGTGATGCCGTAGGCGTTGAACTTTCGCTCCTGCGTGGTCACGTCGGCGCTCTGTCCCTCCTTGCTGGGCAGAATGCGCGCCGGAATGCCTACCGCCGTAGCCCCTGCTGGCACGGGCTTGATGACCACGGCGTTGCTGCCAATCTTGGCGCCGTCACCCACCAGAAAGCCACCCAGCACCTTGGCGCCGGCGCTCACCACCACATCCTTGCCCAGCGTGGGGTGGCGTTTGGCGCCCTTGTAGAGCGATGTGCCGCCTAGGGTCACGCCCTGGTAAATCGTACAGCCGTCGCCAATCTCGGCCGTTTCACCTACCACCACCCCCATGGCGTGGTCAAAAAACACGCGCTCGCCAATGACGGCGCCAGGGTGGATTTCAATGCCAGTCGCCCAGCGGGCCAGATGCGAAATAAAGCGCCCCAACCATTTGAGTCCATGGGTCCAGCACCAATGGGCACGCCGGTGCAGCACCAGCGCGTGCAAGCCTGGGTAACACGTCAATACCTCCCAGGTGCTGCGGGCAGCGGGGTCACGGTCAAGAATGCACTGGATGTCGGAGCGTAGGCGGGAAAACATGCGCTTGAGTCTACCCGTTGCGCTGTGAGCCTGACTGCAGAATGGCTTTGGCAATGCCACGCAAAATGTGAACCTCTTCCTGCGTCACACCAGCGCGGTTGAACAACGCATTCAATCGCGGCATCAGCTTTTTAGGTGCCAGGGGGTCTAAAAAACCGAGTGCAACCAGGGATTGCTCCAAATGGCCCAGCATGCCCGCCACCTGCGCGGCATCGGCCAGAGTGCCCCCGCCCGCTCCCGCAACCGTGCTCACCGCTGCAGCATCCACCGCAAAGCCCCCCAAGGCCAGTCGCCATTCATAGGCAATCACCTGAATCGCCGCCCCAATATTGAGCGAACCAAACTGCGGATTGCTGGGAATACTCAAACACGCATGGCACCGGTAGACATCTTCATTGCGCATGCCAAACCGCTCGGAACCAAACAGGAAACCCACTCCATGTTGTGGAACGCTTGCAGCCTGCGCAGCCAATATGGGCGATGAAATATCAGCAAAATCAGCCTCTAGACCCCGTGAAATATGCGTAGACCGCTTCTCTTTTGATAGCAAATCAAAATGCGCGCGCGGCGCCACTGTGGGCGGGCCGAAGTCGCGCGGCGTCATGGCGGTGGCGCACAGATGGGTCATGCCATCAAGCGCCTCATCCAGCGTATCGACAATGCGGCACCTCTCCAGCACGTCCAGCGCGCCACTGGCACGCTGTATGGTCTCTTCGCGGCGCAGCACATTGGCCCAGCGCGGCGCCACCAGCACCAAGTCGTCAAAGCCCATGGTTTTCATGGCGCGAGCGGCAGCGCCGACATTGCCGGCGTGGCTGGTGTTGATCAGGATAAATCGGGTGTGCATGGTCGGTGAACAGGCGAATAGGGTGCGCGCTCTGTGTTGAGGCCTTAAAATGATCTATTGTCGTCGTCCGCATCGCCGGGCGGCTCCCGCAGTTCTTCCAAAAAATCTATGTCGCCCAATCTGCACCCCATGATCAACGTGGCCGTCAAGGCCGCACGCGCCGCTGGATCCATCATCAACCGCGCCGCGCTCGATATCGAATCGGTCCGCGTGTCGCAAAAGAACGCCAACGACTTCGTGACCGAAGTGGACCATGCTGCCGAGCAGGCGATCATAGAAACACTGATCACAGCCTACCCCGGCCACGGCATCTGGGCCGAAGAGTCAGGCCGTGAACATGGCGCCAAGGACTCCGAATTTGTCTGGATCATCGACCCCCTGGATGGCACCACAAACTTCATCCATGGCCTGCCCGTCTACTGTGTCAGCATTGCCCTGGCCGTGAAAGGCAAGGTTGAGCAAGCCGTGGTCTACGATCCGACCCGTAACGACCTGTTTACCGCCACCAAGGGCCGCGGCGCTTTCCTGAACGACCGTCGCATCCGTGTATCCAAGCGCATCCACCTGAAAGACGCGCTCTTGTCGACCGGCTTCCCTTTCCGCCCGGGCGACAATTTCGCCAACTACCTGACCATGATGGGCGACGTGATGAAGCGCACCGCCGGTTTGCGCCGCCCCGGTGCTGCGGCCCTGGACCTGGCCTATGTGGCTGCAGGTTATACCGAAGGCTTTTTTGAAACCGGCTTGCAGCCCTGGGACGTGGCGGCGGGCTCCCTGTTGGTAACCGAGGCCGGCGGACTGGTCGGCAACTTTACAGGCGAGGCCGATTTTCTGGACCAACAGGAATGCCTGGCCGGCAACCCGCGTATTTACGGACAACTCATTCCCATTTTGGGCAAATACAGCAAGTTTGCCAGCGCCGGCGAAAAGGCTGCATTGCGCCAAGGCCGCCATGCAGCAGCCACTGAATCGGATGAGCCGAACACTGAAGCGCAGCCGGCGCAGACACCCGAATCCGATCTCCCCGGTTGACGTCCATGGCCGCATGGGCCCACGTCGGTCCTGCCCATCAGGGTGCCGGCAAGGCCAAGTCGGCAACCGGGACCGGGCGCCCGAAAAAATAGCCCTGAAAAGCCTTGCAGCCGCACTGCAGCAAAAAGTCACGCTGCCCCGCCGTCTCCACCCCCTCGGCCACCACACCCAATTCCAGACTGTTGGCCAGGCTCAATATGGTTCTGGCGATGGCGGCATCGTTGGGGTCGGTCAGCACGTCGCGCACAAATGACTGGTCGATCTTGAGCAGGTCCAGCGGCAGGCGCTTGAGGTAGGACAGCGACGAATAGCCGGTCCCAAAGTCATCCAGCGCAAAGTTGACACCGATCGACCGCAGTTCGCTCATCTTGGCGACAACATCATCAAAATCGCTAAGCAGCATGCTCTCGGTCAGTTCAAGCTTTAGCCGATACGGGTTGGCCCCACTCAGACGCAACAAGTCCAGCAGCTGTCGTGTGAACTCGGGGTTGCGGAACTGTCTTGCACTCACGTTCACGGCAATCGAGAGCTTGCGGGTGGTGGCGCTGGTACTCCATGCCACCAATTGAGAACAGGCCGCTGCAAGAACCCACTGCCCCAACGGCAAAATCAAACCCGCCTGCTCTGCCACCGGAATAAATTCGCCGGGGGAAACCATCCCCCGCGTCGGGTGGCGCCAGCGCAGCAAGGCTTCGACACCGGTCATCTTGCTGTCCTGGTCAACCACCGGCTGGTAATGCAACAAAAACTCCTGGTGATCGAGTCCATGGCGAAGATCAATCTCCAGCGCAGCACGTGCGCTGGCGGCAGCTTGCATCACAGGGTCGAAAAAACGCAATGTATTTCGGCCGGCCGCCTTGGATTGGTACATGGCCAAGTCGGCCCGCTGCAACAGCTCGTCAACGCTTTGCTGACGATCAAAAAACAGCGTTACGCCGATGCTCGGCGAACTGTGATGCTGCTGCCCACCCAGCTCAAAGTGTCGGTTCAGTGCCGCAAGCACCTTCTTACCAACAGCCTCAGCCTGCGCACCGGCTTCAAGTTCGGTCGCACCCAACTCTTCCAGCATGACGACAAATTCATCACCGCCCAAACGCGCCACGGTGTCGATGGTCCGCACGCAATCCGTCAGCCGCGATGCCACCTGCTTGAGCAGCTCATCGCCCATGTGGTGGCCCCGTGTGTCATTGAGTATCTTGAAGTTGTCGAGATCGATGAACAACAAGGCACCATAACTTCCATGTCGCCCACTGGCCGCCACCGCGTGGGTCAGGCGGTCAATCAGTAAACGCCGGTTGGGCAATCCAGTCAGCGAATCAAAAAACGCCAGGCGTTCGATATCAGCCTCAGCCTGCTTGCGGGCACTGATTTCACGACCGGTTCCACGGTAGCCAACAAACACCCCCATGCTGTCAAAAATCGGGGCTCCGCTGATGGAGACCCACATCAAACTGCCATCCGACCGGCAGCGTTGCATTTCAAAATCGTGAAATACTTCATGTGCCTGCAGCGCCGCACGGTGAGCAGCCCACTGGGCGGCGGTGACACCGAGCCCACCCGAGTCCCATCGCGTTCGGCCCAGATAGCTCTCCGACGGCAGTACCCTGGCAACCTCGATGTCCCCGTCCACGCGAACAAAGCGAAACTCGCAGTCCTGCTCCCAATACCAGTCCGATGTCAGTTCCGTCAAGCTGCGAAAACGTGCCTCACTGAGTTGCGCAGCATGCAACTGCTCGGCTGCGGACTGCAGTGCAGCGCGCTCCCCCGAAATGTCCTGCACAACACCAAAATCGGCCGTGACCGCACCATGCTCGGTTTGTCGATGCATGCGCGAGCGCAGCCAGATCACCGAGCCATCGGGCCGACGCCAGCGGTACTCAACGATGGCACCATCCATCCGTTTAAGCGCCTGCTTGACGAAGTCTCGGTCTTCCTCGACGATCCATTTCAAGTGTTCTCCAATCGGGGCAAGATTGGTTTCACCCAGTCGGCCAATTTCACAGTAGCCAGGTGAGAGGTGGACCATGCCGTCACCCGGATACACAACCCATGAGCCAACCTTTGCCACAGATTCCGTCACCCGGTGCAATGCCAACTGCCGGTTCAGCGTTTCATTGACTTGTGCCAGCGCTCGTTCACCGGACTGCACCGCCGCTTGCGCCATCCGGTCGGCGGTGACGTCCCTCAAATAGATCAGAACGTAGGACTCCGCTTGCACAACCAACTGCACCGCATTCATGCTCATCACGCGCGACAAGCCGCTTTCCTGAGCCATGATGACTTCGGCATTGCGCACCCGCCCACTCTGCTGCAAGGGCCGTAGCGCCTGCTCCCGGTCCGCATCGCTGGCCCATATGCCCAGCTCCAGCGCCGTCGAACCCATCACCTGTTGCCGGGAAAATCCGGTCAATTGGCACCACTCCTCATTGACCTCGATGATCACGCTATCGCGCATGCGGGTCAGTGCGATGGCCTCGGGGCTATGAAAAAATAGCGCCTTGAATACCGGGTCGGCTAATGCCTCGACGGGACGCGAGGCGACACCATCGGACATCGCAGAGTCAGAATGATTTTTTTGCACGCCAGCCAAACCAATTTCCCTTCAGACCGGAACGGCAATCCGACAACCAGCGGACCATCATCCGGGAGTCGATGTTGTCGTCA
>JAIPDC010000252.1 GCA_021737865.1 Rhodoferax sp.
CTGGTGCAGCTCAAAACCCTGGGCTATAACTACGATTATTCAACAACATTCACACCGGGACACCTCCCCGGCGGTGCTGGTGTACAAAAGGAAACCGGGCCCAGCCCACAGTACTACAAGCTGTCGGTCAATCCGTTCGAGAACGCCATTGTCTCGCTGTCCGGTTCCTTCAAGGTGGCCAGCGAAACTTACCTTAAAGTGCAGCCGTATTTCTGGTACGGTTTTGGCACCGGTGGCAATCAGCAAACCGCTCTCTCAGAAACCGCATTCCTGAATCCTGCGACCGGCAAGATTGGCGCGGGCGTCGACCTCAACCGTGACGGAGACACGTCGGATTCCGTCATTATGGCGCGCTCCAGCGTGACCAAAACGCAGCGGCCCGGCGTGACAGTGGAAGTCAATACAACCCTGGGCAACCATCAGGTCCGTGCCGGGCTTTGGTATGAGCGCGCCGAGCACCGCCAGACGCAACCCGCTGTGGGTGTCAATGCTGCTGGCGAACCGTTCGACATCTGGCTGCGTGATGGGCAAACTTTGCGCCCGGATGGCAGCACCTACCAGGGCCGCGACTGGACGACGATCAGCACAGCCTACCAGTTTTACCTGTCTGACAACATGAGCTTCATGGGGGACAAGGGCGTGCTGTCACTCGGCGTGCGCGCGCCACAGGTCAAGCGTGATGTCACCAACTATGCCAACGAAGGCTTTACGACTGCGTACAACATTCAGAAGACGTACAGCGACGTGTTGCCACAAATTGGCGTGCGCTACAACCTGGACAAGGCCCAGCAGGTGTTCATGAACGTCGGCAAAAACTTCCGTGCAGCACCTAACTTTGCCTTTACCGGCTCTAACGTCAAGCTGAACGCCGCGGGTCAGGTGGAGTTGGTGACAGAGGCTTTGCCAGAGACGTCCATCATGACCGACCTGGGCTATCGCATCCAGACAAGCGGCTACTCGCTGTCCGCCACTTTGTTCAACTCGAACTTCAAGGATCGCCAGGCCAACGCCTATGACCCAGTGGCCGACAAGAGTACTTACACCAATGCCGGGCGCGTAAAGACTACGGGTCTGGAGCTTGAGGCCGGTTCTGCACCATTCATGGGTGGTTTCACCGCTTACGCGTCCATGACCGCACAGTCAAGCGAATTACTGGACAACATTACCGTCGCAAAAGGACAGGAACTTCCAACGACCGGTAAGCAGTTCACCCTGGTTCCCGACCGCATGGTGGGGGCCTCTTTGCAATACACCAGCGGCCAGTTCTATGCCCGCTTGAAATTCAAGCACACGGGTCGTCAGTACGCCACGCTGATGAACGATGAAGAAGTGCCAAGCTACAACATTGGCGACTTTGATGCGGGTTATAACTTTGGCAACTTCGGTAGCCTGGCCAATGTGCAACTGCGTTTCAACATCAGCAACATAGCCGATGCCCAGTACCGCACACCAAATTCCGGGTCTACCCCGAATGCCGTCAAGTTTGGTGCTACCAACCCATCCACAGTGTTCTACTACCTGGGTGCTCCACGCTTTACTGCCATCAGCCTGAGCGCCGATTTCAAGTAAGCAGGGTTGGCAAAGCGCAGCCTGGCGGGCTGAGCGCGGTGCAAAGGCCCCTTCGGAAACGCAGGGGCTTTTTTTGCCTCTGCGGTGTCCCATTTGTGGCAGCAAAGCGCACCTGTCTGGTTTAGGCTCACGGCTTTACCTGACCTGGATTTCTGATGAACCTTCGCCCCACCATCGACTTTCTGCTCAATGACTGGCTCGACACCGCTGCTCTAAGCCAGCGCGAACGTTTTGCCGACCATTCACGCGACACCTTTGATGCGGTGCTGGACACCTGCGAGCGCATCGCCCGCGAGAAATATGCGCCATTCAACCGCCTGGTGGATGTGCAGGAACCGCACTTTGACGGCGAAAAGGTCATCCTGCCGCAGGCCACCCATGACGCCAGTCGCGCCTATGCCGAGTCCGGCATGCTCAGCGCTGCGCAGGACTATGAAATGGGCGGCATGCAATTGCCTTACAGCGTGGAGGCTGCTGCCAATGCATTTTTTGCGTGTGCATCGGTCAGCATTGGCTCGGGGATGCTCACTACGGGCAATGCCAATCTGCTGATGACGCATGGAACCACCGTGCAGAAAGAGGTGTTTGCCAAAAACGAGTTTGCCGGGCGCTGGTCGGGAACCATGTGCCTGAGCGAGCCGCAAGCCGGCTCCAGCCTGAGCGACGTGACGACGCGGGCCGTGCCGGATGGTGAGGGCTATGCGTCTGACCCCCTGGGTGAGCGCTACCGGCTCAAGGGCAACAAGATGTGGATTTCCAGCGGTGAGCATGAGCTGACCGAGAACATCATCCACCTGGTGCTGGCCAAGATTCCCGATGCCGACGGCAAGCTGGTCCCTGGCACCCGCGGTATCTCGCTCTTTATCGTGCCAAAGAAGATGGTGAACACCGACGGCACGCTCACTGGCACGCGCAACGATGTAGCCCTGGCCGGGCTGAACCACAAACTGGGATGGCGCGGCACCACCAACACCTTGCTCAATTTTGGCGAAGGCAAATTTCCGGTCGGGCAGGATGGCCCCTATGGCAAGGGCGCGGGCGCCGTGGGCTACCTGGTGGGCCAGCCGGGCAAGGGTCTGCAGTGTATGTTCCACATGATGAACGAGGCGCGCATTGGTGTCGGCATTGCAGCCACCATGCTAGGTATGGCTGGCTATTACGCCTCGCTGGACTATGCACGCAACCGGCCACAGGGTCGCCCTTTGGGGGCAGGGGGGAAAGACGCCACAAAACCCCAGGTCGCGATCATCGAACACGCCGACGTCAAGCGTATGCTGCTGGCGCAAAAATCCTATTGCGAAGGGGCACTGGCGCTGGAGTTGTATTGCGCCCGTCTGGTGGACGAACACCACACTGCAGGTGGCGATGCCGCCAATGACGCACGCCTGCTGCTTGAGGTGCTCACCCCTATTGCAAAAAGCTGGCCCAGCGAGTGGTGCCTAGAGGCCAATTCGCTGGCGATCCAGATTCACGGCGGCTATGGCTACACGCGCGATTTTCCAGTGGAGCAATACTGGCGCGACAACCGCTTGAACATGATCCACGAAGGCACGCACGGCATTCAGGCCACCGATCTGCTGGGCCGCAAGGTACTGATGGAGGAGGGCAGGGGCCTCACGCTGCTGGCTGCGCGGATGACCGCGACCATGAAGCGTGCGTACCGGGTAGCTGCACTGGCCGAACACGCCGATGCGCTGGGTGCGGCGCTCAAGCAGGTCGCCGTCGCTACACAAAAGGCCTGGGCCACGGGAGATCCAACCGAGGCCCTGGCCAACGCAGTGCCCTATATGCAGGCCTTTGGCCACACGGTGTTGGCGTGGATCTGGCTGGATGTGGCCCTGAAGGCTTTGGAAGGCGATGCCGACCGGTCCAACGCGGCCACGCAGGGCCGAATCGGTGCGACCCGCTTCTTCTTTCACTATGAGTTGCCAAAAATCGGCGCCTGGTTGGCCGTCGTGGAAACCCGCGACACCACCTGCGCAGCTTTCCCACAAGATGCCTTCTGACCCGCCAGATTAAGCGGATATCACGCCGGAGACACGCGCAAGCTGCGCCTGCCCTGCACAATCACCGATTCGAATTTCTATGCAGGAGACACTTCATCATGACCGCACGCACCATCCAACAACTGTTCGATCTCACCGGCAAGACTGCACTCGTCACGGGGGGCTCACGTGGCCTGGGCTTGCAGATGGCACACGCCCTGGGCGAAGCCGGAGCAAAGATCATGATCAGTTCGCGCAAAGCCGAAGATCTGGAGCAGGCCTGCGCCGAACTGCAGGCCGCCGGCATTGACGCCCGCTGGGTCGCTGCCGATTGCGCCAAAGACGCGGAAATTCACCGCCTTGCAGACGAAACCCTGCAGCGCATGGGTGATGTGGATATTCTGGTCAACAACGCCGGTGCCGCCTGGGGCGCACCCGCCGAAGACCATCCCGTAGATGCCTGGGACAAGGTGATGAACCTCAACGTGCGCGGCTACTTTTTGCTGAGCCAGGCCATTGCCAAGAAGAGCATGATTGCCCGCCGCTCCGGGCGCATCATCAACATCGCATCGATTGCCGGACTCAACGGCAACCCCGAGGGCATGAACACCATCGCCTACAACACGTCCAAGGGCGCCGTGCTCAACTTCACCCGAGCACTGGGTGCGGAATGGGGCAAGTACAACATCACCGTCAACGCGATTTGCCCGGGCTTTTTCCCCAGCAGGATGACGGCTGGCACGCTCAAGGCCCTGGGCGAAGAAAAGCTGGCTGCCGGCGCACCGCTGAAACGTCTGGGCGATGACGAGGACCTGAAGGGTTTGTGCGTGCTGTACGCATCCGATGCTGGCAAGCACATCACCGGTCAGTGGCTGGCCGTAGACGGTGGCGTGAGCGTGGTGACCGGTGGCTAGAGATATGACCCCCACGCTTGCCACTGCGTGTGCTGCGCTGCCCCCCGAGGGGGCCGTGCCTTGCTTGGGGCGGCCCAGCGCTGCGGCGTTCGTATGAGTACATCCTGGGACAAAGCCATAGGCTTCGGGGTCAATATCCCCTTCGTCACACTGCTGGGCTTTGAGCTGACCCAGTTTGAAGGCGGCCATTCCGAAATTGCCTACACCGCCAAGCCCGAGCACCTCAACTCGTTCTCGGTCACCCACGGTGGTGCGCTGATGACGCTGCTGGATGTGTCCATGGCCACTGCGGCGCGCAGTCAGGTGCCCGAGATGGGCGTGGTCACCATCGAGATGAAGACTTCGTTTATGCGGCCAGCCATCGGGCCCCTGGTGGCCAAGGGTGAACTGATGCACCACACAGTCACCATGGCCTTCACGCAGGCGACCGTGTTCGACGCCCACGGACACAAGTGCGCCCACGCCACCGGAACCTTCAAGTTTATGAAGCGGCTGCCCACCGGCCACAAGACAGCCAACCCGCTGAATGTGCCGCCGAACAGCATTCGTACCGACTAGATTACTAACCAAATAGGCCTCTAGACCGCGTCAATGCTGCGCAAGCAGCTATCGTTCTAATAGCAATTTAACCCCATCAGGATCTTCCATGCCAACCAACCACCAAATCCATCTTGATAACCGACCCACCGGCGAAGCTGTCGCCAGCAACTTCAAACTCGTCACCGCAGAAACCCCGACCCTTGCCGAGGGCCAGGTGCTGGTGCGCCACCACTTCCTCAGCCTGGACCCCTACATGCGCGGCCGCATGAATGACGCCAAGAGCTACGCTC
>JAIPDC010000028.1 GCA_021737865.1 Rhodoferax sp.
CAGATGAAGTCGGTGGGCGAGGTCATGGCCATGGGCCGTACCTTCCAGGAGTCGTTCCAGAAAGCCCTGCGCGGTCTGGAAGTCGGTGTCGACGGTTTGAACGAAAAGACCCAGGACCGCGAAGTACTGGAAAAAGAGCTGGGTGAGCCCGGCCCCGAGCGCATCTGGTACGTCGGTGATGCCTTCGCGCAGGGCATGAGCGTGGACGAGGTGTTCGCGCTGACCAAGATCGACCGCTGGTTTCTGGTGCAGATCGAACAGATTGTGAAGATCGAACTGGAGATTGAGCGCCTGCCCCAGCCTGCCAGCGGCTCCACACTGGACAGCACAGATGCCGCCACACTGCGCAGCCTCAAGCAAAAGGGGTTCTCGGACCGCCGTCTGGCGCGCCAGTTCAAGACCACCGACACCGCTGTGCGCAACCGGCGTCGCGCGCTTGGCGTGCGCCCGGTTTACAAGCGGGTGGACACTTGTGCCGCTGAATTTGGCACAAATACCGCTTACCTCTACTCGACCTACGAGTCAGAGGGCGCCGAGTGTGAGGCTGCGCCAACCACCAACAAAAAGATCATGGTGCTGGGAGGCGGACCGAACCGCATTGGCCAGGGAATCGAGTTTGATTACTGCTGCGTGCATGCCGCTTTGGCGATGCGCGAAGACGGGTACGAGACCATCATGGTCAACTGCAACCCGGAAACCGTCTCTACCGACTACGACACCAGCGATCGCCTGTACTTCGAGCCCTTAACGCTGGAAGATGTGCTGGAAATTGTGGACAAGGAAAAGCCGCTGGGCGTGATCGTGCAATATGGCGGCCAGACGCCCTTGAAGCTGGCGCTGGACCTGGAGGCCAACGGCGTACCCATTATTGGTACCAGTCCTGACATGATCGACGCTGCCGAGGACCGCGAGCGCTTCCAGAAGCTTTTGCATGCGCTCAAGCTGCGCCAGCCGCCCAATGCCACCGCCCGCGCCGAGCCCGAAGCACTGGAAAAGGCTGCGGCCCTGGGTTACCCCCTGGTCGTGCGCCCGAGCTACGTGCTGGGTGGTCGAGCCATGGAAATTGTTCATGAGCAGCGCGATCTGGAGCGCTATATGCGTGAAGCGGTCAAGGTTAGCCACGATTCCCCGGTGCTGTTGGACCGTTTTTTGAACGATGCCATCGAGTGCGACGTGGACTGCATCCGCGATTCTTCAGGTGTGACCTTTATTGGTGGTGTCATGGAGCATATTGAGCAGGCCGGGGTTCACAGTGGTGACTCGGCGTGCTCACTGCCACCCTATAGCCTGGGCGCTGCGACGGTGACTGAAATCAAACGCCAGACCGCCGCTATGGCCGCCGGGTTGAACGTGGTGGGTTTGATGAACGTGCAGTTCGCGATCCAGAACATTGATGGCCAGGACGTCATCTATGTGCTGGAGGTCAACCCCCGCGCCTCTCGCACGGTGCCCTTCGTGTCCAAGGCTACGGGCATTCAGCTGGCCAAGGTCGCGGCCCGCTGCATGGTGGGTCAGACACTGGCATCGCAGGGCATCAAGCATGAGGTTAACCCTCCGTACTTCAGCGTGAAAGAAGCGGTGTTCCCGTTCGTCAAGTTCCCCGGTGTAGACACGATCCTGGGCCCCGAGATGAAGTCTACCGGTGAAGTCATGGGGGTAGGTAAAACCTTTGGCGAGGCTTTTGTGAAGTCGCAATTGGGTGCTGGTGCCAAATTGCCACGCTCTGGCAAGACGTTTATTTCTGTCAAGCAAAGCGACAAACCTCGTGCTGTGGAAGTTGCGCGCAAGTTGGTCGAAATGGGCTTTACGCTCGTGGCGACCAAGGGAACCGCGGCCTCCATCAGCGCTGCGGGCGTGCCGTGCGCCGTGGTGAACAAGGTGACCGAAGGCCGACCACACATCGTGGACATGATCAAGAATGAACCGCTGGCGATGGTGATCAATACGGTAGAAGAGCGTCGCAACGCGATTGCCGATTCGCGCCAGATCCGCACCAGTGCCTTGTTGGCGCGGGTGACAACCTACACAACCATAGCGGGCGCTGAAGCCGCTGTCGAGGGCATGAAATATCTGGACCAGCTGGACGTGATTTCCGTTCAGGAGATGCATGCGCAGTTGCAGGCCTAGGCTTGTGCTTCAACTGTTGGCATAATCCAGCGTAGTGAGCAAAGGACAGTGCGGCGTGCAGACGCTGCGCTGTCCTTGTTATTTTGAAGGCCGGTTTTCGGTCGACTCTCCATTCGTTCTGACTGTTTCCACTGTATCTTTATGGCAACCATTCCAATTACCAAGCGCGGCGCCGAAATTCTCAAAGCCGAGTTGCACAAACTCAAGACAGTGGAGCGCCCATCGGTGATTGCTGCCATTTCCGAAGCGCGGGCTCAGGGAGATCTGAGCGAAAACGCC
The DNA here is from genome assembly GCA_021737865.1 of Rhodoferax sp. Lineage (GTDB taxonomy): Bacteria > Pseudomonadota > Gammaproteobacteria > Burkholderiales > Burkholderiaceae_C > Allorhodoferax. The sequence continues at coordinate 2,407 of JAIPDC010000028.1, forward strand.
GAGTACGAGTCCGCCAAGGACCGCCAGGGCTTTATTGAAGGTCGTATTCAGGAAGTTGAAGGCAAGTTGTCCGCCGCACAGATCATTGACCCTTCGGAATTGAACGCAGGCGGCAAGGTGGTGTTCGGATCGACCGTGGAACTCGAAGCCGAGGATACGGGTGAACGGGTGACCTACCAAATCGTCGGTGAAGATGAAGCGGACCTGAAATTCGGACGGGTCAATATTGGGTCACCCATTGCCCGTGCCCTGATTGGCAAGGAAGAGGGCGACACCGTTGAGGTGCGGGCTCCAGGCGGCATCAAGGTTTACGAAATCGTGGGCGTGCAGTACATCTGATGCCCTTTGCCGTGACGCGCTCCTTGCCCTTGTGGGTTGGCGCAGTTTGGTGGGGCAGTCTGACGACGCTGGGCTTTTTTGTGGTGCCCCTGCTGTTCATGCATCTGCCGAGCGCGGCCATGGCGGGCACCATGGCTGGTAAATTGTTTGCGGCCCAGACCGCTGTATCGGTCGTTTGTGGCCTGCTTTTGTTGATGATTTTTCGGACAAATAAGCCGCTAGCCCCCGCGGATATTGCGCAGAGCGCTACACTTTTTGTAGTGGGCGGGATCCTGCTGGCGCTCTTGGTCGAGTTTGGTGTGTCGCCCCACATCATCGCCCGCGACAACCTGGCCCTGTGGCACCGCGTTGGAACCGCTATGTATGTGGCTCAGTGGCTGTGCGCTGCCGTGGTATTTGGCAAACTGGCCAATCGTAGCGCCTAGGTCTGGCTGCGTTTCTTCACACTGACTTGTGGCTTGGGTTTGGCCCGTTTAACGTTGCCCCCGGCGGTAAGCCGTTGGTTTCCCAAGACGCGCAGGGTTTTGACTTCGGGGCGTTGACCGGCACGTTTGCTGTATTTGAGGACTTTAAAGTCACGCGGGCCGGCCATCCGGTCTTCATCGACGGCTTTTTCTTTTTCGACTTTCGGGCGCCACAGCACCAGCAACTTGCCGATGTGCTGAATAGGTGCGGCGCTGAGCTCGTCAGCCAGCAGTTGAAACATGGCTTCCCGGGCCGCGCGGTCGTCTGAGAAAATGCGGACCTTGATCAGCCCATGGGCATTCAAGGCAGCGTCGACTTCTTTTTTGACGTTATCGGTCAGGCCGTCGCCCCCCACCATGACAACAGGGTCGAGGTGGTGGGCCTCGGCGCGGTGTTCTTTGCGTTGGGCGGGTGTCAGTTGAATTTGAGGCATACCGCTATTATCGGTTGATTGGATGGTCTGTACTGCGACCGCATCCTTGGAAAGTCAGAATGAAAACTCCCAGCAAGGGCAAAAAGGTCAATAAGGCCTGGTTGCACGACCACATTAACGACCCTTACGTCAAGTTGGCGGGTCGGGAAGGCTATCGCGCGCGCGCCGCTTACAAACTCAAGGAAATCGACGAAACGTTTGGCCTGATCAAGCCCGGCCACTTGGTGGTGGATCTGGGCTGCACGCCGGGAGCCTGGAGTCAGTATGCGCGCCGCCGCATGTCCCCGACGGGCGCAGCAGTGGGCGAGCTCAACGGCACCATCATTGGCCTGGATATGCTGCCCATGGAGCCGATTGAGGGTGTGATCTTCATCCAGGGGGATTTTAGGGAGGCAGACGTGCTAAGCCAGTTGGAGCAGGCTCTCGAGGGACGCCAAGCTGACGTGGTGGTGTCGGATATGGCCCCCAATTTGTCGGGTATTTCTTCGGCCGATGCGGCCCGCATTGAAAATCTGGTGGAACTGGCAATCGAGTTTGCACAAAATCACATGAAGGCGCAGGGTGCCTTGGTGGCTAAAGTGTTTCACGGCGGCAGCTACAACGATGTAGTGCAGCATTTCAAAGCGGCCTTTCAGGTTGTCAAGCCTTTCAAGCCCAAGGCATCGCGTGATCGGTCGTCTGAGACGTTTCTGGTGGGTGTTGGCCTCAAGTGACAGTTCCGAAGCCCTTGCACCCATGTGGGCGGAGTTGACATTCGCGTTACATAACCTTGCTGTATATATGGCGGAAAGCCGGAAAATTCCATGTCATTCACCTTGAAACGCCTAAAATACGACTCAGATATGCACAGTATTTCTACCTGTGCCCCTATTGGAGCTTCGATTGAATAATCAGTGGTTTTCGAAAATTGCAGTTTGGTTGGTGATTGGGCTTGTCCTTTTTACCGTGTTCAAGCAATTTGATACGCGCGGCGCGGCCGGCGCGAATATGCTTGGCTACTCCGACTTCCTGGAGGAAGTGCGCAACAAACACATCAAGAGCGCCATCATTCAGGAAGGCCAAGGTGGTACCGAGATTTTGGCTGTCACCACCGATGACCGCAAAATTCGCACCACGGCAACCTACCTTGATCGTGGTCTGGTGGGTGATTTGATCAGCAATGGTGTCAAGTTCGATGTCAAACCCCGTGAGGAGGGCTCGCTGCTCATGACCCTGCTGGTTAGCTGGGGGCCCATGCTGCTGCTGGTGGGTGTCTGGATTTATTTCATGCGCCAGATGCAGGGCGGTGGCAAGGGCGGGGCATTCAGCTTTGGCAAGAGCAAGGCCCGTTTGCTGGACGAAAACACCAATACGGTCACTTTTGCCGACGTCGCCGGTTGCGATGAGGCCAAGGAAGAAGTCAAAGAAGTCGTCGACTTCCTCAAGGACCCCAGCAAGTTTCAGAAGCTTGGCGGTCGTATTCCCCGTGGTTTGCTGCTGGTTGGACCTCCGGGTACGGGTAAAACCCTGTTGGCCAAATCCATTGCGGGCGAGGCCAAAGTACCATTCTTCAGTATTTCCGGTTCGGATTTTGTGGAAATGTTTGTTGGCGTCGGTGCATCCCGCGTGCGCGACATGTTCGACAACGCCAAGAAAAACGCGCCCTGCATCATTTTCATTGACGAGATTGATGCCGTGGGTCGTCAGCGGGGTGCCGGCTTGGGTGGCGGCAATGATGAGCGCGAGCAGACTCTCAACCAGATGCTGGTCGAGATGGATGGTTTTGAGACCAATGTGGGCGTGATCGTGGTGGCTGCCACCAACCGCCCTGACATTCTGGATGCGGCACTTTTGCGTCCAGGTCGGTTTGACCGCCAGGTTTATGTCACATTGCCCGATATTCGTGGCCGCGAGCAGATTTTGAATGTGCACATGCGCAAGGTTCCGCTGGGGCAGGACGTCAGCGCCAGCATCATCGCGCGTGGTACACCCGGGATGTCGGGCGCTGATTTGGCCAACTTGTGCAACGAGGCTGCTTTGATGGCGGCACGGCGCAATGCCCGCGTGGTCGAGATGCAGGACTTTGAAAAGGCCAAAGACAAGATCCTGATGGGCCCTGAGCGCAAGAGCATGGTCATGCCCGAGGAAGAGCGCAAGAACACCGCCTACCACGAGTCCGGCCATGCGCTGATTGGCAAGATATTGCCCAAGTGCGATCCCGTGCACAAAGTCACCATCATTCCTCGTGGCCGTGCCTTGGGCGTCACCATGAGCCTGCCCGCGCAGGACCGCTACAGCTACGACAGTGAATACATGCTCAATCAGATCAGCATGCTGTTTGGTGGCCGTATTGCGGAAGAAGTGTTCATGAACCAGATGACCACTGGTGCGAGCAACGACTTTGAGCGCGCCACCCACATTGCGCGCGACATGGTGACCCGCTACGGCATGACCGACGCGCTCGGACCCATGGTGTATGCCGAGAACGAAGGCGAAGTGTTCTTGGGCCGCTCGGTCACCAAGACCACTACCATGAGCGAGTCCACCATGCAAAAGGTGGACGCGGAAGTGCGCCGCATCATTGATCAGCAGTACGCCCTGGCGCGCAAGCTGATTGAGGACAACAAGGACAAGATGCACGCCATGGCCAAGGCCCTGCTGGAGTGGGAAACCATTGACAGCGATCAACTTGATGACATCATGGGCGGCAAGGAGCCACGCCCACCCAAGGACTGGACCCCGCGTTCGCCCAGTTCAGGTGGCGGCGGAAGTGGTGGTGCTCCCGCTGTTGCCGCCGAGCCCACGCCCACAGTCGCGTGACCGATTAGCAATTGAGAAAACGGGGCCTTGCGCCCCGTTTTCTTATTCCAGATTTTTATCAAAGACGCATCATGCATTGGCGAACCAGTCGTTTCACTATTGATCTCACTGCACCCAAGGTCATGGGCATTGTCAATGTCACGCCCGATTCGTTTTCCGATGGTGGCGCGCACGGCAGTCGGGACGCCGCCAAGGCGCATTGCGATCGCCTGCTGAAAGATGGGGCCGACATTCTCGATATTGGCGGTGAGTCAACCCGCCCCGGGGCACTGGAGCTGCCGGTTGAAGAAGAGCTGGAGCGTGTGCTGCCGATCGTGCGCCATGCTGTGACGCTAGGGGTTCCGGTGTCGGTTGACACCTACAAGCCCCAGGTTATGCAGGCTGTTCTGGACCTGGGTGCAGACATCATCAACGATGTGTGGGCGCTGCAGTGGCGCGCCGGTGCGATCGGCACCAGTGCCATCGACGTGGTGCGCCAGCACCCAAGTTGCGGCGTGTGTTTGATGCATATGCACCGCAATCCGCAAACCATGCAGGTTGCCCCGATGGAGGGCGATGTTGTTCCGCAAGTGCTATTGTTTTTAGAGCGGTCTGCGCAATATCTACAAGGGCTAGGGGTCGATAAGGCTCGAATCTGCATTGACCCCGGCATCGGCTTCGGCAAGACAGTGCAGCAGAATTTTGCGCTGCTGGCGCAGCAGACCGCGCTGGTGCCGCTGGGCTATGCGGTGCTCGCCGGTTGGTCGCGCAAATCGTCTCTGGCCGCTGTCACCGGGCGATCGCTGGCCGCGGTGGCGACGCTGGATATTCGCGACCGTCTTGTGCCCAGCGTGACCGCTGCGCTGCTGGCGGTGCAGAACGGTGCCCATGTGGTGCGCGTGCACGACGTCAAAGAGACCGTGCAGGCTCTCAAGGTATTGAGCGCCATGCAAAAAGGCCGCTAGTTTTTTCAATGAGCATCTAGGAGAGGTACAAGAACATGACACGAAAATATTTTGGCACCGACGGAATCCGTGGCACGGTGGGTCAGGCCCCTATCACCCCCGACTTTGTCATGCGCCTGGCGCATGCGGTGGGACGTGTCCTGAAGCGAACCGAATCCAGACCCACGGTACTCATCGGAAAGGACACGCGCATTTCGGGCTATATGCTGGAAAGCGCACTGGAAAGCGGGTTCAACTCAGCTGGTGTTGACGTTGTACTGCTTGGCCCTCTGCCAACGCCTGGCGTTGCCTATTTGACCCGCACACTGCGCGCCTCACTGGGTGTGGTCATCAGTGCGAGCCACAACCCGTTTCCCGACAACGGTATCAAGTTCTTCAGCGCCAAAGGAGCCAAGCTCTCGGATGAGTGGGAGCTCGCGGTTGAAGAGGCGTTGGAACAGCCTCCGGCTTGGGCCGAGTCCGCCAATTTGGGCAGATCGCGCCGCCTGGATGATGCTTCAGGGCGTTATATCGAATTTTGCAAGAGCACTTTCTCAAACGATTTGACGCTCAAGGGTGTGAAGATCGTGGTGGATGGTGCACACGGCGCGGCCTATCTGGTCGCACCCAAGGTATTTCATGAGCTGGGCGCCGAGGTCATCTCCATCGGGTGTGCGCCGGACGGCTTGAACATCAACCACGAAGTAGGGGCTACCCATCCACAGACCTTGGTGGCTGCGGTAATGGCACATGGCGCGCACTATGGGGTGGCGCTGGATGGCGATGCTGATCGGCTGCAACTGGTGGATGGCGATGGACGCCTGTTCAATGGCGACGAGATTTTGTACCTGATGGTCAAGGAGCGCCTGTCGCGTGGGGGTGCGGTAGAGAGCAAGCGTGCCGGTGAAACGGTGCCGGGCGTAGTGGGAACGCTCATGACCAATATGGCGGTCGAGATCGCCTTGAAAGCCCGGGCGGTTGAGTTGGTGCGCGCCAAGGTTGGCGATCGGTACGTGTTGGAGGAATTGGAGAAGCGTGGCTGGTTGCTGGGTGGGGAAGGGTCTGGTCATTTATTGGCGTTGGACAAGCAAACCACGGGTGACGGCATTGTTTCGGCCCTTCAGGTGCTGCAGGCATGCATACGCAGTGGTCAGAGCCTGGCCGAATTGCTTGCCGACGTAACGCTTTTCCCCCAAATACTGATCAATGTCCGTCTGACTCCCGGGCAAGACTGGAAAGCGAATCCGCACTTGGCGGCTGCGACACGCGCTGTTGAAATCGAGTTGGGGGATGCGGGTCGGGTGCTGATCCGGGCCAGTGGCACCGAGCCGCTGGTACGCGTCATGGTCGAAGCGCGTGACGAGGTTCAGGCCAAAGCCTGCGCCCAGCGCATCGCCGACACTTTGCTTGTCTAGTAGGTCAAGCAGATGGCGATTGATGCAGATCCCGTGGGCACGTCTGGCTCCGCTTCGGTGGTTGTTTGCCGGGCCGACTATGCCAACCCGTTGCACGCGGCGGCCCTGGTCGCCCTGCTGGATGCGTATGCGCAAGACCCCATGGGCGGGGCCCATGCCCTCAGCGACTTTGCCAAAGCCAATCTGGTTGCGGCGCTCGCCGCCCGCACGCAGGCCTATAGCGTGCTGGCGTTTGACGGCGAAAAGCCGGTTGGCCTGGTGAACTGTATCGAAGGTTTTTCTACCTTCGCCTGCAAACCCCTGGTCAATGTGCACGATGTGGCAGTGCTGACAAGCCACCGCGGACAGCGGGTGGCGGAAAAAATGCTGGGCCTTGCCGAGACGATCGCCCGCGAGCGAGGCGCCTGCAAGCTCACGCTGGAAGTGTTGCAGGGAAATGTGGGTGCCGACCGACTGTACCGCCGCGTCGGGTTTTCCAACTACGAGCTTGACCCCGCGATGGGGCAGGCCCAGTTCATGCAGAAATGGCTGGACTGAAGACCGGACCCTCGTCCAGCCAATTCTGAACCTGTTGAACCACCCAAGTTGTGTCGTCCAGGGGCAAGTCATGGCCCGAGTCCGGATGCAGCGCCACCGGGCAGTTCCAGTGCCGCGCAATGGCCACGGTGCATTCGACATTGACGAGCCTGTCCTGGCAACTGCCCAGCAGCAATACCGGGGCCGCGGGCCTTTCACCGCTGGCTTTGAAGCGGGCTGCCGCAAATAACTGGCGCAAGACATTGGATTTTCTCACCGGGCGTTGCTCCCGGATCGATAGCCACTCGGCGACGGCCACTTCATGGCGTTCAGGGTGGTTGCTGGTAAGCCGCAGTACGGACCGCTCCACACTCTGAGGCGAAACGCCTGGCAGCGCCATGCCCAGCAAGTGGCCATAAGTTTCCGGACGCAGACGCGCATAGAACGGGCTGAAGGGCCTGAAACTGGTATTGATTAGCACGGCTGCCGCAATCTCGCTGGGCGCTTCAGTGGCCCATTGGCTGGCAACCATGGCTCCCATGGAAATAGCCAGCACATGGTATGGCGGCTTGGTGCCCAAGCGCACGAGTTCGCTGCGGCAGTGGGTCACCATCTGCGAAATGGATAGCGGACTGGGCACATGGCGCAGTGCGCCATTGCCGGGTAAATCCAAGGCGATGACCTTGGCTCCGACGATGGCTCGCTCAAACGCGGCGGGAAAATTTCCCCAATGTGACGCTTCGCGGTTTAACCCTCGCAGAAAAATCCACGCTGCCATGGTTAGTCGTACCAGTTCTTGAGTGCATCGGCGTGCAGTTTTGCACGGGTGTTTATGGTGGGAGTCCAGCGATCATGGCTGCAAGCGGCGCGGGACAGGAAATCAAGCAGCGACAAGTGGCGGCGCAATACCCGGTGTTGGCGGTGCTCAATCAGAGGGTTGAAAATGCCTTTGAGTGAAAACATCTGCCGGGGATTTTTCTTGATCCACAACCAAGAACCCATTTCCAGCGTCAGCGGCAAAAACACCCGGTGCGGATCGGTACACGCCTGCAGGTACAAGTGATCCCAAATGTCTCCATGTGCCAGGTACTGCAGGCTCTGTGGTTCAAATACATAAGCGTGGTGGTTGTACGTCTGCAAGAACACGTCCCGCAAAGCTTGCATTTCGGCCAGATGGGCAATTGGTTTGCGGGTGCGCGCATAGGGAAACCAGATCCGATCACGTGTTCCAAAGCCAGAGTGACAGTCCAGTGCCATGCTGAACTTTCGGCCCAACAGTTCAGTGGTCACTACTGAACACAGGGCCTGGTTTTCTGCTTCCATGGGTGCGCCCGGCTTTCCGCGGTACCACGGCAAACCGGCACTGATGCGCTGACCGCCCACCAGAAACGGGACTTCATCAACCGCGTCAATGGGTGCATTTCGCATCAGGTCGACACCCTGGGGGTTGGCACGCGTGCCCATCAGCATGCCCCCCGGGTTGACGATTGGCATGAAGACCAGGCGCACCGACTGAAGTTGCTGGTGCAGCGTTGCGTCCCACTGCAGTCGCATCACCAGGTTGTGCAAATAGGCAATTACCACCTCCGCACCAATGCGCTCGAGGCCGTGCACACCGCCGAAGAAGCCCATGGCCGGGGCATCGGGGGCCGGGCTTCCTATGCTGATGGCGTAGACGGGTAAGTCGGCTCCGGCAAACGGCGTGACCCGGTGCACTACGCGTACATTGAGTTGCGGGCCCCCGAGGTCAATGATCCGCTCCAGGGCTTCGATCTCGGGCAAATGGGACATGAATACTTTGCTATTGTTTTCGAGAAAATATCGTGCGCTACGCCGCCCGAGCATAGCCCTCAAAACAATATTGGCAACTATGCCAGACCCCGGTGCAGGGGCATGTGCAATTGACTCGAAACCGTCACATTTGACAGCTAGATTACAGACTCATTCAACGCTGAAATAGGGAGTGCGCCATGTTCTGGAAGCTTCTGGGATTACAGAAAAAACTCGATTCCTTGTTCGATGACGGGTGGATCCGCCTGGGCCTCTCGTCGGTGCGGATGAGCCCTTACCTTGAGCCCACTGCGGCGGGTTTGGAGTACCCTGGTGAATAAGGCGCTCCGGCATTTTGCGGTCTGGAGCAGCGTCGTCTGGGGCGTTGTCGAACTGTTTGCCTTGCAGCGTTCCCGTTATCAGGCTTGGCGTCTGCGCGCCTGAGTTCGGCTCAGCGCGGGTGCTTGCGCCCAAGCGACACTGTTTGCAGAAACTGCAGTAGTTTCGAGTGGGCCCCGAGGCGCTTGGCCATGTGCAGCGCTTGCCGCAAATCCCGATCTGCTCCTATGGAGCTTTGCAGGCGGGTTGCCTGTCGGTACCACTGCTGTGCACGGCGTTTGGGCAGCAGCGCGCCCAAGGTTTCAACACCGTAGCGTTGCCGCTTCGCAAGAATGCGGGCACGGTGCAGGTTGTCGGGTTTCGGTGATTTTTTGAGCGCGGCCTTCAATTGCGCACGCAGCCGCTCCAAGCGTTGCAGCGCCCAGGGGCGCAGGGCCGCTTGCTCGCCCGCCGAATTGCCCTTCGGTGTTTCCACGTTGTGTTTACTTTCCAGCCATTCCGTCAGACCCAACAAAGAGGCCCCGGTGGCTGGATTGTGGAGTGCGTGACGCACCGACTGGTGACGGTCTGCAGCTGCCTGTGCCAGCGCGCCTTGCAGGGCCTGCCAATGTGCCTGTCGCTTGGGGCTGCCACCCACGTACGCATTGGCCAGCATGGGCAGGGTCTGCAAATTGGCTACCTCCAGGTCGCGCAGGCGGCCCAACTCCTTCAGCAAGGGCTTCAGGGCGCTCAGGGGTGGGGCACTCTGAACCAGGGACGTCTTCTTGAAGAGCACAAGTGAAGTTTTGAGGCGTCGCCATCCCACGCGGGCCTGGTGCACCACCTCTGGGTCATCCGATGTGAGCAGCGTGTAAAGGTTGCCGTTGAAATGGTTGAATGCCTCCCGCAATGTCGCTGTCGCGGCCTGCGGCACAGACATGTCGGGCGTCAACACGGGGGGGCGCGCACGCAAGGGCTGGCCCAGCGTACTTTGTGCCAGAGCAAAACCGCGCTGCGCCTTGCTGGCCCCCAGTGGTACCACCGCAACCACACTGGCGATCTGGCGGGCGATGTCAAACAGAGCCGCCGGCTGACCGGCCTTGAGCTCGAGTTCCAACTCGCAAATGGCCGCGCTGTGTTCCCCTACGGCAATGTGTCCCAGATCGAACGCCACTTCAACGATGCAGCCATCACGGTTGCGCACGGTCCAACGGGTGCGGGTGAAATCAGTGGTGAAGCGGGCAACCAGTGAACGGATGAGGGCGCCATCAGGGTCCATTTGCAACCAGGGGGTTGCCTGCAGTTTGTCAAACTCCAGGTTTGCCCCGGGTACTGTCGACTCCCATTCGCCGCGCTGGCTCAAGGCAGAGTCGCGGTTGCCGCCCATCTTCAGGGTTTGCAACCAAACCGGGTGATTCTGACTTTCTACGCGCCGAATTCGCAATGCGGTGCGCTGGCTGTTCAGTGCATCGTCGGGTGTGTCGTAGTAGGTGTTCTGCAACCGCTCAAGACTGGCCTTGCGGCGCGCCAGCATGGGCAGGCGCCCCAAGCGTTGCGCCAAAGCATGGCTATCCGTAGTGGGCAATGCCAGCTTGAGCTCTATCTCGGTGAACGGGGTCGCCGGTTGCATTGCGCTGTTCATGGGCGACACCTGGTTGTGGGTTTTAATGCTATTCAAATGATAGCTGCTTGCGCATATTCTACGGGGGCTAGCGTCTATTTTTACACGTGACGTGCCCAAGGACCCAGGGTGAGCTGCTCCAGTGCACCCACGGTGCGCGAGAAGTCGCGGGACGCCAGCATGGATCGCTCAACCAGACCGACCTGGACAGCCCGTGCATATTGCGCACGCGCCATGTCAAACGGCAATCCCAGAATGTCCATGGTGAGACCGGCGACAACGGATACCTGTCGTGCCACATCGGTCGGGGCACTGACATCGAATCCGGGCCGCACCGGTGCGGCGGTCAAAACGACGGGTGTCATAACGGTTTGCATGGCGAATCCTTTGTGAAACAGTTGCTATTTAAGCATATTAGGGTTAACCCTTGGTAAATCAAGTGTTGTTATTAGTTTGCTGTGGCCTTTATCCCTCTTTTGCATGTCACAGAACTGCCATTGAACTGACGTGTGCGCGTCATCTTGGTCTTTCAAAATTGCGCCATAGAAAACACGATGGAGAGAGATATGGGAACGCAATTGCACATGCCAATAGAGTTAAGCCAGGTCAACCCAGCCACGTCAAACCAGATGCCACATGACTTGACTCAGCAAGCACAGCGCATCTTGCTGCGCAGCATGAGCGCCTTCGGTGCCGATCAGTCACCACCCGTTGAGCCCCCGGCGCAACAGCGCCCCTCGATTCGCGTGGCATGGGCCACGCATCTGGATGAAGTGCGCGCTGCGCAGCGATTGCGCCACGATGTGTTTGCCGGCGAAATGGGCGCGCGTCTGAATACCCCCATCGCGGGGCACGACGTCGACTTGTTTGACAACTTTTGTGAGCACCTGCTGGTGATCGATGAGGCGAGCGGTCAGGTGATTGGGACTTACCGGGTGTTGACACCTGTACAGGCCCAGCGCGTGGGCAGCACCTATAGTGACACCGAGTTCGATCTGACCCGCCTTCGCGGCCTGCGCGACCGCATGGTGGAACTGGGCCGCAGTTGCGTGCACAAGGACCACCGCCATGGCGGTGTGATCATGGCGCTGTGGGGGGCCTTGGGCGGGTTCATGGTGCGCAACCAGTTGGACACCATGATCGGCTGCGCCAGCATTCCCATGCTGCACAACGGCGTTGCCAGCGGGGACATGGCGGCCAGCATCTGGCGTCAAGTGCAGGCTACCCATCTCGCACCGATTGAATACCATGTTCGCCCCCGGTTGCCGCTCCCGGTCGAGCAGTTGGATGCGTCGCTGGATGTGGATCCGCCTGCCTTGATCAAGGGCTACCTGCGCCTGGGCGCCAAGGTGCTGGGCCCACCAGCCTGGGACCCGGATTTCAACTCCGCCGATTTACCGATGATGATGCGCATCGCCGACTTGCCACCTCGCTACCGCAAACACTTTTTGGGGGCCTGATGCGGATCAGCCCGACCGCATTTGCGCCGTTGATGCGGGGCATGCTGGATGGTGCTCACCCCATGAGTGCCGGCGCTCATGACGATGAAGACCTTAGTGCCGGGCGCTACCGGGCGATTTTCATCTCCGACATTCACCTTGGCACGGCTGGCTGCCAGGCGCAGGCGCTCTTGGGATTTCTCAAGGCCCACCCCAGCGACCACTTGTATCTTGTGGGCGATATTGTTGACGGCTGGCAATTGCGCAGGCGTTGGTATTGGCCGCAGTCGCACAACGACGTGGTGCAAAAGCTGCTGCGTTCTGCACGCAAGGGCTGCAAGGTTGTGTTCATTCCAGGCAACCACGATGAGTTTGCGCGGGGCTTCCTGGGCCACGAGTTCGGTGGCATAGCGGTTCGCGAAGACGCTGTCCACACGACAGCGGACGGCCGCCGTTTGTGGATCACGCATGGCGACTACTTTGACGGAGTGATCCAGTGCGCCAAGTGGCTGGCCTTTCTGGGCGACAACCTTTATGAATTCACCCTCAAGCTCAACCGCCACCTCAACACCATGCGCGCACGCATGGGCTTGCCCTACTGGTCGCTGTCGGCCTATCTGAAGCACAAAGTCAAGTCGGCACTCAATTACGTGACTGATTTCGAAGTGGCAGTGGCAAACGCAGCGCGCGCTCAGGGGCACGATGGTGTTGTGTGCGGGCACATTCACCGCGCTGAGATGCGAGACATTCAGGGCACCCTATATTGCAACGATGGCGACTGGGTGGAGAGTCGCAGCGCCCTGGTTGAACACCACGACGGGCGCCTGGAGTTGGTCTACTGGAATGAAGAGCGAATCAGCGCGATACTGGGCCACGCACCACAGGAGGCATTGGCATGAAGTTGGTATTGGTGACCGATGCCTGGCAGCCTCAGGTCAATGGAGTGGTGACAACTCTGGTTGAATTGGTGCGAGAAATGCAGGTGCAGGGGCATCAGGTTGAGGTCATACACCCTGGCCTGTTTGACAGGCGACCCTGCCCCGGCTATGCCGGTATTGACTTGGCCGTGCGACCGGAGAAAGTGCTGACGCGCCAACTGGACGCGATTGCACCGGACGCCATTCATCTGGCTACCGAAGGCCCGCTGGGGTGGGCGGCCCGGCGTTATTGTCTGAAGCGAGGCATGCCGTTCACCACGGCGTACCACACCCGGTTTCCTGAAATATTGAAGGCCGCTTTGAAAGTGCCTTTGTGGATCGGATACGCCCTGTTTCGGCACTTTCACAGGCCATCGGCGGGTGTGCTGGTGCCTACGCCCAGTGTTTTGACTTTGTTGCAATTGCGTGGTTTTCGCAACCTGCGCAGTTGGACGCATGGTGTCGACATGGAACTGTTTAAGTACCACGAGCAGCCCCAGGTTTACGCACCGCTGGGCGAGTTGGTCAGACCGGTTTCTCTCTTCGTCGGTCGAATTTCGTACGAAAAAAACATCGAGGCGTTTTTGAAGCTGGATGTACCTGGCACCAAGGTGGTTTGTGGTGTGGGGCCATTGGAAGCCGGTTTGCGCGAACGCTATTCGCAGGCGCGCTGGTTGGGCGTGCTTCCACGCGACGTTTTGGCGCAGGTCTATGCGGCTGCTGATGTTTTTGTCATGCCAAGTCGGTCAGAAACCTTTGGTCTGGTCATGCTGGAGGCGATGGCCACTGGAACGCCAGTGGCAGCGTACCCGGTTGACGGGCCTCTGGAAGTGGTGGGCTCACCGCCGGCGGGGGGTGCGTTGCAGGACGATTTGGCCAGCGCGTGGTGCCAGGCTTTGGTGGTCCCACGCCAGAGTGCCAGACTCCGTGCGCAAGCCTTTGGTTGGGAGTACGCCTCGCAATTGTTTGTTAGTCACCTGGTGTCAGTGCGAACAGGCACTGCGCTGGATGTGGAGTCACCCAGGCACGGTGCTGTCACACAACTGTCACCGAACGCGTAAACAATCCTTCACTGTTGTGTCATAGTCAAGGCGTGCGTATGTTGTCATTTGTTCGAAAACCCAAATTGCAGACACCTTTGAAGACCCCTGATTTACTTGACCGAGACCACAGCATCCTGGCGTTCAATGAGCGGGTATTGGACTGGGCCGTGCGGGATGACGTTCCGTTGCTCGAGCGGCTGCGCTATCTGTGCATCGTTTCTTCCAATCTTGACGAATTCTTTGAAGTCCGGGCCGAGCCGCATTTGATTGCCAATCAGGCCAGGGAACGCAAGGGTTTGTTTTCGGTCGGGTCATTTGAGCGCTTGTCGGCATCAGTCCACGCCATCGTGGCCAAGCAATACACGCTCTACAACGAGAAGCTCATGCCAGCGTTTGAGCAGTTGGGCATAAAAATTATTTCCCATGGCGAGCGCAATGCGGCGCAGCGCCAGTGGGTCAAGCAGTATTTCGAGCGCGATGTGCGCCCTCTGCTGATTCCCGTGGGGCTGGACCCATCGCACCCCTTTCCGCAAGTGGCCAACAAGTCACTGAACTTCATCGTGCGGCTGGGCGGTCGCGATGCCTTTGGCCGCGAGAACGAGATTGCCATTGTCAAAGTGCCGCGCGTGCTGCCCCGGTTGATCCGCATGCCGGCCAAGGTATCGGGCGAACGCGCTCTGTTTGTGTCGCTGTCCAGCGTTATCAGGGCGCATCTGGCGGAGTTGTTTGCGGGGCGTCATGTGGGGCAGTTCTCACAGTTTCGGGTCACCCGGCATTCTGACCTGGCAGTGGACGAGGATGACGTCAAAAACCTGCGCATGGCGCTGCGCCAGGGCCTGGTGCACCGCCACTACGGGCAGGCTGTTCGGCTGGAAGTGTCGGCCGGCTGTTCCGACTACCTGTCAGATTTTTTGCTCAAACAGTTTGATTTACCGGCCAAGGCACTTTATCGCGTGGCGGGTCCGGTGAACCTGGTGCGGTTGACCCAATTGATTGACCTGGTTGACCGCCCTGACTTGTGCTTTACGCCCTACAAGGCATCGTTTCCGGCGCAGATGGGCTCAGGGCAAAGCATTTTTGAACAACTCAAGCAGGGTGACATTCTGATCCACCAGCCATTCGAGAGTTTCGATGGCGTGCTGCAGTTTTTGCGCGAGGCGGTAGATGATCCGCAGGTGTTGGCGATCAAGCAAACCATTTACCGAACCGGCCCTGACTCCGAATTAATGGACCTGTTGCGTGAGGCGGTTCGCCGAGGCAAAGAGGTCACTGTGGTGGTGGAACTCAAAGCACGCTTTGACGAGGAAGCCAATATCAACTGGGCTGAAATGCTGGAGTCGATTGGTGCGCAGGTGCTGTATGGCGTGGTGGGCCTCAAGACCCACGCCAAGATGATGCTGATTACCCGGCGTGAGGGGAAGTCCCTCAAGCGTTACGGCCATCTGTCCACCGGCAATTACAACCCGCGCACAGCCCGCCTGTACACCGATGTGAGCCACATCACGGCCGACACCGCTCTCACGACCGATATGGAGCACGTGTTCGTTCACCTGGCTAGCCAAAGCCGCTTGCCGCGCCTGCGTAAGTTGTGGTTTGCACCGTTTCATCTGCACCGCAACATGATTGCCAAGATTGATGCACTGGGCGCTGCGGCAAGTCGCGGCAAGGACACCCGCATCGTTGCAAAAATGAATTCGCTGACAGACGAGGCGCTGATCCATAGCCTGATGCGGGCCGGTCGCAATGGCGTCAAGATTGATCTGATTGTGCGCGGTGCTTGCATGCTCCCGGCACAGGTTCCGGGGCACACTGACAACATTCGGGTTCGCTCGGTTATAGGGCGCTTTCTGGAGCATTCACGCGTCTTCTATTTTCGTGACGGCGATGTCGAAGCTTTGTATTTGTCCAGCGCAGACTGGATGAACCGCAACATGGTGCGCCGGGTTGAACTGGCCTGGCCTGTGACCGATCCAGTGCAACGCCAGCGGCTGGTTGATGAGTGTCTGGTGGCCTATTTGCACGATGGCGTGGACGCATGGGACCTCGGAGCGGATGGCACGTATACACGCTTCAAAGGTGGCGGCAAGGCCGCCGTCTATGGTGCCCAGGCTGCGCTGATAGCGCGCTATGCGGACACCGAGAAGGCTTGAGGGAGGGCGCTCCATGGACCTGATCTTGTGGCGACACGCGGAGGCCGTAGAGGATGCACCCCATGGTGACGATATGGCTCGCGCTCTGACTCCACGCGGGGAAAAGCAGGCCGCCCGCATGGCAGCCTGGCTGGAGCGTCAATTACCCGACAGCACGCGCATATGGGTCAGCCCAGCCAGACGCACGGAACAAACGGCGTTGGCATTGGGGCGTAAATTCAAGTTCAACCCGGCGATTGCACCCATGGGAACAGTTGACCATTTGCTGGAGTTGGTCCAGTGGCCGCACGCAAAAGGTTGTGTCCTGGTGGTGGGGCACCAGCCCACTTTGGGTCAAACTATTTCGCATCTTCTCGGGTTGAGTACGTCCGAGTGTGCAGTCAAAAAAGGCGCCGTATGGTGGTTGCGCTACCGTGAACGCGAAGCTACCGGTCGGACCGTAGTGGTCACGGTTCAGACGCCTGATTTGATGTAGACCGACTCAGTCAGCCTTGGCTTTCGCCGGGCGACCGGTTTTCAGGCTGGGCACGGCTTTCAGTGCTGCCAACAGTGCCACATCCGTCATCGCAGCAATGGCCTTGACTCCGGCGCGCAGCAATTCAGTCTTCTTGACCGGTGTGTCCAGTTTTGCGGCGCGTAGTTTCAGCGCGTCCAACACAATGTATTCATCTTTTGGAAAGGTGAAGCTGTCGCGCACCATTTTTGGTTTTTTCGTCTTCACGTCTTTCGTGATGGCATTGGCAGCAACTGGCTTTGCTGCTACCTTGGTTGTGGGGTTCGCAACTGGCTTGGGCTTTGCTACGGCCTTGGGTGCTGTAGCTGCCTTGATTGCGGGTTTGGCGATTGCTTTGGCAACTCCCTTTGCGGGATCTTTTGCTGATACTTTTGTTGCTTTTGTCCCGGGATTTACAGGTGTTGCAATTTTGGCTGTAGCTGTCATCGTATGTCTTTCAATTAAACGGTATATATAGTTTATATCGAAAAATTTACTGAGTCAAATTTGATTAATCAATCGTTGTTCGAGGGTGTAGGGCGATATTCATAGCCCTGTAACATAACAATGGCTCAATAGTGCATCGGTGGGTTTCCATCATGGCATGCACATGAAGTTTAAATATATAGAGGTCGGTCGGAATTTGTCGCAGGTGGTTGAAAGCGGGGTCAGCATGAGCGAAATTTTCTGCTACTGGTTGATGGCCAAAAGTCAATCCGAGAAATCAAAAACGTACTGCGGGGCGACGTGACTTGAATTGGCGCAAAGCTGATTGAGGCTAATGTCTTTGTTCGACATTTCAGAGCCAATATTTGCTCTCAAGTCGCCGGAGATGGGCGTTCAGCTTCTTCAGTCATTTCGAGCTTCGAAAGGCAGGGATTCGATGGTGGGCGTCAACCATGGCATCCGGGAGCAGGTTGATTGGCTTTCGATGCTATTACCCGCCGAGATTTAGTGACTTCTCTTTCTATCGTACTAGGGTAAATACGAATAAACTTACGATTCTCCCCCGGAGTTGAGTCCAGCGGGTGGAGCATTCGATCAGATTAATTCTCGGAGAATTTATGTCCAAGCACCTTGGCAATTTGAAGCGTTTGCATCAGAAATTGATTGTAGCCCTGGGGAGTAGTCATCCTTTGGTCATGCAACTTCAAGCCGAAATTACGTCCCATGCCGCCAATTTGTCCAAACCCGTGCGCTGTGAGTTCAATGTACCGCGCCGCGAAATGAGGCGGTCTTTCAATCATCGATGGGAAAATTTGAGTGGTGTTTGACACCGAGTTGTCACAAATCGGTAGCATGACTGTGCAATCATCTTTTGATGACCAAGAGCAAAGTACCCCATGCCACTCGTATCGTTGCACACAAGATAGTAGCGGCTACCGCGCGCGAACCGGTGTGCCTGTCACTCATTGATGAGTTGCAAAAACTGCGGCAGTCCATGCGTGACCGAGAGGCTGGCATGCAAGCGGAACTTTCTCGCGTTTCACCGAAGTATCGGGAAAGTGCGCGAAACCTGATTCACTACCTCGCTTTGCGGGTTCATGATCTGAGAACGGTGCAGGAGCAGCTGGCATGGCTTGGTCTGTCGTCGCTGGGGCGTTCTGAATCGCACGTGCTGGCGAACCTGGACAAGGTTTTGGGAATTCTGCATTGCCTCACCGCTCAGGAGTGGCTGGATAAGTCAGCGGAGGAACCTGCCGGAAGCGTCAGCAGCCGCCGCTTGCTGGAGAGGCATGCCACCGATTTGCTGGGTACACATCCCCAGGGTCGGCAGGTGCGCATCATGGTCACGTTGCCCTCCGGCGCCGCGACCGACTACAGCATCGTGCGAGAGTTGGTGGAGGCGGGCATGGACATTGCGCGCATCAACTGCGCCCATGACCAAGCTGCGGACTGGTCCGCCATGGCGACCCATGTTCGCCACGCCGCCAAGGCGGTGCAGCGCGAAGTCAAAATTCTGATGGACCTGGGTGGCCCCAAAATCCGCACAGGCGAAGTGGTGCCACGACCCGCAGTATTGCGCATGCGGCCGCAACGCGATGAGTACGGTCGTCCATACAAACCCTACCGGCTTGGCATCCAGTCCCATAGCGCGCCCCATGGCATGCCAGGCGTTGACGGACACATAGGAGTTGACGACAAGTGGCTGTCGCACCTGGTGGCAGGGTCACAAATTGATTTTTCAGATGCGCGTGGTGCCAAGCGGCACCTGCTGGTTGTTCAGTGTGATGCGGGCGGTGCCATTGCAGAAAGTGTGCAGACCGCTTACCTCACGCCCGAGACCCTGCTGACGATCCATGGAGCGGAGGGGAAGAAGTGGCGTTCCACTTTGCCGGGTCAAATCGAAGCCCTGCCGGGAGTCCTGAATCTGCATATGGGCGATGTCATTCGCGTGACCAGTGATGGTCTTGGCAATGCTGCCGTTGTTGATGACGGTGTCGAAGTTCTTACCAAGGAGCCTGCTCACATCGCATGCACGCTGCCCCAGGTCATCGATCAGGTTCGCGTGGGTGAGCGCATCTGGTTTGATGATGGAAAAATTGGCGGTGTCATCCGCAATACCACGGCCGAATGGCTGGAGGTCGAGATTACTCAGGCCCGTGAAGGTGGTGAAAAGTTGGTTGGCGACAAGGGCATCAATTTTCCCGACAGTGAGTTGGATTTGCCCGCTTTGACTGAGAAGGACCTGCAAGACCTTGCGGCGGTGGCCAAGGAGGCAGATATGGTTGGCCTGTCTTTTGTGCAGCAGGCCGACGATGTCTATCTGTTACGCGAACATTTGGACCGTTTGGCTCGCAATGATATTGGTATCGTTCTGAAGATTGAAACCCTTAAAGGGTTTGAAAATCTTCCCGAGCTGATGCTGGCGGCCATGTCTGGGGGATGCGCTGGAGTGATGATTGCGCGGGGTGATCTGGCGGTGGAATGCGGGTATGAGCGCATGGCTGAGGTCCAGGAAGAAATACTCTGGTGTGCTGAGGCGGCGCACATGCCGGTTATCTGGGCGACCCAGGTGCTTGAAACTCTGGCCAAGACCGGAGTGCCTTCGCGTGCCGAGATCTCGGACGCAGGCTTGGGCGTGCGGGCAGAGTGCGTGATGCTGAATAAGGGGCCCTATATTGCGGACGCGATTCGCACGCTAGATGACATCCTCAGGCGCATGGGCGCGCATCAAACGAAGAAGCGATCTTTGCTCAGAGCGCTGCGTTCCTGGAGGGGCAAAGAAGCGTCTAGCCGGAAACCCGTGCACCCTCCAAAGGGTGGGTCGCTTTGATTGCAGGTCGCTTTTCAGGTTTGCAGTCGAAGCAAAAGAAGAGCAATGAATTCAGGTAGCGTCTGACGGCTCCACGTGTCCTGAGTTTGTGTTTCCCGCACTTGATGCAACTGATTGTCTCGCCCGTACTCCCTGATCCTTGGAAGGGTGATCCGTTCTCCTTTGAGACATAGCGCAGGCCGGTAGAGGAAATTTCGGTTGTTTCGGTTTTGAACATGGGTGGGCATTCACATTGGAAAAGTAGATTTTGTTTGAGTTTGATTTCAAATATGTGACTGGTCCGCGTTCTTGCGCGTAAAGCACACCACACCAACTGGGCAACCAAAATGTCGATGGATAAAGTGTCCGAATTGTTGAAAAAGCAAAGACGGGTAGAGGGTTTTTTGCACAGTCAAACCATGCCACGGCACGACATGGTTGAAACACTGGTGCATCGCCAGCATTCGGTGGAGCTACAAAATTTTGTTGCACAAACACCCTCTGAGGAGCTTGGCGCGATTCTTGAGGCTCTGCCTGCGCAGGACGCCACAATTTTCTGGCAGCAAGTGCCTGAGGATCGGCAGAATGAAGTCTTGTGGGAGGTCTCAGACAGTTGCCGGGAGCAACTGGTTGGAAATCGGGAACCGGCTTTCGACGCTACGCAAATGCATGCTTTTGAGTTGAGCGGCGGCAGATTGCAGCAGATCCCTATCGACAACCGGAAAAATCTGGATGAGATTTGTCCGGTTTGGATTGATTTGATTAACGCTACCAAAGCAGAGCGCTCGTATGTTGGAACCCATTTCGGTTTGGTGCTGCCAGACCCGGGAGATATCACCGACCTGGAGGTCAGCACCCGATTCCATGTGGATGAGAGTGGCGCCGTTCACCTGCACTCCAACTTCTTGCTGGACCGGGCGGGCAACTCCCGCAGCGTGCCGGTGGTCTTTGTCGTGCACAAAGGGATTTTGTTTTCCCTGCGCAATGAAGACTTGCCGGTTTTCAGACTCCAGCGCCGCCGCGCCGGCACCCAACCGGGCTATGCATCGGATTGCATTGATTTGTTGCTTGACCTTTACGGGGCAGACGTTGAGTACTCTGCCGATTCGCTGGAAGACATCTACACCACGCTGGGCAAGGTGGGTCGCCAGGTTCTGAGTGAGGCCATCAGTGACCGGGAGGCCGCTGCCATCCTGGGGGATATCGCGGAAGAGGAGGACCTGAATGGTCGCATTCGCAGCAATATTTTGGATACGCAGCGGGCCATTAATTTTTTGATGCGGTGCAAGATTCTTGCACCCTCGCAGTTTGACGATGCAAGGCAGATCTTGCACAACATAGAGTCCTTGAATAGTCACACCTCGTTCCTGTTTGACAAAATCAATTTTCTGATGGACGCAACCATCGGTTTCATCAATATCAACCAGAACAAGCGCGTCAATCAGTTGACAGTGTTTGGTGTCGTGTTTATGCCCATCAATATTTTGGCGGGCGTTGGCGGCATGTCAGAGTTTTCGATGATGACACAGGGCATTCCGTGGCCACTGGCATTTGGGGGGTTCTTGCTGGGTGCTGTTCTGGTGGGTGGACTGACCTTTGTCGCACTCAAGCATTTTGAGACCCGTCAGACCAAGCGCGGCCAGTCTGTGCGTGCATCCTGAACCGCGCATCCCTGATGCCGCGTAAGCGGCTGGATATCTTCTCATAGTTGCTATATTAATGATAGCTGTTCACGCATATCCTGCGAGGGCTAGTGGCCTATTTGACCATGAATGGCCTTGATCGTGGGTGACCTTGAATACTGCTACGGCATGCCGCAGGTTTTGCGTCTCGTACGCCAGGCGGGCGGGTGCGGGAGTGTTTGAACGCACAGATATCGTGTGACGCAGTGATTTTCTCGTCCTCACCCATTGGTGTCATCAAGCTGACATGGGTGAGCGGCACGATATCGGGGTGCTGGCGGTGTCCCTCCAACGGGTGACCGCTGTTTTGATTTTTAAACACACTTCTACCTTATGACCAACAAACCCACCGTTTCGCGTCGTTCTATTTTGCAGGTCTTGTCAGGCGTGCCCTTGTTGCCTTTGTCTGGTGCCTTTGCGGCAGCTGGACTGAGTGTCGGCTGTGGTGGCTCCTCGGCCGCCACGTTG
>JAIPDC010000253.1 GCA_021737865.1 Rhodoferax sp.
CACATTCGGGTTTGGCCGCATCGACCAGATTGAGAACGGTGTTGGCTGCCTTTTCGGTCATCATCCCAACGTGGGTCAGGCGCTCCCGGGCATTCGGAAATTCACCTACTACGTCGTGCAAGTTGGTGCCGCCGCCCAGCACGCTAAATGCCTCATGCATTTCCCGGGTGATCGACCCAAGGCGAGCAAATGCTTCTTCTTTTGTTATCGGTTTAGTCATCGTCAGTACCAGTCCCAAATCGTCGAATTGTCAGATTTTGGCCTAATTATGGGGCGTCATTGGAACGATAGCCCAATTAAACTGTAATTCTGTCGCTGGATCGACAGATGCATCAAATGTCGTCAAGCAGCGCGTAGGGCAGCGGCAATATTTGAAGTTTCGCCCCGGTGCTGCCCCCAAGGTGGAGTGAACCGTCTTCGATGGCGGATAGCTGCCCGGAAATGATGGCGTCGAAGCCGCCGCACGGATTCGCAGCGGCCTGTACCGCGGTCGCCACCGGCTGGTCGTTGTCGGTGGCACTGAAAATTTCAAGGCCGGCCACCATTTCAACATCGGCATGCGCCACAAAGGCACGCCGCTTGAGCGTTCCCCTGAACTGGCTGCGCGCCACCACTTCCTGACCCGGGTAGCAACCTTTCTTGAAGTTGACCCCCCCTACGGATTCGTAGTTGAGCATTTGCGGCACGAAGGCCTCGACCACCGGTGCCGTAATGGTAGCCACGCCGCTGCGCACTTCGCCCCACAGCCAGCCGGCCAGGGTTAATCCGGCACCAGCGGGCATCGGCTCGCCCGGCGGGGCGACCCAGAGTTGGCGAGGTGCTGATTCAGCGGGATGTAAACCCACCAAAGTACAGCCATCAAAATCGACCTTGGCCCCCGCAGGATATGCGCTGCCAGCTATGGTTTTCGTAGCATTTCCAGCCAAGCCGTAAATCACATACTCTGATGTCACATCGCTCAGCCGGGCCTTGGCGCGCATCACGAACATCGACAGTCGCTTGAGGGTCGGGGCCAAAATGTCGCGACTACAAATCAGCCAAATCTCGTTGTTACTGCGTTTGAACCCGATGAAACTGGCCAGCATGCGGCCTTTTGGCGAACAAAATGCGGCGAGTCGTGCGGTGTGCAGATCGAGCAGCGAAAAGTCCTGCGTCAACTGACCGTGGATGAACTTTGCGGCGTCCTCGCCTTCAACCTTGATGATTCCCAAGTGGGTCAGAAGTGCCACGCCATCCAGCGTTTCAGGTTGCACGCCGTCGGCGGAAGTCGGGGTTGTCATCGTGTTCATGCGCTGAATTATGATTCCTTCCATGATTTCACAAGGACTGTAAGGCTGTGCGCCTGCTTTTTTCCGTCGTAGTAGCCCTGCTGCTAGGTGTTGCAGGTGCTGCATACCTGTGGCTGGACCAACCGTTTGACTTGCCAAACCCCACGGTTGACCTTTCCATCGAGCCTGGCATGGGTGGGCGTGACATTGCGTCCGCAGTGCAGGACGCAGGTGTCAACGTGAATGCCGGGTTGCTTTACGCCTGGTTCAGATTCTCGGGCCAATCCCGACAGATCAGGGCAGGAAGCTACGAACTCGACCGTCAGACCACGCCACGTAGTCTTTTGCAAAAACTGGTGCGCGGAGAAGAGGCTCTGCGCAGCGTGACGCTTGTAGAGGGGTGGACGTTTCGCCAGGTTCGGGAGGCATTGGGAAAGGCCGAGCAGCTCAAGCCGGACTCTCGGGCGCTGACGGCAGAAGACATCATGAACCAGTTGGGCAAGTCAGGCACGCCGGCAGAGGGGCATTTCTTTCCCGATACCTACACTTATAGCAAGGGATCGAGCGATATGGCCGTCATGTTGCGTGCCGTGCATGCCATGGACAAGCGCCTTGCCGCTGCCTGGGCTTTGCGAGACTCGGCATCCCTATTGAAATCACCGGAGGAAGTGCTTGTTCTGGCCAGTATTGTTGAAAAGGAAACCGGCTCGCCCAAGGACCGCGCCAATATTGCCGCGGTGTTTAGCAACCGCCTGCGCATCGGAATGCGTCTGCAAACGGACCCGACCGTAATCTACGGCATGGGGGCCGCGTTTGATGGCAATTTGCGCAAGAAAGACCTGCAAACTGATACCCCCTGGAACACCTACACGCGGGTCGGACTGCCGCCCACACCGATTGCCATGCCCGGCAAAGCCTCGCTGCTGGCTGCGGTTCAGCCGGCAACGTCCAAAGCACTCTACTTTGTGGCCCGCGGCGACGGCAGCAGCCAGTTCAGCAATACGCTGGACGAGCACAATAGGGCGGTTAATAAATACCAGCGCGGGCAGTGAACCCAATGATTGAGGCAATGAACGGACTTTTTATAACTTTCGAAGGCATTGATGGTGCCGGTAAGTCCACCCACATCGAGCGCCTGGCGCAAGCCTTGCGGGCACAGGGAAGGGTTGTCACGCTCACGCGCGAGCCTGGTGGAACGCCGTTGGCTGAGCAGTTGCGGCAGATGGTTCTGAATGACCCCATGGACGCAATGACCGAGGCTTTGCTCGTATTTGCAGCCCGGCGCGACCACATTCACCGTGTCATTCAACCAGCTCTGGCGCGAGGCGAAGTGCTGCTGTGCGATCGGTTCACCGATGCATCGTTTGCCTACCAGGGGGCAGGGCGGGGATTTGACTGGGACATTCTGGTCACGCTGGAGCGCTGGGTCCAGGGCGGGGTGCTTCAGCCTGACCTGACTATCTGGTTTGATCTGCCCGCGAACGTGGCAGCGCTGCGACTCGCAGGGGCGCGTACACCGGACAAGTTTGAATCCCAGCCACAGGCATTTTTTGAGCGCGTTGCAGGGGGATATGCCAGCCGGATGTCCGCTGACCCGGGGCGGTTTGCGCGCATCAACGCGGATCAGGATGCCCAATCGGTTTGGAGCGAAGTCGACAGAGCGGTCCGTGAGAAGGGTATTTTGTCGTGACAGACGAAGCAGCGAAATCTGAGACGCAGCCCTGGATTGCGCTGCAGGCGCAGCAGTTGCTGGCACAGCGCGGGCACGCATGGTTGCTGCATGGCCCCTCCGGTTTGGGGCAGTACGCCTTGGCACTCCTGCTGGCACGGGCCTGGTTGTGCGAGCAACCGGGTCAGGCGGGGGCGTGCGGGACCTGCGGCAGCTGCCACGCCATCGCTGTGCATACCCATGCCGATTTGTGTGTTTTGATGCCAGAAACGACGCTGATCGCAATGGGTTGGCCCTTGAGCGAGAAAGCCCAGTCCGAGATTGATGACAAAAAGCGCAAGGCCAGCAAGGAAATACGGGTTGACGCCATGCGCGAAGCGGTTGAGTTTTCCCAACGCACCAGTGCACGTGGGCGCGGCAAGGTGGTTTTGGTGTTTCCTGCCGAGCAAATGAACACGATCACTGCCAATGCACTGTTAAAAACGCTGGAAGAGCCGCCCGGGGACGTGAAGTTTGTTCTGGCCAGCGAGTCTGCTCACCAACTACTTCCCACCATTCGCAGCCGCTGTCTTGGACATTCGATGCTGTGGCCGGACGCCCAAACCAGCCAGTCCTGGCTGCAGTCGCAAGGCCTGGACGCGGCGCAGGCAAAAAGTTTGTTGATGGCCATGGGTGGTCGACCGGACGATGCCTTGGCCTTCGCTTCGTCGGGGCGGGAGTCCAACGCGTGGTCGCTGCTGCCCAGGGCAGCAGCCAAGGGCGATATTGGCTATTTCAAGGACTGGACACTGCCCCAGACGATTGACGCACTTCACAAGCTATGCCACGACTTGATGGCGTTGCATGCTGGTGCAGCACCTCGGTTTTTTGTCGCTGCGGACCTGCCTGGCGGCCCGGGGTTTTCCGCGCTAACCGAATGGAGCAGGGCGTTGGCGCGGTCCATGCGGACCATGGATCACCCGTTTAACGCCGGCTTGATGCTGGAATCGCTTGTCGGGCAGGCGCATTCGGCTCTAAACTCGCGGCAGGAAGCAGGTAAACGATGACCACCACCTCAAGCACCACACCACCCAGACCCAGTGTCATCCAGTTGTCGATCAAGGAGAAAGCGGCTCTGTATGCGGCCTACATCCCGATCTTCGCCGACGGCGGAGTGTTTATTCCTACTGCCAGGGAATACGGCTTAGGCGACGATGTTTACGTTTTGTTGTCTTTGCCGGAGGATATGCAACGCTATCCAGTTGCCGGCAAAGTGGCGTGGGTGACACCCGCCAAGGCCGCCGGCGGACGTACGCAAGGCGTTGGCATTACGTTCCCCAAGGACGAAAAAGCGCGCGCGCTCAAACTCAAAATCGAAGAGATTCTGGGTGCGCATATGGCCTCAGAGCGCCCTACGCAGACCATCTAAGTTTTTTTTTGACGCGTGGCGCTGCCTATGGCTGCGCCTCGTGTTGGCGCCAATCATGTTTACAGATTCCCATTGCCATCTAACCTTCCCCGAATTGGTTGACACACTGCCTCAGATTCGCCAGGCTATGGTGCAAGCGCAGGTTGATCGGGCACTTTGCATATGTACGACTCTGGAGGAGTTTGACGATGTGCACGGCTTGGCCACCACCTTTGACAACTTCTGGGCCAGCGTTGGTGTGCATCCCGACAACGAGGGCGTCACAGAGCCAACCCTGGACGATCTGCTGACAAGGGGGCGTTTACCCCGTGTAGTCGCTGTGGGTGAGACGGGTTTGGACTACTACCGGATCGGGCAGCGCACCCACGCCGACATGCACTGGCAGCGCGAGCGCTTTCGTACACACATTCGGGCCGCACGCCAACTGCAAAAGCCACTGGTGATCCATACACGAAGCGCATCTGCCGATACTTTGGCGATTCTGCGCGAGGAGGGGGAGGATGGCTCGGTTGGAGCGGCTGGCGGCGTTTTTCATTGCTTTACCGAAAGTCAGGACGTAGCCAAACAAGCACTCGACATGGGCTTTTACATTTCATTTTCCGGCATCCTGACGTTCAAGACCGCTCAGGATTTGCGTGATGTGGCATCCTGGATTCCTCTTGACCGTTTACTGATCGAAACCGATAGCCCCTACTTGGCTCCGATGCCATACCGCGGCAAGACCAACAACCCGTCTTATGTGCCGTATGTGGCAAAGCAGTTGGCCGCAGTCAGATCCTGCAGTGTTGAGGAGATTGGCGAAGCGACCAGTCAGAATTTTTCAATGCTCTTCAAAGGTGTTGCAAAGTGATTAAAAACATTAGATATGCCTTGTATCTAATTGTTTTTATTGGATTTTC
>JAIPDC010000254.1 GCA_021737865.1 Rhodoferax sp.
CCGGCTCCAAGGCCTTTGCCCGCATGATCCTCAACGGTGACTTCGAGCAGGCGCTGGCCGTGGCGCGCCAGCAGGTCGAAAACGGGGCCCAGGTTATCGATATCAACATGGACGAGGCCATGCTGGACAGCCAGGCCGCCATGGTGCGGTTCCTCAATCTGATTGCGTCCGAACCCGACATTTCCCGCGTGCCGGTGATGATTGACTCCAGCAAATGGAGCGTCATCGAGGCCGGGCTGCGCTGCGTGCAGGGCAAGGGCATCGTTAACTCCATCAGCATGAAGGAAGGCGTTGACGAGTTCAAACGCCAGGCCAAGCTGGTGCGCCGTTACGGTGCCGCCGCCGTGGTGATGGCGTTTGATGAAAAAGGCCAGGCCGACACCTACCAGCGAAAAATCGAAATCTGCGAGCGCGCCTACCGCATCCTGGTCGACGAGGTCGGCTTCCCGCCCGAAGACATCATCTTCGACCCCAACATCTTCGCCATCGCCACCGGCATCGACGAACACAACAACTACGCAGTCGACTTCATTGAGGCTACGCGCTGGATCAAGGCCAGGCTGCCCGGCGCCAAAGTGTCGGGCGGCGTGTCGAACGTGAGCTTTTCCTTTCGCGGCAATGACCCGGTGCGCGAGGCCATCCACACCGTCTTTCTGTACCACGCGATTGCTGCGGGCATGGACATGGGCATCGTCAACGCCGGCATGGTGGGCGTGTATGACGACCTGGAGCCCGTGCTGCGCGAGCGGGTCGAGGACGTGGTGCTGAACCGCCGCTCGGATGCCGGCGAGCGCCTGGTCGAGATTGCCGAGACCGCCAGGAGCGGCGCCAAAGACGAGAGCAAAAAGCTGGAGTGGCGCGGCACTGTGGACGCCCCCGCATCGGTGGGCCAGCGTTTGAGCCATGCCATGGTGCACGGCATCACCGACTTCATCACGCAGGACACCGAGGAAGCCTACCGCGCCATTTTGGCCACTGGCGGGCGCCCGCTGCACGTGATTGAAGGTCCGCTGATGGACGGCATGAACATCGTGGGCGACCTGTTCGGCCAGGGAAAGATGTTTTTGCCCCAGGTGGTCAAGAGCGCCCGGGTCATGAAGCAGGCCGTGGCGCACCTGATTCCGTATATCGAAGAAGAAAAACGGCTGGACGAAGCGGCCGGGCGCGACGTCAAGAGCAAGGGCAAGATCGTCATCGCCACGGTCAAGGGTGACGTGCACGACATCGGCAAGAACATCGTGACCGTCGTCCTGCAGTGCAACAATTTTGATGTGGTCAACATGGGCGTCATGGTGCCGGCCCATGAGGTGCTGGCGCGTGCCAAGGCCGAGGGCGCCGACATCATTGGCCTGTCCGGCCTGATCACGCCCAGCCTGGAAGAGATGCAGTACGTGGCCGCCGAGATGCAAAAGGACGACCACTTCCGCCAGAGGAAGATACCGCTGCTCATAGGCGGCGCCACCACCAGCCGCGTGCACACGGCCGTGCGCATTGCCCCGCACTACGAAGGCCCGGTTGTTTACGTGCCCGATGCCTCGCGCAGCGTGGGCGTGGCGCAAAGCCTGCTCGGTGACGGTGCTGCCCAGTTTATTGACGACTTGAACGGCGATTACGAAAAAGTGCGCCGCCAGCATGCCAACAAGAAGCAGACCCCGCTGTGGAGTCTGGAGCGTGCCCGTGCCAACAAAACCGTGATTGACTGGAACACTTACACGCCGACGGTGCCCAAATTCATCGGCCGGCGCGTGTTCAAGAACTTTGACCTGGGTGAACTGGTCCGCTATATCGACTGGGGACCCTTCTTCCAGACCTGGGATCTGGCCGGACCCTATCCCGCCATCCTGACCGATGCGGTGGTGGGTGTCGAGGCGCGGCGCGTTTTCGCCGATGGTCAGGCGATGCTGAAG
Organism: Rhodoferax sp.; assembly: GCA_021737865.1. Taxonomy (GTDB): domain Bacteria; phylum Pseudomonadota; class Gammaproteobacteria; order Burkholderiales; family Burkholderiaceae_C; genus Allorhodoferax. The sequence goes on from JAIPDC010000254.1 coordinate 1,908, forward strand.
AAGATTGTGGACGGCCGCTGGCTGACCGCCAACGCCGTGGTCGGCTTGTACCCGGCGAACCGCGTGGGCGAGGACGACATCGCCTTCTACACCGACGAGTCGCGCACCGAGCGCGCCCTGACCTGGTACGGCCTGCGCCAGCAGACCGAAAAGCAGGTGGTTGACGGCGTGCAGATGCCCAGCCGCTGCCTGGCGGATTTTGTCGCGCCGCATGACGCTATTAAATTAGAAGCGGCTCACGCATATTCCACGGGGGCTGGAGGCCTAAATGGCTCAAATATTGCGGACTACGCCGGTGTTTTTGCCGTGACCGTCGGCATTGGTGCTGACAAGCGTGCGCAGGGCTTTGAGGCGGCCCACGACGATTACTCCGCCATCCTGCTCAAGTCGCTGGCTGACCGTCTGGCCGAGGCCTTTGCCGAATGTCTGCACCGCAAGGTGCGCACCGACCTGTGGGGTTATGCGCCGCAGGAGGCGCTTGCGGCCGACGACCTGATTGCAGAAAAGTACCAGGGCATTCGCCCCGCTCCCGGTTACCCGGCTTGCCCCGACCACAGCGCCAAGCAAGACATGTTTGAACTGCTGCAGTGCGAAGAGATCGGCATGGGCCTGACGACAAGCCTGGCCATGACGCCAGCCGCCAGCGTGAGCGGCTTCTACATTGCGCACCCGCAGAGCACCTATTTCAGCGTCGGCAAGATTGGAGATGACCAGCTGCAGGACTTGGCTAGCCGGCGCAACTTGAAGGCAACCGAATTGCAGCGCTTGCTGGCCCCGAATTTGTAGGCAAAAAAAAGAGCGCCGGGTGGGCGCTCCTCTGCTTCGGGTCTAAAGTTGGACGTTAGGAGCAGTCGGTTGAGGTTATCACCAGCGTGGCGGGCACGGTGGCACTCGTCGCCCCGGTGTAGACCACTTTGCAGCTGGCCACCGTAGTCACCCCCGTTGGAGAAACGGTTAGCACATTGGTCACGGTGGCATCCAGGTCGTAATCCGTACTCACAATACCGGCTGCGGCTGCAATGCTGGCAGCATTCGGGTAACCAAAGGCCAGCGTTACCGTGACACCTTCCGATGTTTGCGTGAGAACCGCGGCCCCATCAACCAGCGATTTACCATGCGACATGGCCATGGCTGAGGCGATGGCTCCCTTGGCCCCGTTCAATTTCGCCTTGCGCGCATCGGTCTGCAAGCTGACGTACTTGGGCAGCGCGATCGCCGCCAAGATGCCCAAAATCACGATCACCATGACCAGTTCGATGATGGTAAAGCCGGCCTGTCGGGTGCGTTTCATAAGAATTCTCCAAGGGGTGTTTGGCGCAGTATAAAGCGAGTGCCTTCGGCACAAAGCGCTGCGTCAGCGGCCGGGCTTGTGACGCGTGCTATTATTTTTGTCTAAACGCAAAAGGAACAGCGCATGAATATGGCAGCCAGCGCGCCCACCGCACCGGACGCTCCACGACCTGCCCCCGGTCGCCCCGAAAAATTGCGCTTGGGCGACGTGCTGGTGCAGCAGCGCCTGATTTCACAAGAGCAGTTGCAGCAAACGCTCGATTTGCAGCGCACCACCGGCAAGAAGATGGGCCGTTTGCTGATCGAGACCGGCATCATTACCGAAGAATTGCTGGCCAACGGTTTGGCCCGCCAACTGCGCATTCCATTTGTCAACCTCAAGACCTTTCCGTTTCGGGCCGAGGTCGTCAAGCTGCTGCCCGAGTCGGCGGCGCGGCGCTTCAAGGCGCTGGTGCTCGAAGACAAGGGCGACACGCTGCTGGTGGCGCTGGGCGACCCGCTGGACCTGTTCGCCTTTGACGAACTGACCCGCATTCTCAAACGCAACATTGCCATTGCGGCCGTGCCCGAAAGCGGCCTGGCGCTGGCGTTTGACCGCCTGTACCGGCGCACCGAAGAAATCAGCGGACTGGCGCGGGCGTTGGAAAAAGACATCGGCGATGCGGTCGACTTTGGCGAACTCAGCGCCTCGGTGGGTCTGGAAGGCGCGCCCGTGGTGCGGCTGCTGCAGTCGCTGTTTGAAGATGCCATGCAGGTGGGCGCGTCGGACGTGCACATCGAGCCACAGGAAGACGGCTTGCAGGTCCGCGTGCGGGTGGATGGTGTGCTGCAAACCCAGACCAAGGCCGACAAGCGCATCGGCGCTGCGCTGGCGCAGCGGCTCAAGCTGATGGCGGGCCTGGACATTTCCGAGAAGCGCCTGCCGCAGGACGGCCGCTTTAGTGTGCGCCTGAAAGACAACACCATCGACGTGCGCCTCTCCACATTGCCCACCGCCTATGGCGAAGCAGCGGTGATGCGTTTGCTCAACCAGGGTGCCGGCATGCGCCGCCTGGACAGCATTGGCATGCCCGACGGCATGCTCAAGCGCTTCCGTGAAGTGCTGGGGCGCAGTGCTGGCATGGTGCTGGTGACCGGGCCCACAGGTTCGGGGAAAACGACCACGCTGTATGCGGCGCTGGCCGAAATCAATGCCACCGAGCTCAAGGTCATCACGGTGGAAGACCCGATCGAGTACCGCCTGCCCGGCCTCTCGCAGGTGCAGGTCAATGAGAAGATTGACCTGACCTTTGCCCGCGTGCTGCGCGCCGTGCTGCGCCAAGACCCCGATGTGGTGCTGGTGGGCGAAATGCGGGATGCCGAAACGGCTGAGATCGGCATGCGCGCGGCCATTACCGGCCACCTGGTGCTGTCCACCCTGCACACCCGCGATGCCATGAGCACCCCGTTTCGCCTGCTCGACATGGGCGTGCCCCCCTTCATGGTGTCGACCTCGCTACAGGCCGTTATTGCGCAACGACTGGTGCGTTTGAACTGTAAAGAATGCGCAGCACCGCAGCTGCCTACGCCACAGGAGCAGTCCTGGCTGGACTCCATGCTGGCAGCGGGCGACACCGTGACGCCCAAGCGCGGCATGGGATGCTCGGCCTGCAACGGCACCGGCTACTCCAGCCGCCAGGGCGTCTACGAACTGCTGGAAATGGACGCCGAGCTGACGCAGGCTGCCTCGCGCTCCGACCCCGCCGGCTTCATGCGCACCGCGCGCGAACGCATGAAGGGCCACACCATGGCCTACCATGCCCTCGAAATGGTGCGCCAGGGCCGCACCTCATTGGCAGAGGCCTTGCGTGTCGGCTTTGATGTGGGTGACTCGGAAGACGAGGACTGATCCGCATGGCACTGTACGAATGGCGGGGGCGCAACAACCGGGGCGAGGCGGTCAATGGCCAGCTGGAGGCCATGACCGAAAGCGGCGTGGCCGATCAGCTCAAAGCCATTGGCGTGGCACC